>NZ_DATJLI010000023.1:0-2801 GCF_035490575.1 Sphingomonas sp. | reverse complement strand
CGCCACCGCACCAACCGCGGTCTCGCCGCCGCATTCCGCTCGGGCATCGATGCCGCGCTCGCGGCGGGCGCCGACATCATCGTCAACACCGACGCCGACGGTCAATATGTCGGAGAGGATATCGCCCGGATCGTCGCGCCGATCCTCGACGGCCGCGCCGACATCGTCGTCGGCGACCGCGGCGCCGCCGACAATGCGCATTTCGGCCCGGTCAAGCGCCGGCTGCAGGAACTGGGCAGCCGGGTGGTCCAGCGCCTCGCCAATGTGCAGATTTCGGACGCCGTCAGCGGCTTTCGCGCGATCAGCCGCGAGGCGGCGCAGCGCATCAACATCACGACCGAGTTCAGCTATACGACCGACATGCTGATCCAGGCCGGCCGCAAGCGGCTGTCGATCCTGAGCGTGCCGATCCGTACCAACGCCACGCTGCGCCCGTCGCGTCTGTTCAAATCGATCCCGCGCTTCATCGTCAACACGGGCATCACGATGGCGCGCGCCTACACGACCTACAACCCGCTGCGCGCCTTCGTCGGCCTCGGGTTGGCCATCGCTTTCGTCGGCGTCGTGCCGATCGTCCGTTTCCTGATCTTTTTCCTGCAGGGCGGCGGCGACGGGCACATCCAGTCGCTGGTGATCGGCGGGGCGCTGCTGGTGCTTGGCGCGATGGTCGCGGTGATGGGCCTGCTCGCCGACCTGATCGCCGCGAACCGCAAGCTGATCGAAGCCGGCCTCGTCCGCCTGCACAAGATCGAGGCGCATCTGGATATGGCGACCGGCAGCGCTGCCGATCCGGTTTCCGGCGAGGTGAGAACCAAGCGTCGGGCCGAACGCTGAACATGGCATCGGTGGCCGATCGGCGAGGTTTCGCGGCGAGACTGCCGCGCCCGACCGCCGCGCAGCTATTATGCGCGATGCTGGCCTTCGTGCTGCTGCTCCAAGTCGAGCTCGTGTTTTCCAAAAGCGTGAACTGGGACGAATTTTTCCATTTCAGCCAGATTCACCAGCATCTGCTCGGGCGTCCGGCGCCATGGCTGCAGGCGCCCTTTGTCGCGCTGTTTTTCTGGGTGCCCGCGCTGCCCGGCGACAATATCGACCATATCCAGCTTATCCGCCTTCTGATTCTTCCGTTCGAAATCGTCACGATCGCGATGATCGCGGGAATGGTGCGCCGTTTCGCCGACCGCGAAACGGCGCTGCTTTGCGGTCTGATATATGCGACCGGTGGCTATGTGTTCTTGCACGCCTTCGCGCTGCGCGCCGACATGATCGCGGCGGCGCTGCTGATGACGGCGCTGTGGCTGATCCTTTGCCGTCCGCTGCGTGGTGGCAACATCGCCTTGATCCTTTTGCTTGTCGGATTGGCCTTCGTTTCGACAATCAAGGCGGTGCTTTATGCGCCCGCCTTTCTGGGCGTCCTGCTGTTCCGGCTGGAGCGGCCGGGCCATCGCCGGGCACTGGCGAGCGCAGCCATTCTGGTCTTGCTGGCAGGCTTGGCGCTGCTCTGGCTGGCCCCGCATCTGCCGGCGAGCGGGCCGGTCGGCGCGTTGCGCGACATCGGCGATCTGGGTCGCGCTTCGATCGACCGCATGTTTTCGGGCGGCGTCTTTCCCCAAGGGGTCTGGCTCGCGCTGCAGATCGTTTTCGCCCCGCTGCTGTCGGCCGCAATCTTCGCGGCGATCCTTCATGCCTGCTGGCCGGGGCGCGAGCCGATGGAGCGCATCCTCTTTCTCTCGCTCCTCGCGCCGCTGGCGACGGTGGCGATCTATCGCAACGCCTTTCCCTATCATTTCGCCTTCATCCTGCCCCCCGCCGCGGTCGCCATCGCGCCGGTGGTGGGCTGGCTTCGGCGGCGCTACGGGGTGGTCGCGGTTTCGTTCCTTCCGCTCGCCGGCGCGCTATTGTTGTCCTTGGGTCAGGACCGCGAGGTGCTGTCCAGCCAGCGGGCGATCCAGACCGGCATCCAGACGATATTTCCCGTGCCCGTCGCCTACATCGATAACAGTGGGATGGCGGGAAACTTTCCGCGTGCGGTCAATCACTTCGCCAGCGGATGGGGGCTGGATAATTACTATAGAGCGGGCGAACCGATTTACAGCGAGGCTTTGGCGGCTGAGCCGGTCCCGATGCTTCTGGCCAATAATGTGGTGCTGCGGAGCCTTTTTCACGACACGCTTTCCGGCGGCCGTCTTCTGCCCGCAGACGACGAGATCCTGCGCGAGAATTATATTCCACATTGGGGACGGGTGTTCGTTGCCGGAAAGGCCATCGCGAGGGGTGAACGGCCGCTTGCGATCGCGATCGCTGTTCCCGGACGCTATACGGTCGAGGGCGGGGGCATCGCCATCGATGGGGAATATTATCCCGCCGGAAGCGTGGTCACGCTAGCGAGAGGTATGCACAGCGTCGCGGGGAGCCGCGGCGTCGACGTGACGCTGCGTTGGGGCGATCATCTGGCCCGGCCGGCCTTTGCCTGGCCGAGCGGGCGCAGCTTTACGGAGTATTGAAGGGATCATGGACCAGCAGGGTGAAGCACCGAGCCATGTCGGTGTGGCGAAGTGCCGGAAAGGCGTCGCATGACGTCGCCGGCGATCAAGACGCCCGACCTCCGCGTCGGAAAACTTCCCGACGCCGGCTCGCTTTTCTGGCCGATGGCGGGGATCGTGCTGGCCCGGCACTTACACGGTGCGCGATGCGAGCATCACGATCGGCGACCGCGCGTTCGCGCCCGGGCAGTTGGTCCGTCTCGATCGCGGCGACTATCGGGCGTCGACCGCCGGAGCCTCGGGTGCGCGGCTGATCTG
>NZ_DATJLI010000022.1:0-17271 GCF_035490575.1 Sphingomonas sp. | reverse complement strand
CCCCCGCCGCGACGATGCGGCGGGGGTCTTTCCTTTTTGTCCGGCGATCAGAAGCGCGCGGTGATCTGTCCGCCATAAAAGCGCGGTTCGGCGGGGATATAGGTCGGAATGCCGAACCCACCACCGGTATTGCCCGCGTCGAGCAGGTAATCCTCGTCAAAGGCATTGCGGATAAAGCCCGCCAGCTCGAAGCGTTCATCGGCAAAGCTGACGCCCGCGCGTGCATTGACCAGCGTGACCGGTCCCTGTGAAATGGCGGGATTGTTCGGCACTTCAAAGAAGATGCGGCTGCGATGCGTCACGGTCGGCGTCGCGAAGAAACGTATACCACCACCCAGCGGCGCGTCGATCGTCAGGCCGCCTGCCGCCTGCCATTCGGGCTGAAGGCGGAAGCGGTTGCCCGCAAACCGGCCATTTTCCGCGCTGTCGTCAATGCCGCCGTCGATATAGCCGACATTGCCGAACAGGCTGAGCCATGTCGTCGGGCGCACGGTCAGTTCGGCCTCGAAACCCAGATTGCTGGCGGTGCCGGCGCTCTGCGTGCGGGCAACGCCATCGTCGCCGACGACGCTGACCTGGAAATTGTCATATTGCTGATAATAGACGCCGATCGAACCGGACGCGATGCCGACGCTGCCCTTCAGACCGCCTTCGTAATTCCAGACGGTTTCCTCCGGCACCAGTTGCAGACGCGGGCTGGGAAGCGCGTTCACCTGCTGCGCGTCGAGTTGGACGACCGGCGAGCGGCGACCCTTCGACACGGTGGCGAAGACGTTGATGTCGTCCGACAGCCGGAACAGCGCGTTGAAACGCGGCAGCACCGCGGCATAGCTTTGCTGCCGCCAGAAGGTCTGACCCGCAGTGTCGATCTGGCCGGGGATCAGCGACGTGCCGATGGACGGCAGCGCTTCGGCAAAGTCGGGCACCGCAGCCGCGATCTGCGACAGCAGCACCGGGCGCGGCACATCAGCGCGATAACCCGATTTACGCTGTTCGATCAGCACCCGCGCACCCGCGGTCAGTTCCAGCTGCGGCGCGGGAATCCACGTCACATCGGCGAACATCGAATAGGTGTCGTTCTCGCCGACATTCTCGAATTCGCTGCGATACGGCACCGCCGCGATGTTGCCAAGGCCAAGGGCCTGGGTCAGCAGCGGCGTGAGTTGCTGGGCGGTGGGGATGCCGGCGGCGTTCACGCATGGCAGGTCGATCTGCTGGCCCAGTTGCTCACCCAGCGCCGCCCCCAGCGCGCCGCCGGTGATGCACTGGCCGAACGTCCCCTCCTCGCTTGAGAAGGGCACGCGCTGAAAGCCGTCCTCGACAAACACGTTCCAGCCGAACTGGGCGCGCCAGTTCGGGTCGGCATAGCTAAAGCGGCCTTCATGGCTCGCCTGCCAACCCTTGGAGAACTCGGCGAACTCAAGATACCAGGCGGCCGAACCGTCGGCGTCGAAGATTTCAAGGCTGTCGAAATCGCGATAGCCGTTGACGGTGGTGAAGTTCCACCCGTCGGCAAAGTCCCACGAAGCGGTCAGGTTGACGTCATAGACGTCGCGATCCAGGCCAAGTTGCCCGGCGCCCAGCGCCTCCGCCGACACCGGCGAACCGCCCAGATTGACATCGCCAAAGGGGTTGCCCGGCGGCAGTGCCCGCGACACGAACGGCGTGCCGCCATTGCGCTGGCGGTCATAGGTGCCGATCAGGTCGATCGTCAGGTCTTCGGTCGGCGTGAAACGCAGCGAGGCGCGGACCCCCAACTGGTCCTGTGCATAAAGCTCGTCTTCCTGGCTGGTCGCCAGATTTTCGACATAGCCGTCGCGCGTCTTCCATTCGAACGCGACGCGGCCTGCAATCTTGTCGTTGCCGGCGTTCAGGAAGCCCGACAGCAAAGTCTGGTCGAAATTGCCGTATCCGCCGGTCAGCGATCCCGAAAACCCCTCCCGCGGGCGCGCCGAGGTCAGGCTGATTGCGCCGACGGCGCTGGCGGTGCCGAACAGGGTCGCCTGTGGCCCCTTAATGACCTCCACCCGTTCTAGGTCATAGATCGCCTGATACGACCCGCGCGAACGCGAAATATCGACGCCGTTATAATAAAGCGTGACGCGCGGACCCTGCTGCGCCGAACCCGAATCGGACGTGATACCGCGGATGACGATGCCGGGGTTATTGGCGCTTTGTTCCTGGATGTTCAGACCGGGAATGAAGTTCGACAATTCGTCCAGATCGCCCACGCCCAGTTCGCTGATCCGTGCGCCGGTGACGGCCGAAATGGTGATCGGCACATCCACCGCCCGCTGCTCGATCTTCTGCGCGGTGACGAGGATGTCGTTCGAATCGGTCGCACCCTGATCGGGCGTCGCGGCCGGATCCTGCACCGACGACTGGGCCAGCGCAGGCGTGGCGACCGTGGAAAGCAGCAATGCTGCCGCGGAAAGACGCAACATGTTCGTGAACCCCCTTATGGTATCGGGGGCGCGTTGCGCGCGATGCGTGAACGCTGCGCTGCAAAATGATGACGGCAGCGTTACGACGCATCGTTATTCACAGCTTTGCGCTCAAGCGCGAACGTCGGCCACGCTTTCACTGTTGTGGCGTAGCGCCTTGAGCACAGTATCGACGATGTGCGGCGCGTTCAGCCCCGCTTCGTCATATTGCACCTCGGGCTTGTTCTGGTCCTGGAACAGGTCGGGCAGGCGCATCGTGCGAAGTTTCAGCCCTGCATCGATCAGCCCCTGATCGCTGGCGAGCGTCAGCACATGCGCGCCGAACCCGCCGATCGCATTCTCCTCGATCGTCACCGCGACTTCATGCGTGGCCAGCAGGCGGCGGATCAGCGCCTCGTCCAGCGGCTTGGCGAAACGCAGGTCGGCGACGGTGGTCGACAGCCCCTTGGCTTCCAGCGTGTCGGCGGCCTTCAGCGCTTCGCCAAGGCGGGTGCCCAGCGACAGGATGGCGACCGTCTTGCCCTCCCGCACGACGCGGCCCTTGCCGATCTCCAGCTTTTGCGGAACGTCGGGAAGGGCGACGCCGGTGCCGTTGCCGCGCGGATAGCGCACCGCGATCGGGCCGCTGTCATGTTCGGCGGCGGTATAGGTCATGTGGACCAGCTCCGCCTCGTCCGCCGCGGCCATCACCACGAAATTGGGCAGGCTGGCGAGATAGGTCACGTCGAAGCTGCCCGCATGGGTCGCGCCATCGGCCCCGACCAGTCCCGCGCGGTCGATAGCGAAGCGGACCGGCAGATTCTGGATCGCCACGTCGTGCACCACCTGGTCATAGGCGCGCTGGAGGAAGGTGGAATAGATCGCACAGAACGGGCGCATCCCCTGTGCCGCGAGACCCGCGGCAAAGGTGACACCGTGCTGTTCGGCAATCCCGACGTCGAACGCCCGGTCGGGATGCGCCTGTGCGAACTTGTCGACGCCGGTGCCCGACGGCATGGCGGCGGTGATGGCGCAGATGCGGCTGTCGGTTTCCGCCAGCCTGGCCAGCGTTTCACCGAACACATTCTGATAGGATGGCGGTCCCGGCGGCGCCTTTGCCTGCGCGCCGGTAATGACATCGAACTTCTGCACGCCGTGATATTTGTCGGCAGCGTTTTCGGCGGGTGCGTAACCCTTGCCCTTTTTGGTCACGACGTGGACCAGGATCGGTCCCTCCTCCGCATCGCGGACATTCTCAAGAACGGGGATCAGATGGTCGAGGTTATGGCCGTCGATCGGGCCGACATAATAAAAGCCCAATTCCTCGAACAGCGTCCCGCCCATGGTCATGCCACGCGCGAACTCGTCGGTCTTGCGGGCGGCGGTGTGCATCGGGCGCGGCAGGCGGCGGGCGAATTTCTTGAGCGTCTCGCGCAGACCCAGGAACTCGCGGCTCGACACGATCCGGCTGAGATAGGCTGACAGCCCGCCCACCGGCGGCGCGATCGACATGTCGTTGTCGTTCAGGATCACGACCAGACGGTTGCCCGCCTGTTCGGCATTGTTCATCGCTTCATATGCCATGCCCGCCGACATCGCGCCGTCGCCGATCACGGCAATGCCCTTGCCCGGCGAACCGGTCAGCTTGTTGGCGACGGCAAAGCCCAACGCCGCCGAGATCGAGGTCGAGCTGTGCGCCGCGCCGAACGGGTCATATTCACTCTCGGCCCGCTTGGTGAAGCCCGACAGCCCGCCGCCCTGGCGCAGCGTGCGAATGCGGTCCCTGCGACCGGTCAGGATCTTGTGCGGATAGCATTGATGGCCGACATCCCAGACCAGCCGGTCATCAGGCGTGTTGAACACATAATGGATGGCAACGGTCAGCTCGACGACGCCAAGTCCCGATCCCAGATGCCCGCCGGTCGTCCCCACTGCGGAGATTGTCTCGACCCGAAGTTCCTCGGCCAACTGCTTCAGCTGGGCCGGCTCCAGTCGGCGGAGTTCATCGGGCGTGCGAACCGTATCGAGCAGCGGCGTATCGGGAAGCTGAACCATCTCACAGCCCTATCGCATCCGAAAACGCGTGTCGATTGGCCGCGATACGGCCTTGCGCCGGTCTCAGGCGGCGCTCGCCGCGCATTCGGGACACAGCCCGCGAACCTCGACGATGGGTCGCTGCGCCACGAAACCGGCTTCCGCCGCGACGGCGCGGACCATCGACGTGACCTTGTCGGCATCGACATGGCGCGCATCGCCGCAGCGGTCGCAGACCAGGAAGATGCAGTCGTGCAGACAATTCGGGTGGGTGTTCGCAACATAGGCATTGGCGCTTTCCACCCGCCGCGCCAGATTGGCCCCGACGAACAGGTCGAGAATGCGATAAACGCTGTTCGCGGCGACGCGGCGGCCGACCGCCTTCGACACCGCCTCGGCAATGTCATAGGCGCTGGCGGGCTTCTCAAACCCCGCCAATGCCTCGAACACGCTGGCGCGCATCGGCGTCCATTGCTCCCCCGCCTGTTCCAGCGCCGCGCGGGCGGCGTCGGTCAGTTCGGGACCGCGATCGTCGTGATGATGGTGGGTTGCCATGGAACGGACTTAAGCAGCCGCGCCCGGCCGGACAAGCCGTGCGATCAGCGCCGCACCGCGCGCTGGTTGAGCCAATGGCCCAGCGCCAGCAGGCTGACCCCCACGATGGTCGCCGCCACTTCGCCCGGCCCATGCGGCAGCAGGATATCGAGCGCCATCAGCACCAGCCCGACCGATCCGACCACCAATGGCAGCCGCCGGCCGTGCCGCCGCAGCCCGCGTCCCAGCGCCACCGCGCCCAGGATCACAGCGACGCCAAGGCCGATTTCGTGGATGCGGTCATCGAGCAGCGGCCCGGCAAAGGAGGCGAACAGCGCCAGCACGATTGCGCTGGCAAGGCAATGCGCCAGGCACAGCGCCGACAGCGCAATGGCCAGCCGGTCGAGCCGGTTACGCGGCGTGCGCGGAGAGGCAGCGGAGCAGATCACGAGCGCCATCTAGGCCCGGACGATCAAGGTTACAACATCACATCACGACTTTTTTGCATATGGCAATTCGTCCCATCGACGCAGCGGGCACGACATCCTAAACCGCCATGCGTGAACAGTCGCGTCATCCATCCGCCATTTCCCCGCAGCGATGCCGCTCGTGGCAAGCCCCGCATCGTGGCCGGCTGGCTCTGGTTCGTCGCCGCGCTGATCGTGCTGATGGTCGCGGTGGGCGGCATCACCCGCCTGACCGAATCGGGCCTGTCGATCACCGAATGGAAGCCGGTGTCGGGCACCCTGCCGCCATTGTCGGATGCCGACTGGCAGGTCGAGTTCGCCAAATATCAGGCGACGCCCGAATATCGGCAGGTCAATGCCGGCATGAGCATGGCGGACTTCAAGTTTATCTATTTCTGGGAATGGTTCCACCGGCTGCTCGGCCGGTTGATCGGCATGGCCTTTGCGCTGCCGCTGCTGTGGTTCTGGTTCAGGGGCCGGATACCGGCGGGATACCATCCTCGCCTCCTGGCCTTGCTGGCGCTTGGCGCGGCGCAGGGGGCGGTGGGTTGGTGGATGGTTGCGTCGGGTCTGGTCGAGCGCACCGATGTCAGCCATTTCCGGCTGGCCGCGCATCTGATGCTGGCGCTGTTCATCCTGGGCGGGTTGGTCTGGACCGCGCGCGACCTCAGCACCCTTTGCCGGAACCGGCGCGCAGGTCCGGCCAGGCTGCGCCCCGTCGCGCTGCTGGCGCTTGCCGTGCTGGCGGTGCAGATCATGTTCGGCGCGTTCACCGCGGGCCTGAACGCCGGGCTGGTGACCAGCGAATGGCCGCTGATGAACGGCCGGTTCCTGCCGCAGGCCGATTGGTCGCGCGGCATCGGCCATGCGATCCTCAATGATCCTTTCGCGATCCATTTCGTCCATCGCTGGTGGGCCTTTTTCACGCTCGCCGCGCTGATCGTGCTGGCGCGGGCAGCCAGGCGCGCGGGCGACCGGCCGGCGGCCATCGCCATTCACAGCGCGGTGGGCATCCAGATCCTGCTGGGCGTCGTCACCGTCGTCAGCGGGGTCGCGTTTCACCCCGCGCTGACGCATCAGGTGGTTGGCGCGTTGCTGGTCATCGCCGCCGCCTGGGGTGCACATTCCGTGGGGAGGCACGCTGCATGAGCGATATCGCGTTGGTCCAGGTCACGTTCGGTTCGGTCGAGGAGGCAGAGGCCATCGCGCGCGCGGTGGTCGAGGAACGGCTGGCCGCCTGTGCCAATGTGATGGCATCGTGCACGTCGGTCTATCGCTGGCGCGACCGGGTCGAGAGCGAGGTCGAGACGCCGGTGCTGTTCAAGACCAGCGTCGCGCGCGCCCTGCCGCTACGCGACCGCATCGCCGAACTGCACAGCTATGACCTGCCCATGATCGAATTGTGGCCCGCCGCCGCCACCGATGCGGCGCTGAAATGGATCGAGGACGCCGTCGGCGACTGAACCGCCGGAAAACCGCCCTCCCCAGCCCCTAGGTATCCTGATACCCGTCAGCAAACCCGCGGCGGAGCTTGACTTGAAGGCATTCCCGCGTCATTGAACACGCCACGCACGCCGCCTTTTACCGGGCGGCGTTCCGTTTTCCCTATCAGAAGGTCGATAGAGCCATGAAGGCCCTCATGAAGACCACCAAGTCGGTCAAGCCGGCCGAGGTGGAAAAGAAGTGGCATATTGTCGATGCCGAAGGCCTGGTGGTCGGTCGTGCGGCGACGATCATCGCCAATGTCCTGCGCGGCAAGCACAAGACCAGCTTTACCCCGCACGTCGATTGCGGCGACAATGTCATCGTCATCAACGCCGACAAGGTGCGCTTCACCGGCAAGAAGCTGGATCAGAAGACCTATTACAAGCACACCGGTTATGCCGGCGGCATCAAGGAAGTGACCGCCGCCAAGGTGCTGGACGGCCGCTTTCCCGAACGCGTGCTGGAAAAGGCGATCGAGCGCATGATCCCTCGTGGCCCGCTGGGCCGCCAGCAGATGCGGAACCTTCGCATCTACAAGGGCGCCGAGCATCCGCACGAAGCGCAGAACCCCGAAGTCCTCGACATCGCGTCGATGAACCGCAAGAACA
This sequence comes from Sphingomonas sp., assembly GCF_035490575.1. Classification (GTDB taxonomy): domain Bacteria; phylum Pseudomonadota; class Alphaproteobacteria; order Sphingomonadales; family Sphingomonadaceae; genus Sphingomonas. The sequence continues at coordinate 9,720 of NZ_DATJLI010000022.1, read as the reverse complement.
AGGTGGGCGCATAATGTCCGACAACCGCCAGTCTCTTTCCGACCTGGCCGCGCTGACCCAGGGTCAGCCGCAGGATCAGGCTCCGGCCACCGACACCGCCACTGAAACGGCGGTCGACGGCGATGCGTCGGAAACCACCGCCCCCGTTCAGCCCGCCGCGCCGACGATGCCGCTGCGGGAACAGGAACTCGACGCCTATGGCCGCGCTTATGCGACCGGCCGCCGCAAGGATGCCGTCGCACGCGTCTGGCTGAAGCCGGGTTCGGGCAAGATCACGATCAACGGTCGCGATCAGGAAGTTTATTTCGCGCGTCCGACGCTGCGTCTGGTCATCAACCAGCCGTTCGGCGTGTCCGAGCGCGAAGGTCAGTATGACGTTGTCTGCACGGTCAAGGGCGGCGGCCTGTCGGGTCAGGCAGGCGCCGTCAAGCACGGTATCGCGCAGGCGCTGACCCGTTACGAGCCGGTGCTGCGCGCCCCGGTCAAGGCGGCCGGCTTCCTGACCCGCGACAGCCGTGCGGTTGAGCGTAAGAAATATGGCAAGGCCAAGGCCCGCCGCAGCTTCCAGTTCTCGAAGCGCTGACCGGCGATCCGGGCACGAAATTGGGGCGATCCGGCAACGGGTCGCCCTTTTTTGTACTGGCATCGTCGTTTCCGGCGTTGGCGGACGGAACCATACCGCATCCCGGCGATAGAGAGGCGATGGTCATTCCGCACGCACTCCGGTTGCCGCTCGCGCCCGCGACCTGCCTGTTCCTGCTCGCCTGTGGCGCCCCGCAACCGGCGGCGCCCTCCAATGAAACCACAAAGCAGCCTGAGCCGACGCCCGGCCCCACGGTTCCCGCCGAACCCGTCGGCCTGCGCGCCCTGCTGCCCGGAACGATCGAGGCCGCCGCGCCGGCGGGTGAACTGGCGTGCAGCTTTTCCGCCCGAAACCAGACCCTGCTGCTGGCGCGCGGCGATGTTGATGCAGTTCGCCCGGCCGAAGCGGTGGTGCGAAGCGATGCGGGGCCGGTGCGGCTTGGGCGAGCCGGCGGCTTCGACGCGATGATCGACGGTGGAACATTCCAGGGCGAGGGCATCACGGCTCAGATCGCGCTGACCGGACCTGCCGTTCAGCGTGGCGAATCGCCACCGCGACCCGCGACGCTGACGCTTGATCGGCCTGGCGCACCGCCTTGGCGTATCGCTGGGGAATGGACTTGTGGCCCCTGATCGCCGCGCTCCGTCGCATGGGGCTTGACCTGGCCCTCGCGGCCCGCTTCACCGCCCGCCCATGACAACCCGCCACGCGACCGGCTTTCTGCCGCGCAACGATGTCCGCCTTGGCCCCGATGGCTGGCGCCAGACCCTGCGCGATCGCGCCTTCACGATTGCGTGGGGTGCCATTCAGTGGCCATGGTTGGCGCGCAGCCTGTCGGGCGGGCGTCCCGTCGACAAACGCGTGCTGCTCGATCGCCTGTCGCTACCGCATGACGCGCTGCCCAATCTGGGAAGCTGGAAGGCGGACACGGGTCTGTTGCGCCTGATCGTCGACGAGATCGAGGATCGCCGTCCCCAAATGGTGGTCGAACTGGGCGCGGGCGCGTCAAGCCTGATCGTGGCGCGCGCGCTCCAACTCCATGGTGGCGGGCGGCTGCACAGCCTCGACCAGCATGGCGACTTCATCGCGGGCACCCATGAATGGCTGCGCGAACATGGTCTCGACGCCGACATGCGCGCCGCGCCGCTGATCCCCGCGCCCGATGGCTGGCCGGGCCTGTGGTATGACATTGCGGGACTGCCCGAACAGATCGACCTGCTGGTGATCGACGGGCCGCCATGGACCATCCATCCCTTTGTGCGCGGCGCGGCGGAAGTGCTGTTCGACCGGCTGTCGGTGGGCGGCGCGATCATGCTGGACGACGGCGCTCGCCCCGGCGAGCGGGTGGTGGCATCACGCTGGCGCCGTAACTGGCCCAATTTCAGCTTCGAACTGGCGACCGACGGGACCAAGGGCACGCTGATCGGCCGTCGCCTGCGCTGATCGGTCCGCCTGCGCCGGTCGGTCCAGCCTGCGCTCGTTGCGGGCGCGTCAGACCTTGTGATCGAGCGCATCCATGACGCGGGCGATCGTTTCAAAGGCGCGACCCTCGACCCGGATCTCGTTGAACGAGGGCCGCGTTTCACGGACCCGTTCCGACAAGGTGCCCGCCCCGATCAGTCGCATCACCCGTCCGTCCACCGGATGCTCGACATCGAAGGGGTCGTGGACATGGCCGGTCAGCACCGCATCGGCCCCCGCGCGTGCCAGCCGCGACAGGGCCTGTTCGCCCCCGCGGGTCCGGGCATCGGTGCGCGTGCCCGCTTCGATCAGCGGGTGATGCGCGGTGACGAACACCAGATCGTCATCGGGCGCCGATTCGACCAATCGGACGGTATGCGCCAGCCGTTGCGGCGTGACATAGCCCTTTGACCAGTTGAAGCGCAGTTGCACCCGCGCCGTCGTCCTGAGCGGCGCGATGGTCACGCCATTCAGGTCGAGCGGCCGTTCGATCATCCGCTCCAGCGCCTTGTAACGGCGATAGGGCAGGAACAGGCGGCGCAGCGGATTATAGACGGGCAGGTCGTGATTGCCGACCTCAACCGTCGTCGGGCGGCCCAGTGATTCGAGCCACCGCGCGGCGTCCTCGAACTCGCTCGCGCGCGCGCTTTGCGTCAGGTCGCCGGTCATCAGGATCGCATCAGGTTGCTCATCCCGCACAATCCGTGCGAACCAGGCCAGCGCTTCCTTGTCCTCGGCCCCGAAATGCAGATCGCTGACGTGAAACAGCCGGATCATGCCGCAGCCTCCAGTCGCGTGGCGATGAAGCGCTGTTCGCTCATCCCGCCGGTGATGCGCGTGCCCCGCTCCAGCCGCTGCGGCTCACCGTCGAACAGCGCCAGCACGGGGCGACGACTTTCGATCACCAGATGGCGCGACAGCGCGTTCGTGACCGACGCCGCCGACACCCACTCGCCCGACACCCAATTCCAGCCAAGTTCCGCGATTGCCCGCCAGTCGCGCGCATCGACCCCGGCCACGTCCAGCCCGCGCGGATCGGGCTTGACCAGCACGGCCTGATATCGCCGTCGCAACCGCACCGATCCCGACACACGCACGCCCTTGCCAAAGGTGCGGCCCCATGCGTGGCGAAAGGCGCGCAGCAGCGACAGGAAGCGACGTTTCCGCACGGCCTCCCGCGCGCGAAACCATTGCGCGGCCGGCCCGATAATCAGCCCGACAAACGCGCGGTGCGGCCCGGCTTCGATATATGGCATGGCGATGGTTTCATGATGCTGATGCGCGGCATGGATGATGGCGTGCGGATCGACGCTGTCGTGGAGTTCGCGCGCCAGCAGGTTCATCGTGCCGCCCGGCAGGATCAGAAAACGGCCGTCCCAGTCGGACAGCGCGCAAAGCGCCGCGTTGATGGTCCCGTCGCCCGCGAACAACACCAGCGTGTCTGCCCCCGCCGCCGCCAGCGCCGCCGCATCGGGCAATGGCTCGTCGGGAAAACCGGTTCGGCCGACCAGTTTCAGCCCGCGTTCCTCGAACACGGCCTCGATCGCGTCGCACTTCTCCTGCGTCGCCGATCCCGAGGCGGGATTGGTTACGAACCACAGATTCCGCATCACTTCCCCCATCAAGTCGGAACGACAACGAACCGATTTGATTAAGGATGCAGCCAAGTGCGCGCAGCCTCGTTATGGGGGCGCCAGACACAGTGAGCAAAGGGGACTGCGCCGATCATGGCACCGCCACCAGCCGCCGGGGGATTGATGGACGGCGACATTCGAACGCCCAGCCTGCCCGAAAGCTATCGCAGCGTCGCCGTGCCCGCGGCGGGCAAGGGCAATTTCTGGCGCAAGATGGGTGCCTTCGCCGGGCCGGGCTATCTGGTCGCGGTCGGCTATATGGACCCCGGCAACTGGGCCACCGACCTCGCAGGGGGATCGGCATTCGGCTACACGCTGTTGTCGGTCATCCTGCTGTCCAACCTGATGGCGATGGTGCTGCAATCGCTGTCGGCCAAGCTGGGCATCGTCGCCGGACGCGATCTGGCACAGGCCTGTGCCGAGCAATATGGGCCGGTTGCGCGCTGGACATTGTGGGCGCTTTGCGAACTGGCGATCATTGCGTGCGATCTGGCGGAGGTGATCGGCACGGCGATCGCGCTGCAATTGCTGTTCGGCATCCCGCTGGTCGCGGGCATCGCGATAACCGCGGTCGATGTGATGCTGATCCTGGCGCTGCAACGTTTCGGCTTTCGCAAGCTGGAAGCGTTCATCGTGGCGCTGCTCATCATCATCGCCGCCTGTTTCATGGTCGAGCTGGCGCTGGCGCAGCCGAATTTCGCAGCGGTCGCGAGCGGGCTGGTCCCCTCGCCCCAGATCGTCACCAATCCCGCGATGCTGTATATCGCCATCGGCATCCTAGGCGCGACCGTGATGCCGCATAATCTGTATCTGCACAGCTCGATCGTCCAGACGCGCTCGTTCGTTCAGGATGAAGCGGGCAAACGTGACGCGCTGAAACTGGCGACGATCGATTCGACCGTCGCACTGGGTCTGGCCTTTTTCATCAACGCATCGATCCTGATCCTGGCGGCGGCAACCTTCCACACCGCCGGGCGCACCGACATTGCCGAGATTCAGGACGCGTATCAGTTGCTGACGCCGATGCTGGGGGCCGGGCTGGCCAGCACCTTGTTCGCCGTCGCGCTGCTGGCGTCGGGACAGAACTCGACCGTGACGGGCACGCTTGCCGGCCAGATCGTGATGGAGGGGTTCCTGCACCTGCGGATGCCGATCTGGCTGCGGCGCATCGTCACCCGGCTGATCGCGATCGTCCCCGCTGCGACCGTGGCGGCACTATATGGCGAAAGCGGCACCGCGCGGTTGCTGGTGCTGAGCCAGGTGGTGCTCAGCCTGCAACTGCCCTTTGCCGTGTGGCCGCTGGTTCAGTTCACCAGCGACCGCAAGCTGATGGGCGGGTTCGTCAACGGGCCGATGCTGAAGGTCATTGCCTGGGGCATCTGCTTTGCGGTCATCGCCCTCAACCTGACGCTGCTGTTCCAGACCTTTGCCGGTTAATCGCGTGCGAACACGAACGGACTGACCCCGGCTTCGCGGGTCGTTGACGATGCGGGTGCGCGCCGCGGGTGGGGCGCTGCGCTGCGGGCAATCAGGACGTGTGCACGCGGCACAGCCAAGGCCGATGGGTGTCGCCGCACCCATTAGTTCGATGCCGCGTGCCGCCGCCAGCGTCGCCAGCCGCTCGGCCATGGCGAACGCGCGCGCGATCAAGTCGAGCCTTTCCGATAATTGTAAATGGCGCGCGTGCAGGTCCAGTCGCCAGCGCCGATCGGGCATGACACTGACGGGCAGGATGCGAACCGACAATTGATGCCGGGTGCGAAGCCGGTCGGCGATCGCCTGTCCCATGTCGCCGCTGCCCATCCGCAGTTCGTCGGCCGGGGCCTCTGCCGCGATATCCAGGTCGGCGAAGTGGTTGCGCCAATGTTCGATCGCGCGGCGCACTTCATGCGCGACGCGCTGATTGGCGTCATCTGCGCCGCCCACTGCCCCTCGCCGCGCATCGAATGCGCGGGCGAACGCCTCCGCCCCGCCCGAGGCGCCCGCCAGCCATTCCTCAAGCTCGGCTCGGTCGATGTGGAGATCGGCGAATATCGGATCGGCCAACCGCCGTCTCATCGCCGCTGCGCCGCCGCCCGGTCCGCCCACCGCCAGTGCGCGGGTGTCGAAATCGAACCGCTCGGCCGGTCGCACCAGCAGGGTGGCCGACACCGGACGCTGGCTACGCTCGACAAGGTTGAGATAGCTGGGTGATGTCGAGCGCCTCGGCCACCGGGGCCTGTGTCAGCCCGCTTGCCGGCGCACGCGGCTGACCGCATGTCCGGCGATCAGCTTGCGCTCGGCCATGTCCGGCCCCCTCCCCGACCAAGCTGACGCGTCGTGCCGGGCCGGTCAATTCTTTACCGGATGACCGGCGGAACAGCGGCCGCGCCGCCGGCGTTCAGGCGCCGCAACCAACAGGGAAACGCCAATGCCGATCGCCGAACTGGCCGGATGGATCGCGCCCGCCGCGACGATGATCGCGGCGATGATGACCGCCGCCAATCTGGGCGCGCGCGTGACCGGCTGGGGCTTTGTCGTGTTCTCGGTCGGTTCGGTCGCCTGGTCGATCGTCGGCGTCACATCGGGCCAGACCAATTTGTTGCTCACCAATGGTTTTCTGACCGTGGTGAACGCCGTCGGCATCTGGCGCTGGCTGGGACGACAGGCGCGATATGACAAGGCCGGTGCACGCGCGCAGGACCATAGCGCGCGGGAAAACGGTCAGGACAAATTCGCCATGGGTCACGTCGTCGGGGCAAAGGTTGTCAATGGCGAGGGTGAGACGATCGGTCAGGTGGTCGACGCGATGCTCGGCTGTCGCGACCATTCGATCGAATATCTGGTCATCAGTTGCGGGGGCGTGGGCGGCGTCGGCGAAACGCTGCACGCGGTCGAACCCGATCGGGTTGCGTTCAGGAAGGACGCAGTGCGATTCGATGCTGGCCGCGAGGCGCTGTGCAGCTTGCCCGAATTAAAGGCTGATGACTGGCCTGGCCACCTGCCCCGCGCCGCCTGAACCGTTCAGCGCGCACCGCCCTTGGCGCCATATCCCCCGGCATAGACCGCATCGAACGCGTCGAACCCCGTGGCGTCGGCTGTCACCTGTATCCGGGGCGCAGCGGCGCGGTTCCCGACGCGTGCGGCATCGTCATGGCGCGCGACGGATCCGGCATCAGCGACGATGACCGGCGGCAATGCGGGGGGCGGCGCCTTTGGCGCGGGAAGCGGCGACTGCCTCATCCCCAGCGAGCGCACGACGCGCACTGCGCCGCCCATCTCGGTCAGGTCATAGAGCCGCTTGGCGAAGGCGCTCGGCAAGCGGATGCAGCCATGCGACGCCGGATAGCCCGGCAAGTGGCCCGCATGGATCGCAATCCCGTCCCAGGTCAGGCGCTGCATGTAGGGCATCGGCGCATTCGAATAGAGGTTCGAGCGGTGAAACACCTTTTTCTGAAGGATGTTGAACTCGCCGGTCGGGGTCGACTTGCCGCGCTTGCCCGTCGAAACCGTCGATATGCCCAGCAATTTCCCGCCGCGATAGACATAGGCGAGTTGATCCTCCAGCCCGATCACGATAGCGACCGGACCGGCGGCGGGCGCGTCGTCGCGCCAGACATACTCACCCGCACGCATCGATGCGGCGCGCGCTTCAACCGGCGATTGCCCCGCAAACGCGGCGGGAGCGGCCATCATCAGCATCGCCGACCCGGCGACAGACACGACTCGCCGCAAGAGCCGTGCCGTTATCGGCGAACTGTGCCCACCGCCGGACAAGCCGCGTGAGGCACGGGCGCCAAGGCCCCGCATCTCAAGGCTTTCCATGCTATAGCCGCGCCATGCTTCGATCATTGACCGAGCCTAGCGCATCGTGAACGACTTGTTAACCACAAGCGCATCCCGGCGGGGGATGCTTCGTGCCGGCGGCATCACGGCGGCGGCAATCTTCATCCCTGGCTGTATGCGCGAGGCGGCGGCGCCGGTCAGCGTCGCACAGAAAGCACCGCCGCCAGTCGCGCCCGGCCCTGCTCCGGTCCCCGCTCAACCCGCACCGCCGCCCCGCATCGCCGGGGTTTCGCAATCGCTGGTCGAGCGCGCGGTTGCCGCGCGCGATAAATATGGCGACCGGCTTCGGCAGCGCGACAAGGTGGCGATCGTCGATTTCAGCCATCCGTCCTATCGCTCGCGACTGGCGCTGGTCGACCTTGCCAATGGGCGCGTCGACAAGCTGCTGGTGGCGCACGGCATCGGTTCCGACCCCGGTCACACCGCCTTTCTCCAGCGTTTCTCGAACGAGAACGGGTCGGAGGCGACTTGCGAAGGGGCGTTCATCGCGACCGATTATTATATCGGCCAGCACGACCGTTCACAGCGGCTGGTCGGGCTGGACCCCACCAATTCCAACGCGATGGCGCGCGCCATCGTCATTCACGGCGCCTGGTATGCCAACAAGGACATGCTGAGCGCCCATGGCAAGCTGGGCCGCAGCCAGGGATGCTTTGCGGTCGGAGAGGCAGAATTGCAGCGCGTGTTCGACCATCTGGGCGAAGGCGCGCTGGTCTATGCGGCCAAGGGTTGATCGCGCCGGAATAACCTGTCGCTATGGCGAAGCGCCTGCCTGCCGCTTAAACCTGCGGGCATGAGCGAAACCGAAACCCTGTCCCCCGCCCTGCCCGACGATATCGAAACGTCGGCGCGACGCGTGCTGGAACGCGCGTGCCGAACCGACCGCAGCCTGGCCACGGCCGAAAGTTGCACCGGTGGCCTGCTCGCCTCGCTGCTGACCGATGTGGAGGGATGCTCCTCGGCGTTCGAACGCGGCTTCGTCACCTATAGCTATGATGCCAAATGCGAATTGCTGGGACTGGCGCGCGAGACGGTCGAGCGGTGCCACGCCGTCAGCCGCGAAGTCGCCATCGCCATGGCACAAGGCGCGCTGAGTGCCAGCCACGCCGATATCGCCGTCGCCGTCACCGGCTTTGCCGGGCGCGCCGCGCCGGAGGACGAGCCGGGCCTTGTGCATTTCGGCTGCGCGACGCGTGGCGGCGAAACGATGCACCGCGAAGAACATTTCGGTGATATCGGTCGCGGCGCGACGCGCATCGCCGCGATCCGCGTCGCGCTGACATTGTTCGAGGAGGCGCTTTCTTGACGCATCGTTTCTGGTCGCATCACGCGCACGGCTTTGTCCGCGTCGCCGCCGCGACGCCGCCCGGCGTGGTCGGCGATCCCGCCAGCGCGGCCGACCACGCGATCGAGTTGGCCCGCCATGCCGATGCACAGGCCGTCGACCTGGTGGTGTTCCCCGAACTGAATCTGAGCGGCTATGCGATCGACGACCTGCATTTGCAGGATGCGCTGCTGTCGGGCGTGGAAACGGCGCTGGCACGGGTGATCGAGGCCAGCGCGGCGCTGCGCCCCGTCCTGCTGCTGGGGGCGCCGCTGCGCCGCAATGGCCGCATCTATAACTGCGCCGTCGCCGTCGCGCGCGGCCGCGTGTTGGGCGTGGTGCCCAAGAGCTTCCTGCCCAATTACCGCGAATATTACGAGAAGCGCTGGTTCGCGCCGGGCGTCGGCCTGAGCGGGCTGGACATTGCCGTGGCGGGACAGGTGGCGCCGTTCGGCACCGACCTGATCTTTGCCGCGTCCGACCTGCCCGACTTCGTTTTCCACGCCGAGATCTGTGAGGATTACTGGGCGCCGCTGCCGCCATCGACGGCAGGCGCGCTGGCCGGGGCGCTGATCTGCTGCAACCTGTCGGCGTCGAACATCGTCATCGGCAAGGCGCGCGAGCGTGAACTGCTGTCGGCGGCGCAATCGGCGCGAGGCCTCTGCGCCTATGTCTATTCGGCCAGTGGTCCGGGGGAGAGCACCACCGACCTGGCGTGGGACGGGCAAGGCATGATCCACGAACTGGGCGATCTGCTCGCCATTTCCGAGCGGTTCGACTTGGCCGCCGAGCTGGTGGTCGCCGATGTCGATGTCGGACGCTTGCGGCTGGAGCGCGCACGAACCGGCACCTTCAACGATTGCGCGGCAGCGAACGGGCACCCGGAAACGCGC
>NZ_DATJLI010000021.1:0-9011 GCF_035490575.1 Sphingomonas sp. | reverse complement strand
CGCCTTTTCCAGCGTCGTGGCCGTCGCGGCGACCGGATCGCCCGACACGTCGTCGAACCGCTTGAAGCTGGTCGCCATCGCCAGCAGGATCGTCACCGACCGCGCGCCGCGCACATTGATGGCGCCATCGGTGCCCGGCGTGACCCGCCCGCCCTGAGCATCGACGCGAAGCCGCGCGGCAAAGCGCAATCCCGCCTCGATGCCGGAGGATGCCCGGTTCATCCCCGACAGCAGCATTTCTCCACCGTCCGCGCGCGAGCTGGCACCGTCATGCGGCGTGTCGAGCGCCAGGTCGACGTCGATGCCGTCCCCGCCCGTTGCGCTCAGCCGCACGGCGATCACCTGATCGGGCAGCGATGCGATGACTTCGCGCACATGCGTCGCGTCGCCCGCCGTGAAACGCGTCGTCGCGATCGAGGATTCGAGGTCGAGTTCGCGGTGATAGTCGTTCGGCGTGTCGACACCCGAAAAACGCAGGCGCAGATTGCCCAGCGCCTGATAGGGCATCTGAACCTTGGGCCGGGCGATCAGCGCTTCGTTGGTCAGCGCCTCCGCTTCCTCGATCCGCCCGGCGAACACCATCTCGCGCACCTTGGGCAGCGCATCGCGCGCCAGCGGATTGACGGGGTCATAGGGGCGGCCCGCCCATAATGTCCCTTCGTTCAGTTGCAGCCGCTCCTCCGCCGTCCCGCCGAACACCATTGCGGCGATACGGCCATTGCCGACGGGCAGCGCCTGGGTCCATTCCGTGGCGGGCTGGCGATACCATAAGGTGGTGCGACGGCGCGGGTCGACCGTGCGGGCGCGCCCGTCGATCGCGAATGCCATCGTGCCGGCGGCCATCGCCGCCATCGTTTCCCTGCGCGTCAGCATGTCGCCTCCCCCATATCTTACGCTCAATTCGTATAGGATCGCAGCGTAACCATTTGGCCGGGCGGATCAATCGCGATGGCGCTCAGCGCGGCTTCGATCGCCGCGCCGCCCAGAAGGCGAGGCGCTTCCTTATATCGCGCTCGAATCCGCGTTCGTTGGGCGCGTAGAAGGGGTCCGGCTGCGCCTCTGCGATGGCGTCTGGGAAGAATGGCTGTCCCGAAAAGGCGTCGGGGGCGTCATGGTCATATTGATAGCCCGCGTGATAGCCCAGTTCCTTCATCAGTTTGGTCGGGGCGTTCAATATGTGCTTGGGCGGGGGCAGCGAGCCGGTCTTACGCGCCAGCGCCGCCGCACGGTCGAAGGCCAGATAGGACGCGTTCGATTTGGGCGCGGTCGCGACATAATTGATCGCCTGCGCCAGAAACAGCCGCCCTTCCGGCAGGCCGATGCGCTCCATCGCCTGCCACGCGGTTACGACCTGCACCAGCGCCTGGGGGTCGGCCATGCCGACATCCTCCGACGCGGCACAGGCCAGGCGGCGAAAGATCACCGCCGGGTCCTCGCCCCCCTCCAGCATCCGCGCCGCCCAGTAGAGCGCGGCATCAACATCGCTGCCGCGCAGGCTCTTGTGAAAGCAGCTGAGCAGGTTGAAATGCTCTTCCTTGCTCTTGTCGTAGAGCGGTGCGCGCGCCTGCGCGATCTTCATCAGCGCATGTACATCAAGCGCTGCGTCGGTCTCGACCGCGAACACATCGTCGCACAGGCCCAGCAGATAGCGGGCATCGCCGTCGGCCATCGCGATCAGCGTGTCGCGCGCATCGGCATCGAGCGGCAGCGGGCGGCCGAAATGCGCCTCCGCCCGGCCGATCACCCGGTCGAGCGCCTCGCGGTCGAGGCGGTTGAGCGTGAACGTCTTGGCGCGCGACAGCAGCGCCGATACCAGGCTGAAACTGGGGTTTTCCGTGGTCGCGCCGATCAGGGTGAAGGTGCCGTCCTCGATCGCGGGCAGCATCGCGTCCTGCACCGGGCGGTTGAAGCGGTGGAGTTCGTCGATGAACACGACGGTATTGCGCCCCGCCTCGCGCAGCGCCGCCGCTGCCGCCATCGTCTTTCGCAGGTCGGCCAGCCCGGTCGACACCGCTGATAACTGCTCGAACGCATAACCCGCCTCGTTCGCGATCAGCCGCGCGATCGTCGTCTTGCCGACGCCGGGTGGTCCCCACAGGATGAAGGAGGCCAGCCGCTTGCCATGCAGCATCCGCCCCAGCGGGCCATCGGGCGCGAGCAGATGGTCCTGGCCCACCACATCGGCGATGCGGGTCGGGCGCAGTTCCTCGGCCAGCGGGCGGGGCAACGCGCGGGAAAACAGCGAATCGGTCATGCCGACCTGACTTTACGAAGCAGCGACAAGGGCATAGGCGTCATATGGGGACCGGCGCCGCGATCCGCATCACCGCCGGTTGTCAGCGGATCGGCCAGACACCCAGCACGTCGTCGGTCGCCGGGTTCTCGATCCGCACCTCGTCAAAGCGCGCGCCGATCAGGCAGATGGGGCGCTGGTCGATGCCGCCGGGCTGCGTGCAGCGAACGGGCGATGCGCCGGGCACTGCCGCGACACGGCCGATGACGCGCACGCGAAGGCCCTGTGAGCCGTCGAACTGGTCGGCGGGCACGCGTTTGACCACTTCGAACCGGCGCGGTTCGGCCTCGTCCTGCGCCTCGCCTTCCGGAAAACGCGCGATGGCGAGGGTTTGTCCGGGCAACAGCACGGGTTCGCGCCCCGTCGGCGTCGTCTGTCCACCCGACGCGCAACGCGCCGCCCCTGACCAGGGACGCGCGATCCAGAAGCCCTCCACCGGGCGCGCGGCCATGTCGCCGCCCAGGTTCCAGTCGGCACCCTGCCAGCGATCGGCCGTGACCGATACGCGCAGCGTCGCGGCTTCCTCGTCATAGCGCCAGCGCATCGGCAGGCTGCTTTCCGGTGCGCTTGGTCCCGTGCAGCCAAAGGGCAAGGTCAATTCGAAACGGCGCCCGGCAGCGTCCTGAACCGGCTTGGGTGTCGGCTCGCCCGCGGCATGGGCGTCCGCCGCCTGAGTCGCCAGCGCCAGAAGATCGGCGCGCGCCAGTATCCGGGCTGTATCGCTGGGCGCCGGGGTCGGCACCGCGACGGGCATACGGATGACGCGCGGCAGCACGGGTTGGGGATCGGGCGCGGTGTCGCGGCCGATCAGGAACCCCGCGCCGCCAACCACGATCGCCGCCGCCAGTCCCCCCGCGATCGCCAGCCGGCTGGTCCTGATGCTGGGTTCGTGCATAAGCCCCTGATAGCAAATCCGCCGCGATGCTCCAGACCCCCGGACAAAAAGAGCCGGCGCACTTGACAGCACGGGCCTGCGGCTCGACGCGGGGGCATGGCGATCGACCAGATCCTGACGCTGTTCGTGCTGGCCGCGGTCGTCGCGGCGCTGATCTGGGACAAGGTGCGCGCCGATGTCGTGGCGCTGACCGGCGCGGCGGTGCTGCTGATGACCGGCGTGGTCCGCCCGGTGGAGGTGCAGGGTGCCTTTGCCAGTCCGGCGATCATCGCGCTCGCCTCGCTGTTCGTCATTGCCTATGCGCTCGAACTTTCCGGGCTGCTTGATCGCGCGATTTCCATGGCGGTGGCGATGTGCCGGCGGATGGGGGCGATCGGCATCTGGCTGTTGCTGGCGATGATCGGCGTGGTGTCGAGCTTTCTGAACTCGACGCCGATCGTGGTGCTCGGCGCGCCGGTGGTGCGCGATGTCGCGACCACATTGGGCCTGTCACCCAAACGGTTCCTGATCCCGCTGTCCTACATCACGATCCTGATGGGGTGCTGCACGCTGATCGGCACGTCGACCAACCTGCTGGTCGACGACATGGCCAGCCTGGCCGGGCAATCGCGCTTCGGCATTTTCGAGATCACGCCCGTGGGCATTCCGGTGGCGATCGTCGGCGGGCTGTATCTGTTGCTGGTCAGCAACCGGTTGCTGGGCGGTCGCCATGAAGGTGAAGCCCCTGATGGCGAGATCGCGGTCGATCGGAGCCACATCAACAGCGCGCAGGTCGGCAATGTCGAGCTGTTCGCCGAAAAACGGCCTTTGCGCCCGGCACGCGCCGCGATTGCGCTGGGGGTGTTCGTCGGTGCGATCCTGTTGGCGACGGCTGGCGTGGCGCCAATCGCGGCAACCGCTTTTGCGGGCGCGGTGCTGCTGATCCTGCTGCGCGTCATCAGCGCGGACGAGGCGTATTCGGGGCTGCGGCCCGAAATCCTGATCCTGATCGCGGGGATGGTCGTCATCGGCATCGCCATGGAGGAAAGCGGGCTGGCGGCCGCGGCTTCGCAAATGCTGATCGCCACGGTCAACGGTCTCGACCCGCTGGTGGCACTGATCGTGTTGTATGCACTGACCATGGTGCTGACCGAATTGCTGTCGAACGCGACCGTTGCGGTGCTGGTCACGCCGGTCGCGGTTGCGCTGGCCGAAAGTCTGGGGGTCAGCCCGCGCCCGTTCCTGGTTGCGGTGATGATGGCGGCCAGCGCGGCCTTTGCCACGCCCTTTGGCTATCAGACCAATGTCATCGTCTATCAGATGGGACGCTATCGCTACATGGACTTCGTGCGGATCGGCCTGCCGCTCAACATCATCACCGGGGCGGCGGCAGTGGCGGCGATTCGGGTGTTCTTTCCGTTCTAGGCGGACATGCGCCGGCTGACCCACCACAGGCGGACGCCGTTCAGCAGCGCGCCCGTCACCATGCCCGCCGCTGACGCCCAGACCAGCCCCTGCGGCCCCGCGCCGCCGCGCACCAGCGCCCAGCCAAGCGCGCCGGTCACGAGGAAAAAGGCAATGATGCCGTTCACGCCGGCCACGACCTGATCGTCCATCGAACGCAGGGCATAGACGAACACCACCTGCAATCCGTCGAACAGGATGAATGGCGACCAGAGCAGCAGCATGGCCGCGGCGATGCCGTGGACGGCGGGTTCGGCGGGAAAGATCGCGACGATCGGAGCGATGCCGATCAGGATGGCGACGGCCATCATGCCCGTCAGCAGCGCGGCAAGCCCGGCGGCGATCCCCGCCCTGCGGCCCGCTTCGCGCGGCACGCCCTCCCCAATGGCATTGCCCACGCGCACCCCTGCCGCCGATCCCAGACCAAGCGCGACGCCGAACGTCACGTTATGCACCGAGAACACGATCTGGAACGCATGGGCGGTCGGCTCGCCAAGCTGCGTCGACAGCGCGATCAGGATCGAGAAGCCTGCGAGCTCCAGACCGGACGCCAGCGCCGGGACCGCGCCGAAGTGCAGCAGCCGGACCACGCCCGACCAGCGCAGGTCGCCCAGCCGCCGCACGCCCCGCTCGGCCGCGCGCGGCAGCGTCCATGCGGCATAGAGCATCGCGAATGCGCCCAGCGCCGATGCGACAGCGGTCGCCGCTGCGGCCCCCACCGCGCCCCACGCGGGCAGGCCCAGATGTCCGCCCGACCAGGCCCAGGCGAGCAGCGCATTGACCGGCAGCACCGACAATTGCACCACCATCACCCGGCGCGGACGACTGACGCCCTCAAGGAAGAAGCTCGCCGCGATCGAGACGAGCTGGAACGGATAGGCCAGTGCCATCACCTGCACAACGCGCGCCGCCGCCGGGGCCAGATCGGGCGCGACGCCGACCAGCCGCAACAGCGGGTGCGCGGCCACGAACAGGATCGCGCCGCTGGCCAGGCCCAGGATCAGGCCCAGCGCCAGTCCTTCATGCAGGACGCGGCCCGTCTCTGGCAGGTCGCCGGCCCCGTCCGCGCGGGAGACATGGACGATCACGCCCGACAGCCAGCCGAGGACGACGACGATGCCGATATAGGTGATGGCGCGACTGGCCCCCAGCGCAGCCACTTCGTGCGTGCCCGCCGCGCCGACGACGATCACGTCGGTCAGGTGCAGGATGGTCCAGTTCAGGCTGGTCAGCATGACGGGCCATGCCAGCGTCAGAATGCGGCGCGCCTCGACAGTCAGGGGGGCGGGCGCGGCTGTCATCCGCGCGGCTATTAGGCGTGTTCGTAGCGGTCGGCAATTGCGCGCGAAACCATGTTGCATGGCTCATTCGACGCTGCTAGGGGCACCCGCCTACCGACCGCCGGTGATCCGGCGGGATTGACATGTGCGGTCGTGGCGGAACTGGTAGACGCGCAACGTTGAGGTCGTTGTGGGCGAAAGCCCGTGGAAGTTCGAGTCTTCTCGACCGCACCAATTCTTCATTTCCTGATCGATGACCAGACTGGCCGACCCTTCAATGATGGATCGTCGTCGGCAATGTCGCGGCGAACATGATGCGTGCCGAACAAAGCGCGCACCGGAACGCCGCTGTGCCCGGCGTTTCGCACGGCGAGTCACAAGCGATTCGGTTCGGCGTGACCGCGAACAGGTCGATCAGCCGCCGTTCGTCATGTGACAGGTTCTCGCCCCGTCCGACGACAATCGCCCTGCCCAGCGCCGCTTCATACAGGGTCATCAGGCTGTCGATCACCGGCGCCAGCATCCCGCAGCCGCGCGGTGCCAGCATCGCATACAGCATCGGCTGGACGCTGTGTCCCTGGTCGCGCGCGGCCCGCCAGCATCGCCCGCCACGACGCAAAAGCACCGCGACCGGCATGGCGGTCGCGCGGTCGGCGGTTGTTTCTCGGCCTGACGCGGTCATGCGAGTGGCTTTCCTTAAGGGATCGTGCCGATATGGCATCTATGCGAACGACTCGCAATAGCATGTTGGCGCTTGGCGTCGTATGGCGGCGACACAATATCCTGCAATCAACGCCCGAAAGGACATGCCTTGACCATCAGCAGCAGTAGCGCGCGCGTGCCGACCGCGCATGGATCACGTTATCTTCAGCAACTGTGCAAGCACTGGAGCCATAATCTGGCCGTCGAGTTCGACGAAAACCATGGTCGCGTCACCTTTCCGCGCGATGTGCGCGGCGCCGACTGGCCGGGCGACGCGGTGGTGACGTTCGATGCATCGTCCGACGTGCTGGAAATCCGCATCGACGCGGCCGCACCCGCGCAGCTTGACGGTTTGAAGGGCGTGGTCGAGCGGCATGTCGATCGCTTCGCCTTCCGCGAAGCGGCGCTGAGCTATGACTGGCGCGACGCGGACTGATCCGGCTGCGCCGCCAGGCCGGGTTTCAGGCTGGCTTCCAGCCGCTCCGCCGTTTCCCGCAATTGCTCGGCCAGGCTTTCCCATTCGCGCAACTGGTGCGATTCTCGTTCGATCGCGTCGCAAAGCGCCTCGACCGAACGGCTCAGGCCGGCGGCATCGGCCGGCGCCGGGCGCGCCGGATGAGCGGCAAACGCCGCGCGAACGCGTGATCGTGCTGATAATCCCTCCCGCATCCGGGCAAGACGCGCAGCGCCCGCGCCGGTTCCGTTCCGGCGGGTCCGCCAGCGGACGCTTTTAACCCCCGCGCTGGTCCAGCAGCGTCAGATAGGCATCGAGCACAGCCTGATTGGCCGTGTCCCAGACATAGCGTCTGGCCGCCCGGTGTCCGGCCGCGCCCGCGCGCTGGCGCAGTGCACTGTCCTCCACCAGCCGCTGGATGGCGTCGGCATAAGCGGCGACGTCGGTCGGCGGCACCAGAAAGCCGGTCACGCCATCCTCGACCAGATCGATCGCCCCGGTCGCACGCGCGGCGACGACGGGAACGCCCGCCGCCATCGCCTCGGTCGTCACATTGCCAAAGGTTTCGGTCACGCTGGGCATGAAGAACACGTCCATCCCCGCCACCGCGCGGCCCAGATCGTCACCCGACTGAAAGCCGGTGAACACCGCGTCGGGCACGCGTTCGGCGAACCATGCGCGGGCGGGGCCTTCGCCGATCACCAGCACCTTGTGACGCACGCCGCGCCGCCGCAGTTCGGCGATCACCTGGGCGAAGATGCCCAGTCCTTTCTCCAGCACCAATCGCCCCAGAAAGCCGACCGCCACTTCATCATCGGCGATGCCCAGCGACCGGCGCCATGCATCGTCGCGCCGGGAGGGGCTGAAGCGGTCATGGTCGATCCCGCGCGACCAGATGCCGATCGGGGTGGTCACGCCCCATTGGTGCAGCAGCGTCGCCATGCCGGGACTGGGCACCATCACCTGATCGGCGCGGTTGTAGAAACGCGCCGACAGCCGCGTCGCCAGCGGCTCCAGAAAGCCCAGCCCGTAATAGCGCGGATAGGTTTCGAACCGCGTGTGCAGCGACGCCAGCGTGGGAATAGCGTTCGCGCGCGCCCAGCTGAGCAGGCGGTGGCCGCTCCAGTCAGGGGCGGAGACATGGACGATGTGCGGGCGATAGGCGTCAAGATCGGCGCGCACGCTGGCGGGCAATCCCTTGCCCAGCCGATATTCGCCGCGCCCGCCCGGCAGCGCGAACGCTGGCACGTCGACCAGATCGCCCGTCGCCGGAAAGGCCGGTTCGGCGACGGTCGGCGAATAGGCGCGCGTCGTCACGCCCCGTTCCAGCAAAAAGGCGACAAGCCGGTTCAGCGCCTGATTGGCGCCGTCGCGAACATAATTATAGTTGCCGCTGTAAACGGCGATCCGAAGCGCGTCTGGCTGCATGGCGCGCGGATTTAGACCGGATACGGCCCTTTGACCATGGGAACGAAGCGCGGGGATGCCGGTTCGCTGGGTTCAGGTGAAACGTTTCGGAGCAGCCGCATGTCGAACGCCTTTCGCAAGGGTCAGACGGTGAAGTGGGATTGGGGGCAGGGCACCGCCAAGGGCAAGGTGGCCGACAAGTTCACGCGCCGCGTCCAGCGCACGATCAAGGGGTCAAAGATCGTCAAGAACGGCACCGAGGATAACCCCGCCTATCTGATCGAGCAGGATGACGGCGACGAGGTGTTGAAGCGGGGCAGCGAGTTGAAGGCGGGCTGAGCAACGCGATCGGCGTGCGAATCGGTGGCTCGTCCGACGCTTTTTGCGTCGCGCCGCCTTGCGTGCGGCGCCCGACAGGCGCATGTGGGATGCTTGCATGAATAATGATCTCATCCCGCCGCTTCTTTCGGAAGCGCTCGCCGCGCGCGGATATGCCGCGCTTACCCCCGTCCAGAACGCCGTCATTGCCGAAGCGGC
>NZ_DATJLI010000020.1:0-17068 GCF_035490575.1 Sphingomonas sp. | reverse complement strand
CTCCCACCCCGACCGCGCCGCCCGCCGCTGCCAGCCGGGTCAAGCTGGAAACCGACGACTACAGCTTTGCCTATGCCTATCCCGGCCAGGCCGCCGCGATCCCGGCGCTCGCCAGTGCGCTCGATGCCGAGCGTGAGGAAGCGCTGACCGCATTGAAACGCGAAACGCGCGAATGGCGGCGCGAAACCGAGAAGCAGGGCTTTCCCTATCGCCCCTATGACGACAGCGTGGAGTGGAGGGTCGTGACCGACACCCCGCGCCTGCTCAGCCTGTCGGCAGAAACCTATGCCTATACCGGCGGCGCGCATGGCAGCCCCGGCTTCGACGCACTGGTGTGGGACAAGGCAGCGGGCAAGCGAATGGCCCCGACCGAGATGTTCACGTCCGCCGACGCGATCCAGTCGGCGATGGGCGATGCCTTTTGCCAGCGGCTGGACCGCGCGCGACAGGGACGACGCGGCGCGCCCGTCAAACGATCGGACGACCCGTTCAACGATTGCCCCGAAGTGGCGGAGACGACACTGATCCTGGGGTCGACCGACAGCCAGCGGATCGACCGCATCGGCCTGCTCGTCGGACCCTATGTCGCGGGACCCTATGCTGAGGGGACTTATGACCTGACGCTGCCGGTCACGCCCGCGATCCTGGCGGCGGTGCGGCCCGAATGGCGCGAGGCATTCGCCGCGCGCTGAACCGGCGTCAGCGCGGCAGGCGCGTGACCAGCGCGCTGGTATCCAGCCGCCCGCCGCCCGCCTTTTGCACCTCGGCATAGAATTGATCGACCAGCGCGGTCATCGGCAGCGTCGCGCCGTTGCGCTTGGCCTCCTCCAGCGTCAGGCCCAGATCCTTTCGCATCCAGTCGATCGCAAAGCCGAAGTCGAATTCGTCCCTGGCCATGGTCGGCCAGCGATTGACCATCTGCCAGCTTTGCGCCGCGCCGCCGGAAATCGCCTCCAGCACCTTGTCGAGGTCGAGGTCGGATGCCTGGGCAAAGCGCAGCGCCTCTGCCACGCCCTGCAACACGCCGGCGATGCAGATCTGGTTGACCATCTTGGTGGTCTGGCCCGCGCCCGCCGCACCGACATGGACGATGCGCGCGGCATAGGCGTTCATCAACGGACGCGCCGCCGCGACCGCTTCGTCGCTGCCGCCGCACATCACCGACAGCGCGCCCTTCTCGGCCCCGGCCTGTCCGCCCGACACCGGCGCGTCGACCACCAGCGCGCGCGCATCCGCCAGTTCGCGCGCGATCGCCGCCGATACCGTGGTGTGGTCGATGAACACCGCCCTCGCGCCCATCGCGGCGAAACAGCCCTTTTCGCCCAATGTCACTTCGCGCAGATCATCGTCATTGCCGACGCACGCAATGACCGCATCCGCACCCTGTGCTGCGTGGGCCGGGCTATCGGCGATGTGGCCGCCATGCTGGCTTGCCCATGCCTCCGCCTTGGCGCGGGTACGGTTATAGCCGATGACGTCGTGCCCCGCCGCGATCAGATGCCGCGCCATCGGCGCGCCCATCACGCCCAGTCCCAGATATGCGATCCTAGCCATGACCCCGATCCATATGGCCTGTCACCCGAATCGCAACCCGGTTTCCCGACCCGCGACGATCGGCTAGGGCGACGGCATGTCCACGCAGTCCGCTTCGCCCGCCCCGGTTTCGACCCATGTGCCCGTCACCCTCGACGATGTGCTGGCGGCGCGCGCGCGAATCGCGGGATCGGTCGTCCGCACGCCCACTTTGGTCAGCAAGACATTGTCGGCGATGGTCGGTGCAACAGTATATCTGAAGTTCGAGAATCTTCAGTTCACGGCTGCCTATAAGGAGCGCGGCGCGCTCAACACGCTGCTGCAACTGCCGGTCGAACAGCGCGAAAAGGGCGTGATCGCCGCATCGGCGGGCAATCACGCACAAGGGCTTGCCTATCACGGCATCCGCTTGGGCATCCCCGTCACCATCGTCATGCCGCGTCCCACGCCGACGGTGAAGGTGATGCAGACCGAAGGGCATGGCGCGACCGTCATCCTGGAGGGCGAAACCTTTGACGAGGCCTATGCCCATGCCCGCGCGCTGGAGGCATCGAACGGCTATACCTTTGTCCACCCGTTCGACGATCCGCGCATCGTCGCCGGACAGGGCACGATGGCATTGGAAATGCTGGAGGATGCACCGGGGCTGGACACCTTTGTCGTGCCGATCGGCGGCGGCGGGCTGATCTCCGGCATCGCCAGCGTGGCCAAGGCGCAACCGCGCCCGATCGAGGTGATCGGCGTGCAGGCCGAGCTTTATCCGTCGATGTATAATCGGATGCGAGGTTCCGACCTGCCGATCGGCGGCGACACCCTGGCGGAGGGGATCGCGGTCAAGGAGCCTGGCGGCCTGACCGCCCGGATCGTGCGCGCGCTGGTCGACGACATCGTGCTGGTCAGCGAACGCAATCTGGAGGAATCGGTCAGCCTGCTGCTCCAGATTGAAAAGACTGTGGTCGAGGGCGCGGGCGCGGCGGGGCTGGCGGCGCTGCTGGCACATCGCGAACGCTTTGCCGGGCGGCACATCGGCATCGTGCTGTGCGGCGGCAATATCGACACCCGGCTGCTGGCCAATGTCCTGCTGCGAAACCTTGCCCGCTCGGGCCGTCTCGCGCGGCTTCGCATCCGGTTGCAGGACCGCCCCGGCGCGCTGTTTCAGGTGTCGCGCATCTTCGATCAGGTCGGGGTCAACATTCTGGAACTCTATCACCAGCGCATCTTCACGACGCTGCCGGTCAAGGGGCTGACGCTGGACGTTGAATGCGAAACGCGCGACCGCGCGCACCTGGACCGGCTGATCGGCGCGCTGCGCGATTCGCATTATGAAGTGAGCCTGGTCGAGTTGGCCTGACCGGCGCCGATACGAAAAATCGTCCGGCCCCCGCGCGGGGCGGGATGGGGCGGCGCTGGTAAACCAGCTTTTCATCGTTTTGCGGCACAGCCATATTATCCGGGCGCCGCCTGTCGCCGCGCGTCATGAAGGACCCGATCAAGCGTGACTGCGCCGTTCCGTTTTCCGCGCTTTTTCGTGACCAGCCCGTCGCCGTGCCCGTATCTCCCCGATCGGCAGGAGCGAAAGGTGTTCACCGAGCTGAACGGCCCCCATGCCGGCGAGCTGAACGATGCCCTTGGCCGCATCGGTTTTCGCCGCAGCCAGTCGGTCGCCTATCGCCCCAGTTGCCCGTCGTGCAACGCCTGTCAGTCGGTGCGCGTCGTCGCGGACGGCTTTGCGCCCGGCGCGACGCAGCGCAAGCTGATCCGCCGGATGGCCGATCTTGAGGTCAATGCCTGCCGCCCCTGGGCGACGGACGAGCAATATCAATTGCTGCGCCGCTATCTCGACGCGCGCCATCCCGGCGGCGGGATGGCCGGCATGGACGAACAGGATTATGCCGACATGGTCGAGCACAGCCCCGTTCGATCCTATATCGTCGAATATCGCGAACCGGAAAGCGGCGACCGCCCCGGTCGGCTGGTGGGAGCGTGCATCACCGATCAGCAGTCAGACGGCCTGTCGATGATCTACAGCTATTACGATCCCGACGAAACGGCCCGGCCCGGCCTTGGCACCTATATCATCCTCGACCACATCGCCCGCGCGCGCGCCGTGGGGCTGCCCTATGTCTATCTGGGCTATTGGGTGCGCGGGTCGGCACGGATGGCGTATAAGGCGCGCTTCAGGCCGGTCGAGGTCCTGAGCGCCGGGGGCTGGCAATTGCTGGACGAGACGACGGCGCCCGCCACGATGCCGGAAAAGCTCGCCGCCCCGGCCTGATCCCCGGCCGGTCGCCTATAACAACCCCAGTTCCCGGAAACTCGCCACGCCGCTGCGCGTCAGGATCAGATGGTCGATCAGCTTGAGGTCGAGCACCGACAGCGCGCGTGCGAACCGCCGCGTCACTTCGATATCGGCGGTGCTCGGTCTGGGATCGTTCGACGGGTGATTATGCGCCATCAACAGCCCCGCCGCATCGAGCGACAGCGCCTCCCGCGCGACGGTGCGGATCGGCAGGGTGATCGCCGCGACCGAACCGGCGGGCGTATGGCGCAGCGCGATGACGCGGTGCGACCGGTCGAGATAGGCAAATGCCGCGACCTCGTGGCTCAGCGCCGCGATTGGCGCAAAGATCGCGCGCGCTTCCGACAAGTCCCTGACCGTCTCGACAACCCTGCCCATCCGCCGAATATTGCACGCAAAATCGGTATTGCCTCGACAAGCAGGTCCATTGCGGAGTTTTCCATGACCCCTAGGTTTCGGGACCGATCGCGACTAGCGATGCGACAACCCACTGACGGCAATCCGCGCCCGGCGCGCGGCGGAGCATGACGATGCGGAATCCAGAGTTTCAGTATCTCGACCTGATCGACCATGTGCTGGCGCATGGCGACCAGCGCATCGACCGGACGGGCGTGGGCACGCGGTCACTGTTCGGCGCGATGCTGCGCTTCGACCTGTCGGGCGGGCAGGTGCCGATCCTGACGACCAAGCGCGTTTACTGGAAAACGGCGGTGCGCGAGATGCTGTGGTTCCTGACCGGGGGCACCAATATCCAGCCGCTGCTGCGCGACAATGTGCGGATCTGGACCGACTGGCCGCTGGCCGCCTATCGCCGCGAAACCGGAGAAGCGATCGAACAGGCCGCGTTCGAGCAGCGCATTGTCGAGGACGATGCCTTTGCCGCGCGCTGGGGCGAGCTTGGCCCGGTTTACGGCAGGCAATGGCGCCGCTGGCTGGGTGCCGACGGGCGCGAACATGACCAGATCGCCACGCTGGTCGACACGCTTCGGACCAACCCGGCCAGCCGCCGGATGCTGTTCCACGGCTGGAATGTCGGCGAACTGGACACGATGGCGCTGCCGCCGTGCCACATGGTCTATCAATATCATGTCACGTTGGACGGGCGGCTGAACTGCCTGTTGTTTCAGCGCTCGGTCGACCTGTTGCTGGGTGCGCCGTTCAACTTCGTCGGCGCGACCGCGCTGCAACTGATGCTGGCGCAGCAGGCGGGGCTGACGCCGGGCGAGCTGATCTGGGTGGCGGGCGACGCGCACCTGTATCTCAATCATCTGGACCAGGCGCGCGAGCAATTGTCGCGGACGCCGCGGGCATGGCCGACAATGCGGCTCACGCGCCATGCCGCCAGCATCGACGATTACAAAATCGAGGATTTCGCGGTCGACGGCTATGATCCGCATCCACCGATCAAGGGGGATGTCGCGGTCTGACCCACCCTTGATCCTTGCAAAGCGCACGCCATCTGCTTGAGGGTCGATCAAGGAGCCTGACATGGGCCAGCGCCCCCCGCATGTGAAGCCGCCCGCCTATCTCTCCAAAAGCCCGCCGGTGCCCAAACCCGAAGCGGTCAAGGAACGGGGCGACGATCCGCTGGGTCGCGATCCCGTCCGCTACGGCGACTGGGAGCTTAAGGGGATCGCCGTCGATTTCTGACGTCGATCAGGCCTCTGGGCGCAGCGGCCGGGCCAGCAGCCGCTCGACAACGGCATCGACATCGGCCCCCTCCAGCAGCGCGCAGACCGCTTCGGTCACGGGCATTTCCACACCGCGCAGCCGCGCATCTTCGCGCAGCACCGGCGCGGTAAAGGCACCTTCCGCCACGGTGCGCCGGTCGCTCATCATCGCGGCTGCCGACCGCCCCTGACCGATGCCGACGCCGAGCGAGAAATTGCGGCTGCTGGTCGATGAACAGGTCAGCACCAGGTCGCCCAGACCCGACAGGCCCGCCAGCGTTTCCGGCCGCGCGCCGCGCGCGACGCCATATCGGGTCATCTCGGCAAAGCCGCGCGCGATCAGCGCCGCGCGCGCATTCTGGCCCAGCCCCGCGCCGTCGACCACGCCGCACGCGATCGCCAGCACATTCTTGACCGCGCCGCCGATCTCGGCACCGACCACATCGTCGCTGGCATAGGGCCGCAGCGCCGGGGTCGCCAGCCGTTCGGACAAGGCCTCCCGCAGCACCGCATCGGCGCAGGCAAGCGTGACGGCGGTGGGCAGTCCGGCGGCGACTTCATGGGCGAATGTCGGCCCCGACAGCACCGCCAGCGGCGCCTGTGGCTGGGCATCGGCGGCGATTTCGCTGACCAGCCGCCGCGTCCGCACCTCGATCCCCTTGGCGCACAGCACCAGCGGGCGCGTGCCGACGGTGATGCCCGACAAAACGGTGCCGACATGCTGGGCGGGCACCACCACAAGCAGCGCATCGGCCTGTTCCAGATCGCTCAGGTCGCCGGTCGCCCGCACGGCCGTCGACAGCCGCACCTTGGGCAGGAAGACGGCATTGACGTGATCGGCGTTGATGCTGTCGATCACGTCGGCCTCGCGCGCCCACAGGATCACATCCTCCCCGCCCGACGCCGCCGCCTGTGCCAGCGCGGTGCCCCACGCGCCCGCGCCGATGACCCCGATCCGCATCATGCCTTTACCCCCGCCCCACGCACCGGCGCCGCATCGGGATCGAGCGGCCAGCGCGCGCGCGCCGGGGCGTCGAGCGGATCGGTCAGCCCGGCGGCGAAGCGTTCGACGCCTGCCCATGCGATCATCGCGGCATTGTCGGTGCACAGCCACAGCGGCGGCGCGACGAAGCGCAGGTCATGGCCGTGCGCCAGCGACTGGAGCGCGTCGCGCACACCCGTGTTGGCGGCGACACCGCCCGCCACCACCAGTGCCGTCGCGCCGGTTGTGCGCGACAAAGCCAGCCGGGTGCGGTCAATCAGGCAATCGACCACCGCCTTGCTGAACGATGCGGCAATATCCTCGACCCGGTAATTGCCCGACTGCGCGGCGCGCGCGACGGCGCTTTTCAGGCCCGCGAAGGAAAAATGCGGCTCGCCCGACCCGACCAGCGGGCGCGGCAGCGGCACCGCCGCTGGATCCCCCGACGCTGCGGCACGCTCGACCGCCGGGCCGCCGGGAAACCCCAGGCCGAGCAGCTTGGCCGTCTTGTCGAACGCTTCGCCCGCGGCATCGTCGATCGTCGTGGCCAGCCGCACATGGTCGCCCACGCCGCGCACCAGCAGCAACTGGCAATGCCCGCCCGACACCAGCAGCAACAGATAGGGAAAGGCAAGATCGGGTTCGCACAATCGCGGGCTGAGCGCATGGCCCTCCAGATGATTGACCGCGATCAGCGGCTTGCCCGCCGCATGCGCCAGCGCCTTGCCCGTCACCAGCCCCACCATCACCCCGCCGATCAGCCCCGGCCCGGCGGTCGCCGCGACCGCATCGACATCGGCCAGCGTCACGCCCGCTTCCTCGAACGCAGCCGAAATCAGCGGCGCCAGCACATCGGCATGGGCGCGCGCGGCGATTTCGGGGACCACCCCGCCATAGGGGGCATGTGCCGCTTCCTGACCCGCCAGCTTGTGAGACAGCACGCGGCGGTCGCTGGTGACAAGCGCGGCGGCGGTTTCATCGCAGCTCGATTCGAGGCCAAGGATCAGCGCCATCGCTTCCATCTAGCCGTGCGCCGGGCTAGCACAAGGCCATGTCCCAACCCTTTCGCATCGGTACGCGCGGTTCCCCGCTGGCGCTGACCCAGGCCAATCTGGTGCGCGGCCTGCTGGCCGCCGCGCATGACCGCGATCCGCTCGACTTCGAAATCATCCCCATCCGCACCACTGGCGACCGGGTGCAGGACCGCCCGCTCGCCGAAATCGGCGGCAAGGCGCTTTGGACCAAGGAACTCGACCGCGCGCTGCTGGATGGCGAAATCGACTGCGCCGTCCATTCGATGAAGGATGTGGAGACGATCCGCCCCGCCGCCATCACCGTCGCCGCGATGCTGGCGCGCGCCGATGTGCGCGACCGGCTGGTGGGGGCGGCGTCGATCGACGAATTGCCCGAAGGGGGCGTCATCGGCACATCTTCCCCCCGTCGCGCCGCGCAATTGCGGAAACTGCGCCCCGACCTGTCGATCATTTCCTTTCGCGGCAATGTCGACACGCGGCTGGCCAAGCTGGGTTCGGGGGAAGCCGACGCCACGCTGCTGGCCGCCGCCGGGCTGGAACGGCTGGGCCGCCACGATGTCGGCACGCCGATTCCGCTGGAAATGATGCTGCCCGCCCCGTCGCAGGGCGCGATCGGGATCGAGGTGCGCGCCGGGGATAACGCTGCCCGCGCGCTGGTCGGCGCGGTCGATCATCCCGAAACCAGCCGCTGCGTGTGGGCAGAGCGCGCGCTGCTCGCCGCGCTCGACGCCGATTGTCATTCGCCCGTCGCCGCCCATGCGCGCATCGTGGAGGGGCGGCTGGTGCTGGACGCCGAATTGCTGAGCGAGGACGGTGGCGAGCATGTCAACGGCTCGATCACCGGCGATGACGGCGCGGCGATGGCGATCGCGCTGGCCGACGACCTGATCGCCCGCGCCCCCACCGCCGTCTGTGCGCGGTTCGGCCGTTGCCCGCCCGCCTGATCGTCCTGCGCCCCGAACCCGGCAATGCCGCGACGCTCGCGCGCATTGCAGCGGCGGGAGGAGACGGCGTGGCGATGCCCTTGTTCGCAGTGCGGCCGCTCGACTGGGCAGTTCCCGATCCGGCGGCGTTCGATGCGCTGTTGCTCACCAGCGCCAATGCCGTTCGCCATGCCGGACCGGGGCTGGCGCGCCTGTCCGCGCTGCCCGTCGTCGCGGTTGGGGGCGCGACGGCGAATGCGGCACGCGCAGCGGGCCTGTTGGTGGTGGCCACCGGCAGCGGCGATGCCCAAGCCGCCGCGACGCTGCTGCGCGAACGCGGTTGTCAGCATCCGCTGCATCTGGCCGGCCGCGAACATCGCCCGGTGGCGGGCGTCACGCCCATCACCGTCTATGCCAGCGAGCCGGTCGCTCCCGAAGGCGTCGAACGACTGACCGATGCCGTCGCTTTGATCCATTCGCCGCGCGCCGGCGCGCGGCTGGCGGCGTGCGTCGATGCCGCCGGACTGCCGCGCGCGCGCACCGCCGTCGCCGCGATCAGCCCGGCGGCGCTGGCGGCGGCGGGTGGCGGCTGGCGGCGTGCGATTACCATCGACCGGCCCAACGACGACGCGCTCGTGCGCGCCGCGCTTTCGATTGACCCCGGCGATGGCGGCGGGGATAAGGCCGCATGATCGGTGACGAAGTGTCGTTCGAAGCGCGTCCGCCGCGACGCCGGCGGGGCGTGGCCTGGGCGCTGGCGCTGCTGGTCGCGCTGGTGCTGGGGATCGTCGTCGCTTTGTGGTGGCTGGGTCCGGCATGGCAACGCTGGCGCGAGAGCGACACGAAGGTCGCGGCCACGTCCGCGCCCCTCGCCGCCAGCCGCCCCGTCGCGTCCGAACCGGGTGCCGACCTCACCTCGCTCTACGCACGCGAAATCACGCTCGCGGCCCGCCTGGAAGTGCTCGAAAACCGGCTTCAGGCGATCGAGGGCGATTCGCGCGCGGCATCGAGCTATGCGACGCGGGCTGAGGGCGTGCTGGTTGCCTTTGCCGCACGCCGCGCCCTCGATCGTGGCCTGCCGCTCGGCTATGTCGATCGCCAGTTGCGTGAACGGTTCGGCGCGATCCGCCCCAATGCCGTCGCCGCCGTCACCACCGCGGCAGCCACGCCGGTGACGCTGGAGGACCTGCGCCTCGGCCTCGATTCGATGGCGCCCACGCTGATGAGCGGCGCGCGCGACGGCTGGTGGCCCGCGTTCCGGCGCGAACTGTCGGGGCTGGTCGTGCTGCGCGAGGAAACCACGCCCAGCGCGCGCCCCGCCGACCGGCTGGCGCGCGCCCGCCGCCTGATCGACGCGGGCCAGCTGGAAGCCGCCATGGCCGAGGTATCGCGGATGCCCGGCGCATCGGGCGCGTCGAGCTGGATCGAGGCGGCGCGCCGCTATATCCGCGCCCGCCGCGCGCTCGACGTGATCGAGGCCACGGCGCTGTCGCTGCCCGATCCGCCCGCGCCACAGCCGACCCCGACCGAGGCCGCGCCGCCCGCGCGCTGAGCCGCCTTATCCGGCACAGGCCGCGCCCGCCGCATCCATCGCGGTCGCCGCGCCCGACAGGCGATACACATCGGCAAAGGGCCGGCGGTTGGCGCCCATGGTCTCCACGCTCAGGCTGCGTCCGCCGCGCATCGCCGCAATGATCGCGCGGTCGGTGGCCACATCCGGCGCCCAGGCGTCGCGCGGCCCGGCCTTCAACCGGAACCGCCGACTGCCGATGGTCAGGGTTACGCGCGCGGCTTCGGCGCGCGGACGGCTCAGCCGGACATGCAGTTGCGCGCCCGCGCCTGACCAATGGGTGACGCTGACGAACGCCGCGCGGCGCGCCTGCACCGGAGCCGCCATCGCGAAGCAGCGCCGGGGCGACCGCGCCTGAAATGCACCCCAGTCGCCGTGAATGCCGATCGGCTCTCGCACCTGCGTCATCATCAGGCCGATCGCCAGCAGCGTCAGCATCGTAGTGCGTCCCCGCCGCTAATCCCGGTCATCCGCCTTTCAATCCCCTGTTGCGTAAATACAACGAAATTCGTTGTTTATCTGAGGTTCATGCAACATTGCCGCAGCGCACCCATTTGAGCGCTCCGCCCGGCACGCCGGGTGTGTTCACGTAAGGAGTTTTATATGCGTTACGCAATCGCCGCCGCGCTGGTCGCCTCGACCGCCTTCGCCGCCCCCGCCTTCGCGCAGACCGTCGACCCGACCTTCACCGGTCCGCGCATCGCCGTGCTGGGCGGCTATGACGGCATCAGGCCCGGCAGCAGCGAGGATATCGACGGCGTCGACCAGACCGTCGACGGTTTCCTTTACGGTGTCGAAGCCGGCTATGACTTCGGCTTTGGCGGCGCCGTGGTCGGTGTCGAGGCCGAACTGACCGACTCGACGGGCGAGGTGGAGACCAACCGCGTCAATCCCAACACCTTCGGCTTTGGCGAAGTATCGACCGGCCGCGACATCTATGTCGGCGCGCGCGTCGGCGCACAGGTGACGCCGGGCACGCTGCTCTATGCCAAGGGCGGCTACACCAATGCGCGCCTCAACCTGCTGGGCGGCGACGGCACCACCATCCGCGACGAGAATTACGAGCTGGACGGCTGGCGTCTTGGCGCCGGCGTCGAACGCGCGATCGGCACCAACGCCTTCGCCAAGGTCGAATATCGCTACTCGAACTACGAGTCGGCCAATTTCGAGTTCGCCGATGGCGGCACCACGCCGAACTTCGACGTTGACACCGACCGTCATCAGGTCGTCGCAGGCCTTGGCTGGCGCTTCTGATACCGTGGCGGGGCGACTGCTTCATTAGCGAGCGGTTAACCCTCGCCACCTAGTCGATCGAAGGGCCGGAGCTTCTTGCTCCGGCCCTTTTTCGCGCTAGAGATAGTGGGCTGAGGCATGGCGTGCCGTCGGCCGCGCTCCGGCGCGGAGGAAGTGGACTTCACGGTTGGGCGACGGCCCGGGGGATTGAGATGAAGGCGACGATTGAACGCGCGACTCTGTTGAGGGCGCTCAGCCATGTCCAGTCGGTGGTTGAGCGGCGCAATACCATCCCCATCCTGTCGAACGTGCTGATCGACGCGCAGGCGTCCGGCTCGATCCGGCTGATGGCCACCGACCTCGATCTCCAGATCGACGAAACCGTCGCCGCCGCCGTCGATCAGGCGGGTGCGACCACGGTGTCGGCGCACACGCTGTTCGACATCGCCCGCAAACTGCCCGAAGGCGCGCAGGTCGAGCTGAGCGCGGCGGAGGGCCGGCTGACCATCGTGGCGGGCCGCGCGCGCTTTCAGCTCGCCACATTGCCGCGCGACGATTTCCCCGTCATCGCCGAGGGCGAGTTGCCGACCCAGTTCGAGTTGCCGGCCGAAGCGTTGAAGGCGATCATCGACAAGACGCGCTTCGCCATCTCCACCGAAGAGACACGTTATTATCTGAACGGCATCTTCCTGCACGTTGCCGATGAAGGCGGTCCGGGCGGCGCGCATGCGGTGCTCAAGGCCGCCGCGACCGACGGCCACCGGCTGGCGCGCGTCACCATCGCCCGGCCCGACGGTGCGGAGGCGATGCCCGACGTGATCGTGCCGCGCAAATGCGTGACCGAGCTTCGCAAGCTGCTCGACGAAGTTGACGCATCGGTCGGCGTGTCGCTCAGCGCATCGAAGATCCGGTTCGACCTGGGCCAGGCGATCCTGACCTCGAAACTGATCGACGGCACCTTCCCCGATTATTCGCGCGTCATCCCGACCGCCAACGACAAGCTGCTCAAGCTCGATCCCAAGAGTTTCATGGACGGCGTCGACCGCGTGTCGACCATCGCCACCGAAAAGACCCGCGCGGTCAAGATGGCGGTCGATCGTGACAAGGTGACCTTATCGGTCAGCAGCCCCGAAAACGGCACTGCGGCCGAAGAAGTGCCCGGCGAATACGCGTCGATCGCATTGGAGATCGGTTTCAACAGCCGCTACCTGCTCGACATCCTTCACCAGATCGAGGGCGATACGGTCGAAGTTCACCTCGCCGACGCCTCGGCGCCGACGCTAATCCGTGAAAACGACAAAAGCCCGGCGCTCTATGTGTTGATGCCAATGCGCGTCTGACGCGACGCTGCGCTGCAAGGTGCAGCTTTTGCAGGCAATTATGGCCCAAAAGAGGGATCGGAAGGCCTTGGCGACACGTTAAAAACGCCATAATCTGTTTCAGAAATAAGACGAAATGGAGAGGGTCTCGTGTCGCATAGCTTTTCGACTCCCGGTGCAATCTCGGGCAGCCACCAGATCGAGTTCGAAGGACGGATCAGCAACCGGGCGGTTTACACCACCATCGGTCTGGCGCTGACGTCATTCTGGGTCACGGTCGCGCTGATCGTGTTCTGATATCGCATCGGCGGTTACGGGGCGGGGCAATGATGATTGTCCCGCCTCCGCCAGCAGAACGGGAACGCCCTCGACGATCGGATAAGCAATCGCGCCGTCCGGGGTAATAAGTTGGTCCCCGACCTGCCGCAACGGCGCGCGCGTTACCGGGCAGACCAGCTTTTCCAGCAGCCATGGGTCAAGCGTGGCGGTCATTGCAGGGTCGCATCATCCTGTCCGTGGCGGCCGAAAAACTGCATCAACTGGATCAGCAGTTCGGCGCGAACATCCAGCGCGGGCGCTTCCAGCAAAGCCTGCTTCGACGCGATGTCGAACGGCGCGATCTGTGCGATCCCGTTGACCAGGCTTTCGTCATCCAGCCGCGTGACCGCTTCCCAATCGACGGCATAGCCGTGGGCATCGGCAAAGCGCCGCGATTCGATTTCGATCGATGCCCGCATCCCCAATGCCAGCGTCTCCGCCTCCGGCGCTGGCAGCAACGTCGCGTCGACCTGACGGAACGACGTGGTCACGACCAGTTCACGGTCGACGCGGAACAGCGACACCCCCTCCAGCACGATGTCATAGCGGCCATCTTCATGCGCCTCGACATCGATGATGCGCCCGACACAGCCGGTTTCGAACAGCGGCGGCGGATCGCCCTCTCCGCGCGGCTGGATCATGCCGATCCGCCGGTCGCGCGCCAGCGCATCGCCGACCAGCGCGCGGTAGCGCGGCTCGAAGATATGCAGCGGCAGGTGCATTCCCGGAAACAGGATCGCGCCCCCCAACGGAAAGATCGAGAGACGCGTCGCCGTCATCCGAACAGGATCGCCGACAAGCGGCGGCGCTGCTGCGACACCCATGGATCTTCCAGGCCGACCACTTCGAACAGCTTGAGCAGCCGCTGACGCGCCGCGCCGTCGTTCCAGTCGCGCTCGGCCTGCACGATCGCCAGCAGATGCTCGGCGGCGGCATCGCGCTCACCCGCGGCCATCAGCCCGCCAGCCAGTTCGTAGCGCAGCGCCAGGTCGTCGGGCGCCGCCTCGACGCGCGCGCGAAGCGCGGACAGGTCGTCGACCGGCGCGGCCTCCGCCGCCAGAGCGATCGCGGCATGGGCGCGCGCCACTTCGGGTGTCTTGGCCGCATCCTCGGGCAGGGCGGCGAGCACGTCCCGCGCCTCCTCGATCCGGGCCAGCGCCACCAATGCCCGTGCGCGGCCGCCCGCCACGCCGCCATGTTCGGGCGCCATCTCGGCCAGCTGGTCGAAAATCGACAGCGCGCGGGTCGCATCGCCCTCGCCCAGCGCTTCCTCGCCCATGGCGACCAGCGGCTCGATCTCGGCCTCGGCCGACTGCGCCTCGCCCTCGACCGGCAATTGGCGCAGAATCTGGTCGAGCATCGTCTTGAGCGCCGATTCGGTGCGCGCCTGTCCCAGGTCCGCCACCAATTGCCCCTGGAACATCACATAGACGGTCGGGACCGATCGCACCTGAAACTGCGCGGCGATGAACTGGTTCTTGTCGACATCCAGCTTCGCCAGCCGCACGCCCTTGTCGGCATATTCACCCGCCACCTTGTCGATGATCGGACCCAATGCCTTGCACGGGCCGCACCATTCGGCGGTGAAGTAGACGATCACCAGCGCGTGCATCGACGGTTCGACGATGTCGCGGCGAAACGCCTCGACGGCGTCCTTGTCGGCGGCGGACATTCCCAGCGTGGCCAAGCGGCACCCCTTTTGCGGTTCAAACGGACTTCGCCCCATTTGGGCCTTCCCGACCCCAAGGCCAAGCCCCTGATGTTTTTCGCAGGAAAGGGGTTGCCCGGCGCAAAACCCGATGCTAGTGGCCGCCGCCTCGACACGGCGTTCCCGTCACGGAAACCGGCCGATCGAGCGCCGAGCGGGCGTAGCTCAG
Source organism: Sphingomonas sp. (assembly GCF_035490575.1). Classification (GTDB taxonomy): domain Bacteria; phylum Pseudomonadota; class Alphaproteobacteria; order Sphingomonadales; family Sphingomonadaceae; genus Sphingomonas. The sequence continues at coordinate 2,310 of NZ_DATJLI010000020.1, read as the reverse complement.
GGGTAGAGCACAACCTTGCCAAGGTTGGGGTCGAGGGTTCGAATCCCTTCGCCCGCTCCAGTTTTCCTAAGAAAACTTCGATATTCGAGCGGCCTGTGGGTCGTTTTTCATGTTACGCTGAATGCATTCCATCTGGCGCGCGCCGCGGCGTAACCGGATCAATCGGCGACCGAAAGCGCGATCGTGTCGATCGGGGCGAATCCGGCGGCATTGTGCAATTGCCGAAGCCGCTCGACCTGCGCCAGCGACGCTGCGAGAATCGCAGACAGCGCCAGGCGGTCTTCGCGGTGCAGGCGCAGCACCGCTGCATCGTCCAGCGCCGCCAGCGGCGCGCCCGCGATCGTATACAGCCCGTCGATCAGATGCTCGCGCCCGCCGCGAAAGGTCAGCGTCACGCGAAGCGGACGGATCAGTCGCAGCGCGGCATATGCATCAACGGTGCTTCGCGCGACCGCGATATCCTCGACCAGCCGCGCCAGCGCCTCGCTGGCCCCGGCGACCGACGCGGCCAGTGCATCACCCTCGAAGATCGGCGTTCCGGCGCTGCCGAACGCGGCATCGTCTTCATCGATCGCCAGCCCGTCCCACCCCGCGGGGTCGATGCGAAATCCGCCCAGCATCGCGGCGCGCGGGACATAGGTCGCGACGCACGCCCCGCCCTGCCAGAACAGGTTCGCCGGCTCGACCAGCCCCATCAGGGCGATCAGATTGAAGCGGCCTGTCGCCCCGTCCTTGGCCAGGCACAACGGCATGTCGGCGGCGGCAAGCGCGATTTCCGACAAGCCGATCTGCGCCAGGCGCCTTTCCGCCGCGCCGCGAAGGAGATCGAAGCGCAAGTCGCGGTGCGCTCCGGCATCGAGAGGCCGAATGCGTGTCATACGGCTTGCAGCCCATGTTCGCGGATTGCGCCAATCAGTTCGCGGTGACGCGGCAACCGCGCCATCGCATCGGCGCGGATACGCGCGTTTCGTTGCAGCCACGGCTCGGCCCGACCCGGCGGGCGACGATCGGCCCGCATGTCGAATCGCATTCCGTGCAGCACATATTGATAACTTGGCCACGAAAAAACCTCACGGGCGTGCGGGAAGTCCTGCGCGCTCGGCGATTGCTCACGCCAGAAAGCCAGTTGTTCCCGCAGCGCGTCAGGGATCGAGGCGGCCGCCACATTGTCGCGCCAGAAATCCGAATCATCGCGTCGGGTCAGGACATAATGCAGTTTCAGGAACTCGATGATCCGTGACCAGTGATGGGTGAAGGCGTCGTTGAACTGGCGCGCAGCCAGGTCCATCGAACCCCGCGTGCGCGGCAGGCGGTCGGCGACCGCGTCGACCGACGCTTCGACCAGCATCAGCGCCGATGCTTCGAGCGGCTCGATAAAGCCTGCCGACAGGCCGATGGCGACGCAGTTCCGCACCCAGAAACGCTCGCGATGCCCGGCGTCGATATCGATGCGGCGAACCGACAGCGCGTCGGCCTGCGCGCCGACATAGGCGCGAAGCGTGCGCTCGGCCGTGTCATCGTCCTGATGTGCGCTGCTATAGACATAACCGACGCCGCGGCGTGCCCACAGGCCGATGTCCCAGATCCATCCCGCCGTCTGGGCGGTGGACAGGGTGTGGCACGCAATCGGCGCATCGGGCCGGGCATAGGGCACCTGCATCGCGATCGCCCGATCAGCGAACAGCACGTCGCCGCATCGGCGAAACGGTGTTTGATAGACCCCGCCGATCAACAACGCGGCAAAGCCCGTGCAGTCGACAAACAGGTCGCCCGCAATCACCCGTTCGTCGGACAGCACGACCGCGTCGATATCGCCGTCGGGCGCGCTGTCGACCCGCACGACCTCGCCTTCGACATGCTCGACGCCCAGCGTCCCGATGGCATAGTCGCGCAGAAAGCCGACGAACTTGCCCGCGTCCAGATGATAGGCGTAATTCGCCTGGCCCGCATATCCGGGCATCGTGATCGCCTTGGGCGCAAGGCCGGCATCGCAAAGATCGGCCTGGTAATCGACCCAATGAGCGAAATCGCGATTCCCCCACCTCTGCCGGTCGTTCAGCCAATAAGGCGCCATGTCCAGCTCGGTCGCGCCGGTCGGCGGGTTCAGCGGATGATAATAACCATCATCGCCCGTGCCGTCGGCCCACCCGACAAAGCGCGCGCCCTGTTTGAAGGTGGCGTCGCACTCGCGAATAAAATCGCCCTCGGAAATGCCGATTTTGGCCAGCGTGTTCCGCATTGTGGGCCAGGTGCCCTCGCCCACCCCGATCGGGCCGATCCGCCGTGATTCAACCAGTTGGACGGTAATGT
>NZ_DATJLI010000019.1:0-18804 GCF_035490575.1 Sphingomonas sp. | reverse complement strand
CGTCAAGCGAGGGAGAACCAAAGGCCTATGACCCATCCGACGATCGTCCCCGTCATCCTGTCGGGCGGCAGCGGCACGCGGTTGTGGCCGATGTCGCGGCCCGAGCGGCCCAAGCAGTTCCTGGCGCTGACCGCGGCGCAGACCATGCTGCAACTGACCGCCGCGCGCGCGACCGGGGAAGCGTTCGGCGCGCCGATCATCGTCGCCAATGCCGCCCATGCCGATCAGGTCGCCGATCAGTTGGCGGCGGTTGACTGCGCGGCGCAGGCGATCGTGCTGGAGCCGATGGCGCGCAACACCGCGCCCGCGATCGCGCTGGCGGCGGTGGCGGCGGGCGGCGGCGACGCGCCGCTTTTGGTGATGCCGTCCGATCATGTGATCGCCGACGTGCCCGCCTTTCACGATGCCATCCACCGCGCGCTGCCGCTGGTCGAGGATGGCTGGCTGGTGACGTTCGGCATCACCCCCGACGCGCCCGAGACGGGCTATGGCTATATCCAGGTCGGCGAGCCGCTGGCCGAGGGTGTCCACCGCGTCGCGCGCTTTGTCGAGAAACCGCCGTTCGAGGCCGCGCAGGAAATGGTCGCGGCGGGCGATCATGCGTGGAATGGCGGCATCTTCCTGTTTCGCGCCGATGCCTATCTGGCGGCGCTGGGCGAGTTCGCGCCGGCGATGCTGGGCGCGGCCGAGCGCGCGATGGCCGGGGCGGATCGCGACGGCATCTGCGTGCGCCCGCAAGCGGCGGCATTCGGCGAATCCCCTTCGGACTCGATCGACTATGCGGTGATGGAGCGCGCCGCGCGCGTCGCCGTGGTCCCGGTGGCGATGGGGTGGAGCGATGTCGGCAGCTGGGACGCGCTGCACGCGCTGAGCGAGATCGACGCCGACGGCAATGCGACGGGCGCGGGCGGCGAAGTGGTGCTGGTCGATACCCATGGCTGCCTGGTCCGGTCCGACCGCGCGCGCGTGGCGATGGTCGGGGTCAGCAACCTGATCGTGGTGGCCAGCGGCGACGACATCCTGATCCTGCCGCGCGGCCGGTCACAGGAAGTGAAGCGGCTGCTCGATGCGATGAAGAAATAGGGTCCGGTGCGCCGACATGTCGGACTGTCGACATGTCGGCATCAGCCGGGCAGCGTCCCATCGGGGTCGATCAGCGTCAGGCACGCCACTGACCCGGCCTCCCCTGCCCCGTCCCATTGCCACAGCACCAGCGCGGTGCCGCCCCGGTTCTGGAGCGAGGGGACCAGCGCGCCCTGAACCCCCGCCGCCATCAGGGGCTGGACGATTTCCCAACCGGGCGGCACCCGGCCGTCGATCCGCGCAATCACTTTCCACTGGGCATCGAGCGCCGCCGCGATCGCGGCATCGGCGGGACCGCCCTGCCCGTCGGTCAGGTCGGCGATGCGATCGGCCCGGACGCGGTAGGGCGCCAGCATTCCCGGCCGCGCCAGCCCCTGATAATATTCGGCGACGGCCGTGACGGGATCGAGCGCGCTGTAATGCGCGGGCCATCCTTTCAGGTTCCAGCGCCCGCCATGCAGCCGCGCGCCTTCGCCCGACAGGGGGCTGCGCTGATGCGCGGGCGCGATCATGCGCCAGATCTGAATGTCGATGGGGCGGACGGGATAGGTCATGCGGCGATGATCGCGTGTCCCCGCGTCCGATGTTACCGCCGTCAGCTATAGGCGCCGTCGGCCATGCGCTCCAGATCCTCGATCACCAAGGCGCCATGCCCCTGTTCGACCAGCTCCTCGGCGGTCTTGCCAAAACCGGCAATGGGCTGGTGGCGGAACCAGATGATCGCCTTGCCCTCATCCCCCGTCAGTTGCGCGGCGCCGGCGATGATGCGCGCGATCTCCCCCAGCTTGGCCTGCACCGCCGGGCTTTCGGGGCGCGCGGTCATGGTGTTGCGATTGACGCGGGCAAGTCGCGCCAGTTGCGCGAGTGGGACGCGCAGCCGTTCGGCCATCCGGTGCGGGGCGATCATGTCGTGATCGCGAATGTCGTTCAGAAAAGCGGCGATCATATGGGCGCTCCTTGCACCCATATATGCCGTTTTTACGCCCGTTGTTCAATGAACCTGTTTCACGCGCCGCGGGTCGCCGGTTCGTCGCTCAGCGCGGCGTCGATCGCCTTGGGATGCGGGATCGCCAGCAGCCGGACCTTGCGCTCGTTCTGGAACGACACCCCCACGCGCTGCACCACGGCTTCGGGCGCGCGGCGATATTCGGCCTGCAGCGCGGTGTCGCGGCTAAGGTCGAGCATGAACTGATATTCCGGGGAATAGCCCGTCAGCCGGTAATTCGCCGCCGGCTGAAACGATGCCAGGTTGCGGATCGTCGCGCGTTCGCGCGGGCCATAGCGGCGATAGTCATAGACGCGGAACGGCCGCGACATGGCGCCGCCCGATTTCAGGCAGCCGAGCGCCGCCGACATGCCGATATCGGTTTCGGTGTCCTCGAACGGTTCGATGTAGAAGGTCGACAGCGACGATATCCGGTCGCGCCCGCGCCCCGCGATCAGGTCGCCGATCCGGATGCGTTCGACCAGCGGGTCCATGCCGACATATTGCGGGGCGATATAATGGGTGACGTGCCAATCCTCGCCGTAAATCCCGGCCAGGTGCCGGGCGAGAATTTCGAACCCGCGATTTTCGAAGCCGCCGCTGGCATAGCCGAACTCGCCGACCACGCCGACCTGCCACAGGACGATGTGGAGGCTGGGGTCGATGCGGCGACGGCGCAGCAGCAGGTCGGTCGCCTCGAAACTGGCAAAGCCGGGCAGCGCGGGATCGAAACCCAGATCGGCGATCAGGTAATCGAGCGCCGAGATGCCGGGCCGCATCCGCGCGTCATGCCCCTCCCCACGGGCGATATGGATCGCCCGGTGCGCCGGCATCGCGAACACGCCGGGATGGCCATAGTAAATGGCGACCACGCGCCGGCCGAGCCGCACATGGTGCAGCATCGCCTCGGCCATCCGCACATAGGTCTGATGGCGTTCGATATCGTCATTGTAGAGGATACGCAGGTCATAGGCATCGGGCCGCATCTGGCCCAGCCACACCTGCGTCACCTTGTCATAGACGCAGTGGAACACCGCGTCGGCATCGCGGATCTCGTCCTCGGCGTCGCGCAGGAAATCGGTATAGGCCAGGCCCGATCCCATGACGATCAGCCGCCCCTTGCAGGCCGGGTCATATTGCGCCGCCGCAATGTCGGCGGCCAGGCTTTCCCAGCGGGCGATCATGTCACGCGTGGCGTCGTTGACATGGGTCATGGTCATCCTTTCGCGCGTTCTCTCGGATATCGGGCAAGGATGCGCCGGGGCGTGTGCACGCATCAATCCGCGACATGCGCCATTTCCGGGACGATTCACCGCCAATTGCTCCGCTGCCGGAGCGAAGCGGGTCGCTATTCAACGGTGATCGAAACGGGCTTGGATTCGGCGCGCCGATACTGCCGGGAGTCGATGTTGTCGACCGTCAGCACCGATCGCACGCCATAGCGGCCGGGACCGGGGAACAGCGCGTTCGCCGGCTCCGAATACCGGACGACCAGCGGCGCGGCGGCGAACGCCAGCATCGGAAGCCGGCTGCCGTTCATTGCGTCGTGGACCGCGTGACCGGCGGCGGCGTGGCGCAGCGCGCGGCGTCGAACACGAGCCGCGGCCCTGTGCCGGGCAGCGCGCGAGCGACCTCCACCGGGGGTGGCGCGGCCTGAAGCCGTTTCAACGCGGCGGTGGGTCGACGATCGGCTGCAGGGCTGACGATCACCAGCGTGTCGCCGCGCCAACCGATCGCGAGTGGCGCCCCGGCCTGTGCGGCATAGACGGCGTTACACGCATGGTCCCGGTCACAGACCAGCACATCGTTGATGCCCGGCGTCGGCCCGCCTGCGCGCAGATAGCCCACCCACTGGCCCGAAGCGCTGGAAAGCTCACCGCAATTGCGCGGCAGTGGCGATATCTGCGCGGCTGCGGTGCCGGCCATCCCGGCGAGCACCGCAATCATGGCTGCTCGCTTCATCCGACGGTCCCACCACCGGTCACGCCGGTCACGCAGTTGCCATTTTCGATACCCAGGATCGCGGCCGGCGCCCCGGCATAGTTGAGCGCTTGCTGGATGCCGTAATTGACATGCGCCTGATCCTCCGGCGCATCGGACCATGTCGTGCCGCCCCCTTCCTGGAAATAAGCGGCAGCGACATAGAGTTCGTCGGGCGATATGCTGGCAAGGGTGCCGACAAAGCCATAGAAGAAATTGCCGAACGGCTCATAGGGGCTGGCCGAGACGTCCCTGCCCGCCGCGTCGCTGTAATGCTGGATCGGATCTGAACCGACGCTTCCCGATGGGCCGCCATTCGTGCCCCAGTCCTTGAAATCGATGAAGTGGGGATTGGCGGGGTTGGTATACATATCCTTGAATTCCAGCAGCACCCGCTCATGTGCCCCGACCAGACCCAGCGGACTGCCCTCGCCGCGCGCAATCGACGTAAGATGGTTGATCGCGTTATTGAGATAATCGGGGCTCATCCCCTCGGGCACATAATATTTGGCGTTATCGGGGGGCGACAGCATCGTGACCTTGTCCGCCTCGTCGCAGGGGGGTTCTTCGGGATCAGGTTCGGGCGGGGGCGGGGAATCACCGCCGTCGCTGCCGCCGCCATCACCGCTATCGCCATAATCGCCGCCCCAATCACCCCAGTCGCCGCCCCAGTCGCCGCCGCTATCGCCCGGATCGGCGGTTACGACGATGTCCGGTCCGTAATCGTCGGTCACGGTGCCGCCGGCGATCAGTTCCTGTTCCGCAAGTGTCAGTTCGCGCATCGCAATTCTCCCTGATTTGCCGGGAGGATGCAGCGTCGACATGCGATCGTCAGGCGCGACAAGCGCCATTTTCGCAGGGTATCGGGACCCGATTGCTCCGCTGCCGGAGCGAAGCGGCCATCGCGACGCGGGGGCGTTTCAGCGCAGCAATTGCCGCTTCACTGCCCAGGCCAGACCCGCCCAGATCATGCCGCCCAGCAGATAGCCCAGCATCAGGAGCGGCGGCATCGGGGCCGCCTCGACCGCGCCGATCACCACGACCGGCAACAGCGCGGCAATCGCGGCGTGCCAGGCGCGGCGCGCCGCCACCGTGCCCAGCACCGCCAATGCGATCACCAGCGGATTGGTCGCGCAGGCGAACAGGATCAGCGCGAACATCGCCTGGCCGGCGCGCGGCCGCTCAACGGAACAGGAAGCTGTCGGCGGCGAGGCCGCTTTCGGCATTGGCGGCGACGATCGCGCCATTGTCGATGCGGACCTTCATCGCGGCATAGCCGGCGCGCCCACCGGCATCGCGCCGCGCCCGATAGATCCGCAGGTCGATCGCGCCGCGCCCCGCCGGACAGGTCACGGCGAAGCGATAGACCGCGTCCGGCGCGGCGAGGAACGTGGCGACATCGCCCGACGATCCGCGCGCCGCGGCGCCGTCGACGCGGATCGTCGGTGTCGTATCGGGCCGCGCCGGCCCGAAATCGCGGATCGCGATCCCGGTGCTGCCGCATGCGGCTTCGAACGTCTGGCTCTGCCGGGTCGGGAGGGCGGGTTCGCGCGTGCCGACGGTCACGTCACCCTGCGCCGCGAACAGCGGCATCAGCATCATCATGGTCAGCATCGCGTCCCTCCCTCCCTTCTTCCCTCAATCAGATGGCGCAGCTCGGCGCCGCCTGGTTCTTGTCGGTATTGTCATAGACGCGCGTGCTGCTGTCCTCGTTGGTATAGATGAAGTGCAGCGCGTTCGGGTCCATCGTGATGCCATTGGGCAATGGCGTGTTCTGCAGCGTGTCATAAGCCGCCCAGTCCTGATCCGACGGCATACCATCGGCGATGCCCGACTGGTCGGGATGATTGTGCACCAGCCCCAGGATGGTCGCGCCCGCGGGCAGATCGGCGGTGGTCCAGTTGACGTAATCCGGCGATCCGTCGGTGCGCGGCGCGGTATGGCTGACAACGCCGTTCAGCGAATAGATCAGGGAGCTGTATTCCTGACCCTCGTCATTTCCCGCCGCGATCGCCGCTGCGGCATTGCGCGCGGCGTTCATCACGTCGCCCGAACTGGCGCCGGCGGGTGCGGCTTCGACGCATTCGGGATAGGGTTCGGGTTCGGGCGGGGGTGAATCGCCACCGCCATCGCCGCCGCCGCCATCGATATAGTCGCCGCTATCCCCCCAGTCGCCCCAGTCGCCGCCCCAGTCGCCGCTGTCGCCGGGATCGGCGGTGACGACGATTTCGCCCAGGTCGGTGGTATCGGTGCCGCCGGCGATCAGTTCCTGCTCTTCCAAGGTCAATTCGCGCATCGAAAATCCCCTTTGTGTTTGTCTGGCAGGGGGATGCTAACCCAGCGCGCGGCGCCGCCGCTGGCAAACCCGCTCCATATGGCGCGGGTATCGGCCGCTATTCGCACCATCGCCGGATTGAACGGATGCGGGCGGTTTGCGGATCGCTAGCGCGACACGAGCGTCAGGCGTTGCTGGCGCTGGTCGAGGATGATCGTGAATTTCGACAGAAACGCCATGCCGAGCCGCCCATCCAGCCCGGACGGCAGCACGCCGCCGGCGGCGACGGGGATGTTGGCCCGGACCGGACCGAGCGTGAACGCAGCGTTCGCGGTGGCGGCCGTGCGGACCTGGCCATCGGCGTTCGCCGCCGCGGTTCGCCGGTTCGTTGCCGCCGGACCCAGGACCCGTGCGAACGCCGCGTCGGACAGGCGGATGGCGCCGTTCGAGCCGAGATCGACCGCCAGCAGGACCGGCTCGTCATTGATCTGCGCGCTGATCCGCCCCGCTGCCGACATTGGCAGCGAAAACGCCTTGGCGCCGGACCTGGGCGTCATCTTGCCGCTGGCGGTCAGATAAAGCGTCCGGTCGGCCGGGCGGATCATGACTGCGAGCTGATCGAGCGCGTCGGCTCCCAATACCGCGTCGATCGGTCGGCCGACGATGCGTGAAAAAGGCGCGAGGTCCAGGGCGATCAGCGTGCCCTTGATGTCGAGCTGGTTCGGGACGGTGAGCGTGACGCCGTCCACCGCATGGCCCCGAAGGACGCCGGCGCCGGTCGACGCGACATAGGGCGCGCCCCTGGGGGCGGTGCCCGACGGATCGACGAACCGGCGATCGACAAAGCTGTTGGCCGCGCCATTGTCGAGCAGCACGGTCGCATCACGGCCGTTCAGGACCGCCCGGAACAGGATCAGCCCGCGATGGACCTCGATCGGGGTCGGTGACCATGCGGCGCCCTGAACCAGCGACAGGGCGAAGCGCCGCGCCGTGGGCGGGCTGCCCTGCGCGTGCAGCGCCATCGCCATGAACAGCAGCGCGGCGGACAGCAGCAGCCCGGCCGCGACGCCGGGCAAGCCCCGCCAGCCATGGCGTGTCAGCCCCGGCATGAAAGGCGGCGATCCATCATCCGGCGGCCCACAAACAGGATGCCGGGCGCTGTAGTCGAACCGGACATGGCTGTTCCTTATGACGGGGGCGGGTGTCCGGCTGCGCCCGATACCCGCCCCCGCGGCATCAGAATGTCACGGACAATGACGCACCGACCGAATAATCGGTTCCGTTGGTGCCGAACGAGATCGAACCGACCACGTTGTTGCCGAAATCGACCGTATAGGACTGGTCCAGCATTCCCGTGTCCAGCGTCACCATGCCGGTATAGACGCCATTCGCGGTGTTCAGGTTCAACGTCAGCGACGTCAGGTCGAACGAGTTGAGGTTGAATTCCGCCGCGAAACTGCCGGCGGCGTTGCTGGCCGTGACGATGATATCGGCCTGCTTCGTTTCCGGGTCGACATTGACGTCGACATCGACCGGACCGGTGCCGGTGTCACCACCACCACCACCACCGCCGCCATCACCGCCGTCGCCGTAATCGCCACCCCAGTCGCCGCCCCAGTCACCGCCCCAATCGCCGCCGCCGCTGTCGCCGGGATCGGCGGTGACGACGATTTCGCCCAGGTCGGTGGTATCGGTGCCGCCGGCGATCAGTTCCTGCTCTTCCAAGGTCAATTCGCGCATCGAAAATCCCCATTGTGTTTGTCTGGCAGGGTGGATGCTAACCCAGCGCGCGGCGCCGCCGCTGGCAAACCCGCTCCACATGGCGCGGGTATCGGCCGCTATTCGCACCATCGCCGGATCGAACGGCGCTATTGCTGGCGTGGGAGGAGCAGCAGCGCGGCCAGGTGCAGCGGGAAAAGCCGCATCCCGCGCGTCTAGCTGACCGACGAACCGGCAGTGCAGGGATAGCGCTTGTCCATCACCGCGCCGAAACTCTCGGCGAAATCGCGCGACTGCCATGCGGGCGGCAGCCGGCGTATCTCGGCAAGCACGTCATCGATGGTCAGTTCGACATTCTTCGGCGGACAGGCCCGTGGCGGCTTGCCGGCCGCGCGCGCCTCGATCACCTGGCGGCGATAATCGCCGGCCACGGTGGCGAATTCATCCAGCAGCGCCTTCAGCTCCGGCGTCGCCAGCGTTTGTTCGGCGGTCGCCGTGCTCCCCGCCGGCTTTGCCACGCGCGACGCGGCGGCCCAGCGCGCCACGAACACGCCGGTCGGCGTCGCCGAAGCGGTCGCGGGCAATACAAGCGCGGCAAGCAGGATCACGAATTTCATCGTCGTTTTTCCTTCGGAAAGCCGCCCCCGGCGGGCCAGTGGAACCCGGCGGCCCGCGCCCCTGCGCCCTAGTATTGAATGGTTATCGGCGCCGAGGCAAAAGCACCTTTCTTGTCCCAGCTTATCAACCACGCGGATTTCAGCAGACATCTTATGCCGACCGCGCCCAGGCGATCGGGATCGATATTATTTTTCGCTGCATCAATTGCAGAGGTGTCAACCTTGTGGTTTGCTCGGACAGTTGTGATAACGCCTGCTTTCACCTCAACAAAGACAAGCCATTGTTGATCGCACTTTGTCGATACACTGGCATCTATCCTGCTCGATGCTATGTCGGGATTATGATCGTTGACGGGCGGAATCGAAACCTGCCCAAGCGTGGCAAGTGACAATAGATGTGGCAGCATCGTCACAGCAAAAGACCGCGGTCGCAGTGAGCGCGTTTGTTGTCGCGCAAAACGGCGTCCACCACCTCACCCGCCCCTATCGCAGGCGGCACTGGCCTGCGGCCTGCCCCGGCAGGCCGATAACGGCCGTGCCCGCATCCGCCGGCGCACGGGCCACCCCGGCCAGTGTCGGATTGCCGGCATAGGCTTTGCCATCGAAGCGCAGTGTCCCGACATAGCCCTGGCGCACGCCGCCGCCATTGACCGTGACGCCGATGTCGCGCCGCCCTTCATGGATGCTGTCCAGCACCCGGATCGGCAGCCGGGCGGGCGTGATCCGGCCCAGCACGCGATCCGGCGCGCCGCCTTCGAACAGATAGGCGTTGCAGCCCCCCGATCCGCAGATCGAGGGGCCTGCCACATAAGCCAGCATGTCGGGCGGCCCGTCGCGCAATGGCGCCGGCGCCACGACGACGACATTGTCGGCGAAGAACCGGCGCGTGTCGCCGCGCGGCCGGGCGGCGGCAAGGATCGCACGGCGCAGGCGCGGCGCGTCGATTTGCGACGGCGCGCAATCGGCATAGCCGGTTTGCGGGTTGGGCGTGCCCGGCGGCGCCGATCCCGTCAGCCACAGGGCCAGCAATGCCGTTGCCGCACGCGCTGCGTTCATGTCCCTGCTCCTCGCTCTCAACTGCAACCGCCATTGTTCGGCCCGGCCCCCGGCGTGGTCCCGGTGCCCGGTTCCTTGAAGGCCGCCATCAGCGCCATGACATTGGCACCATAATTGTTGCCCGTCGTCCCGACATCGATCGTCGCCGGATTCCCCGAAATATCGTCCGTGCCGAAATTATACGACGCGGCGGTTGCCTGGGTAAGCTGGTCGGCGGTGAAATCGGGGAATTCGGCGCGCAGGCTGGCCATGTTGCCGGCAAGCAGCGCAGCGGCATAATCGGCCGAGAAGGCCAGGTCGTGCGCCTGCGCCTCGGTCACATTGGGATGCGCGCCCAGATCGATCTGGAAGATGCCGCGGCCCAGGCCATCGGGCTGGTCGATGTTGCGATACCCGCTTTCGCGCAGCCCGATCGCGCCGAGCAGCGCAGGGTCGATGCCGTGCGTATTGGCGGCGGCGACGATCGTGTTCCAGTCGCCGATTGCCCGTTCGACCCCGGCCTTGTCGGCCCTGGCGGTGTCGAGCGCGGCCTTGACCTCGGGACTGTCGGCCCAGTCGGCCGATGGCGTGGTGCCGGCGCAATTGGGATCAGGCGTCGGGTCGCCGCCACCACCCCCGCCGCCGCCGCCGCCGCTGTCGCCGCTATCGCCGTAACCCCAGTCGCCGAAATCCCCCCAGTCGCCGCCCCAGTCGCCGCTGTCGCCCGGATCGGCGGTGACGACGATTTCACCCAGGTCGGTGGTATCGGTGCCACCGGCGATCAGTTCCTGCTCTGCCAAGGTCAATTCGCGCATCGAAGGCTCTCCCTGCCTGGTTTCAGGGGAAGTCTAGCCGCGCGAACCCCGCCTGCCCTGCGCGATCCGGTCCATCTGGTGCGGGTGTCGGCCGCCGATTGCGCCGCCGGCGGAGTGATCTCCGCCTTCAGTCCGGCGACCCCAGACAGTCGGCCAGAAAATCGTCGATCAGCGGGCGATAGGCGGATGCCCCGAACGGGGTTTCGATCGAGTGGCCGATCGCGGCGGGCAGTTCGTGGATCGCATCGGCGGCGAGCATCGGCGCGACCGGGGCAAGGTCGCGGCGCAGCACGGGAATATCGCCTCTGGCATAAGCGACGCGCAGGTTCGGATGCCGACCGGGACCAAGCAGCGCGGCAAGGTCCCGGTTCTCGCTGCCGGCGAAATAGTCGAGATACGCCTTGTCGGACCGCAAGGTCAGCACTTGGCCATCGGGTGCCGGCGACGACAGCGTGATGGGCCTGAGCGGTCGCCCCTGGGCAATCGCACGCGCGACGAAACGGGCGGGCGACGTTGCCAGCGGCGCGGCGAGGAGAAAGCGTGCCTCTGGATGACCCGCGACGCTGGCGGCGGCGATCGGGCCACCCAGGCTGAAGCCGATCACGCAGACCGGGCCGCGCCGCTCCAGCGCGGTCAGGAGCGCATCGACCTCGGCACGCGCGCGGGTTGCGTCGCCCGCGCCCGTCCGGATGCGGTCGATGCCGAGATAGGCGGGGATGACTATGGCCGCACGTCCGGCCCACTGCGCCAGCAGATGATTGCTCGTCGAGCGTGCGACGAGACCCGCCGGCAGATTCTCATAAGGGCCGCCGAACAGATAGACGATCGTGCCCATGGCCGGTTTCGCCGGGGTCGTCACCAGCGCGGGCATGGTGCTGCCGGTGCCCGCAAAGCCGGCCGTGGTCAGCCTGAACCCCGGCCCCGCAAAGGTCCGGCCACAGGCGAGATCGCCCGGATCGCGCAATCGGTTCTCGGCCGCGAACACGCGCGAACGGGCATCCGGGCCGCAGCGGGCAAAGGGCGCCGGAGCGGGCGCGTCGGCGACGGGCCTCAGCCGGACTTCGGGGGCCAGCAGGGACAGACGCTGCCCCTCGATCACCAGTCGCTTCGCACGGGGATCGGCGGCATCGCTGACCCAGGCCTGTGCCGGCTGCGCGCCGTTCGCCGCGCGGCACCAGCGTTTGCCCTCCATCCACCAACCGACGCCCGCGGCATCGCGAAGCGCGAACGTTGCCGGGGCGGCGCCACAGGGATCGTCCGCAGGGCGGACCAGCACCATCATCGAAATGCCGGCGCCGGACACACCCTGCTTCGCCGCCGGCTGCGGATCACCACAGGCGGCAACCAGCATCGGCAGCACCGAAAGGACGAGATGCCCGGCGCGGCGCCTTATGCCATCGGTCGAGCGCACGAAGGGAACCCTTCTCATTCGTGCGGGCGCCGGCCGGTGCTGTCCGCCGGGGTCAGCCAGTCGCGCGCCATCGCCCAGATGTCGGGATCAAATGGCGCAAAGGCGTGATCGCCGGGGACGACCAGCAATCGGTCCTGTGGGCGGGGCGGTCGCCGCCAGTCAGAGCGCATCGAAATGCGGTCGCTCGCGCCGAAGGCCAACATGACCGGCGTATCCGCCCGCTCCTGCTGCAATTGTTGCAGATAAGCGGCGAAGCGCGCGATCGACGCCGGATCGGCAAGGCCGAGCATCGCCGCTTCGGACGCGGTCTGATAGTCGGTATAGGCCGCGTCGGCCACCCGTGTGGCGGGCGGGCGATAGGCCAGCAGCGGCTCCAGCAGCAACAGGCGGTGGGGCCGGTCGGCAAGCCGTCGGTCCAGCGCCAGCGCCGGCAGCGCGCCCAGGCTGACGCCGACGACAAGGGTCGTGCCCGTGACATTGGCGATATTGGCAAGGACGGCGTCGGCGTCGCGTTCGATCGCCCTTTCCGCGCCCTCCGCCCCGACGATGCGGTCACGCAAGGCGTCGCGATGCTGTGCGGCCCGCGCCTTCACCCGATGACGCGCATCGGTCCGCGGCGTTCGAAACGCGCGCGATAGTCGGCGCCGCTGCCGATGTCCTGGATGCCGTCCTGCAACAGGAAAACGCGGTCGGCGGCGGCGATGGTGCTGGGGCGGTGGGCGACGACGATGCGCGTCACCTTTTCGGCGCGCAGATGATCGTTGATGCGGTTCTCGCAATCGAGGTCGAGATGCGCGGTCGCTTCGTCGAGGACCAGAAAGCGCGGCTGTTTGTAGAAAGCGCGCGCCAGCAGGATGCGCTGCACCTGTCCGCCCGACAATGTCGAGCCGAGGTCGCCGACATAAGTATGCTCGGCCATCGGCAGGCGGCGCACCTCGTCGGCGATCGCGGCTTTCTCCAGACAGTCCCAGGCGCGATCGACATCGAGCTGTTCGTCGAAGAACGCGACATTTTCGAGCACGGAACCGGGCAGCAGATCGTCGTTCTGCAACACCACGCCAAAGGACGACCGGATCGCGCGCGGCCCCCAGATCGACAGCGGCAGGCCATCGACCCGCACTTCGCCGAACGTCAGGGGATACAGGCCGCACATCGCCTTGAGCAGGGTCGATTTGCCGCAACCCGATTTGCCGATGATCGCCACCGCTTCCCCGGCCCGGATCGTCAGCGACACGTTCTGGAACACCATCGGCTCGCCGGGGCTGTAGCGATAGGCGGCCGAGACCAGCTCGATCTGTCCCTTCAGCGCGGGCAGGTTGCCGGGTTCGCTGTCCAGGCCGCGTTCGGGTTCGGTCAGCACGACATCGGCGATGCGCGAATTATAGACCTCCAGCATCCGCCAGTTGATGATCGTGTCGACCAGCGTGCCCGCGCGCGTGGTGAATTGCTGGCGATAGGAGACGAACGCATAGAGCGCGCCGACGGTGAAGCTGCCCGCGATCACGTCGAGCGCGCCCAGATAGACGATGATGACGAAGGTGGCGGTATCCAGCAGCCCCTGAAGCGCCCCGATCAGCCCGGTCGCCAGGCCGTTATTCTGCTGCGCCTTGACCAGCGATGCCTGTTTGTTGGCCCACAATCCCTCACGGTGGCTTTCGCCCGACATCACCTTGATGGTCTGGATCGAACGCAGCGTCTCGATGCGCCGGCTCTGTTCGCCGATGGAGGCGCGGAACTGCTCGCCCGCAAAGCGCAGCGTCATCGGCAGCGCCGCGAACCGCGCCGCCATCGACAGCGCGAACCCCGCCAGCCCCACCAGCGCCAGCGGCAGCGAATAGACGAACATCAGCGCCAGCATGCTGATCGACAGCACCCCGTCCAGCACCGATCCGATCAGGCCCGTCGCGATCAGCGTCTTGATCGGTTCGATCGCCTGAAACCGGACCATCGTATCGGCCAGCTTGCGTTTTTCGAACCAGGGCAGCGGCAGGCGGATCAGATGGTGGAACAGCCGCCGGCTCATGTCCCAGCTGAGCACCGCGCCAAGCCGTTGCAGCACCACCGCGCGCATCGCCGATGCCCCGGCGTTGAACAGCGCGAACAACAGGAACCCCGCCGCCAGCGCGAACAGCAATTCCCGGTCCCCGCGCAATGCCCCGCTGTCCACCGCGCCCTGGATGTAGAGCGGCGAGGCGATCAGATAGGCCTGCAGGACCAGCGACAGTAGCAGCGCCTGGACAAGGCCGCTCTTCACATCGCCCGACCAATGGATCAGCGACAGCGGATTAAAGGGCGGGCGTTCGGTTTCCTTGCGAAAGCGCGGTGATGCCGCCAGTTCCAGCGCGACCCCGGTAAAACACAGGCTCAATTCGGCGATCGGCACCACGACATGGCCGCGCGCCGGATCGAAGATGCGGACGCGCCCGCGCTGCACCTTTTCCAGCACCACGAAATGCTGAAGCCCCCAGTGCAGGATCGCGGGCAGTTGCAGCGCGCCCAGCTCATCCGGCTCGCACCGCACCGCGCGCGTCGTCATGCCGATGGCGTGGGCGACCTCGCTCAGCTGGCGCATGGTCATGCCGCGCGCCGATCCGGGGAAACGGTGCCGCAGCCAGGCCAGGTCGATCTTCGACCCCGCCTTCTGCGCCGCGACCGCAAGGCAGGCCAGCCCGCATTCGGTGGCTTCGCTCTGCAGGTTTCGCAGCGAGGAAAAGCTCATGCGGCGCGCTTTCGAAAGGCCTGGAGCGGATCGAGCACCCAGTCCAGCAATGACTGACGATCAAGGATCAGGTCCGCGCGCAGCCGGCTGCCCGGCGCCAGCGCCCATGATTTGCCATAGGCCTGCATGGTCTGCGCTTCGAGCCGGACCTTGACCCGGTAAAGCGCGCCTTCGGGCGCCAGCGCCTGAAAGGGCAGTTCGCGCGCGTCGACGGGGGTTGCGGAAATGGCGCTGACGGTGCCGTGCCCGGTCCCGAAGCGCTGATAGGGAAAGGCATCGAACATCAGCCGCACCGCGTCGCCGGTGGTGACAAAGCCGATCGCGCGCGACGGCACCCACAGCACCGCTTCCAGCTGTTCGCCCTGCGGCAGCACCGTGGCCAGCGGCACGTTCGCCTCCAGCGCCGATCCGACGACCGCGCGCACGGTCGACAGGCGGCCGGTATAGGGGGCGACCAGGATCACGTCGCGCTCGGCATCGGACTGGGCGCGCTGCTGGTCGAGCTGCGCCTGGCTGGACCGCAGTTGCGCGGTGGCGCGCGCGGCATCGGCGCTGGCCTGGCTGGCGGTGGCCTGCAGCGTCGCCATGTCGGCGCGGGTCTGGTCGATCTGGCGTTCGGTTTCGCCGATCGCCTGGCGGATCAGGATGACTTCGGCCTGTTTCTCGCGCAGCCGCATCGTCGACACGAAACCGCGTTCGCGCAGCGTCTCCAGCCCGGCCAGCGTCTCCTCGCTCAGCCTCAGCCGCTCGCGCTGGAGCGCCACCGATTCGACCAGATGCGCGACCTGGGTGCGCGCGCCGGCGATGCGGCTTGCCGTTTCCTGCTGTCGCGCGGTGCTGGACAGGCGTTCGGCGACCATCTGCTGCTGCAATTCGGTCGCCTGGGCATCATTGGCGCGCGCCAGGCGGCTGCCCAGCGTCTCACCCTCCAGCGCGGTGTCGAGCGAGATCTTCATCAGCCGCTGGCCCTTCCGGACCATCTGCCCTTCGCGCACATAAATGTCGGTGACGCGGCCGGGCCGGGCAAAGGTGATGGTGGCGCTGCCGCTTTGCGGTTGCAGCAAGCCCTCGACCGTTTCCTTGCGCGCGAAGCTGGACAGGAACAGCGTCGCCACCACCGCGACCAGCGTCGCGATGATGAAGGCGACCACCATCCAGCTGGCGATCCCGAACAGCGGCACCGGGCGGCCATGGCGCGTTCGCAGGCCCTCGATCGCCTGGGGACGGAACAATGCCGTGGCGGGCGGCAACTGCGCGCCTGCCTGCTCGTTCCCGTCGCAGTGGGGCGGTTCGGCCGATACCGGGGGATCGACCGGAACCGATGCATGGGAGCTTGGCAATGGACACCATCCAGAAGACCATCGACGCGAGCCGCATCGCGGCCGAAGCCCTCGCCTTTCCGCCCTTTGTCGGGCCGGAACGCGAAAGCACGCCGCTCAACGCCAGCCCCTATGTTGCGCGCCTCGACGATCTGCGGGAAGGCAGGTTTCTGTCCAACCGCGAAGCATTTGTGCGGCAATTCGTTGCCGTAGTGGACGAATTGCCGCTGTTCGGCGTGCGCGCGGTTGCGGCATTGCTGGGCGGCAGCGCGATCGGTCCAAAGCCCGATCCGGGCGACCTGGACGCGGTCATCTTCTACGAATCGGTCGCCGGACAGGCGCCGGACGCCGGGGGGCTGCGGGCGCATATCAAGTCATGCAAGGCGCGTGGCCTGGACCTCAGGGTCATGCCGATAGATGGCGACCCGGTGATTACCCTTAAAACGGTCTCTTTCTTCACCATGCTCTATAGCAAGAATGAAGGAAGCATGACGATCGTGCGCGGTCTGGTGCTGATCGATTGCCGCGAAAGCCCGGCAATATGACTGGAACGGGTTCCTCGATTTATCCTGACAAAACAACTTCTGAACGCAAGGCCGCTTGTTGGTCGCATGTTCGAACGGTTGGATCGTCGCAACAGGGGTAAGCCACGGGTGAACGCAGCATGAAGCCGTCGCCCGACCGAGCATTCGAGGTTGCAGATGATCGCAAACTCCGTTGCATCCATCCTGATTCAGAAGCCGCAGGCCGTCCCGCCGCCGATCCGGCACGGAGACGGTCCAGCCAGTGAACTGGCGGGCGAAGTCCAGGCGCTGTGCGTCAGGGTCGAGCAATTGCGCCATTCGATCGACAAGGCCGGCGTTTCGGCCGCCCGGTCCCGGCCGATGGCGCAACGGGCGCTGGAAACCGCGAAACGGGCGCTGGCGATCCGTCGCCGCCGCGAACGGCTGTTCGGGCCGGGCCTGTTTTCCGAGCCGGTGTGGGACATCCTGCTGGAACTCTACATCGCCCGTGCCGAGGGGTGCGACGTGCCGGTCGGCAATGCCTGTCTCGCGGCATCGGTGCCGATGACGTCGGCGCTGCGCTGGTGCCAGCTTCTGCAGGATCGCGGCATCCTTTGCCGGGCGCGCGATCCCCGTGACGGGCGGCGCGTGTTCCTGCGGATGACCGACGACAGCTTTGCCAGGCTGACGGCGCTGTTGAGCGACAGCGCGGCGGGCGATTTCCTTCCGCCAGCGGAGTGAAATCCGCCCGGTCGCCACGGGTTTGAGAGTCGTCCCCGGCTTGGAAGCGCCGGGCAGGCCCGACACTATCGCCCCCACGCCATTCGCGTTTCGAAGTGGACGATGCCGATGATGAACGCCCAGGCCGCCCGTTTGTCGCCCGATCCCGCCCCCGGCCCGGACGCCGGTCGGGAGGCCGCCGCGCTGGCGATGCTGCGCGCGTCGCCCGGCACGCGCGTGCGCCATACCGACGCCACGCTGCTCGACCATCTGCAGGGCGTTCATGACAAGCTGAAACTATGGGGCTGTCGCGAGGATCTGTGCCTCGCGGGGCTGTTCCATTCGGTTTACGGCACCGAACATTTCCGTCGCCAGACGATCCCGATCGCCGCACGCCCCCGTGTCGCCGGGGTCATCGGCGCGGCGGCGGAGGAGATGGCGTTCCAGTTCTGCACGCTCGACACCCGTGCGTTCCTGGCCGACATCGAATCCTTTGTCGCGGGCGGCGGGACCAGGGGGGCGCTGGACGCCGAAAGGGCCGACCTGCTCCACATCTTCGTCGCCAACTGGCTGGAGCAGTTTCCGCGAATGCGCGCGTCGCAGCGTTCGTCGCATATCGGCTTTCTGCGCCGGGCGGCGGCGTTGCTCGACCCGGCGGCGGCGGCCGAGCTTGAAGCGGTGTTCGGGTTCGACCGTCCGTTGACGCCGCACCGGTCGACCAGCGCGCTGGAGGCGCTGGACCGCGGCGTCGGCACGCTTCAGATCCTCGACGATTTCGTGCCCGCGCATCTTCGCCATCAACTGTCGGCGCTGATGGCGCGCAACATCTGGCGCTATGGCTGGAAAGCGGCGGACACGCAGACCCGGCATTTCTTCTGGCACTCGCATTTCGCGGGCGACAGCGACGATCAGGGCACCAGCGATTGCGAGCATGAACTGCATAACCGGCCGCTGATCGCGCCGGTGCTGGCGCTGTGGCACCTGATCCGCGATCAGCTGGCGCCCGGCCATGTGCCGGTGCGCGTCTATGCCAATGGCCATACCTATGGCGGCGACGGCCATGTGCACAGCGACGCCGACCAGCCCGGCCATTTCACGTCGCTTTATTACGCCCACCCTGAATGGGAGGCCAATTGGGGCGGCGAGACGCTGTTCTACAACGCCGACCGGAGCGACGTGGTCAAGGCGGCGTATCCGCGCCCCGGACGGTTGGTGCATTTCAGCGGCAACATCTTTCACGCCGCGCGGTCGCCGTCGCGCGACTGTCCGGCGCTGCGGAGCGTCATCGTCATCAAGACCTATTGCCCGCCCGGCGCATGACCGGCGGTCCGTCCGGCCCGAAATGGCTGTGGCGTTCGCCATTGAAGCTGCCGGCATGGGAAATGCTGGACGACCGGCAGCGCGGGCTGTTCCGCGCCGCCGACATGGTCGCCGCCGATGCCGCGACGCGAACCGCGGCGCTGGCGATGGCGGGGCTGGACCGGGCGTTGCCGCCCCCGCGCGGGCTGTGGCGCGGTCTTCACCATCCGCTGACGGTCAAGTTTCCGCCGGTCGGCGCGGCGATCCCGCTGCGGCGCGCGCGTGCCGAGCGGCAGGCGGCGCTGGCGATCGCCGATGAAACCG
>NZ_DATJLI010000018.1:0-24640 GCF_035490575.1 Sphingomonas sp. | reverse complement strand
ACCGGCACGGTGATCGGCGCGGCGACCGTGGACGACGACGGCAACTATCGCGTCGATCTCGACCCGGCGCTGACCGATGGCGAGGCGGTGAACGTCACGCAGAGCGATGCGGCGGGCAATGTCTCGCCCGACATCGACCTTGTCGCGCCCGATCTGACCGCACCGCCGCCGCCCACGGCAACGATCGATGAAACCGGGGCCTTGGTGACGGGCACCGGCGCGGCCGGGGCAACGATCGAGGTTCGGTCCGAGGATGGCACGCTGCTGGGCAGCGGAACGGTCAATCCGGAGGGCAATTACTCGGTGACGCTGACGCCGCCGCAGCTGGACAGCCAGCCGCTGACGGTGACGCAGCTGGACGGCGCGAACAATGTCTCCGATGCGATCGACCTGATCGCGCCGGATCTGACGGCGCCAGAGCCGCCCACGGCCGATATCGCCGGCGATGGTGCGAGCATGACCGGCACCGGCGAGATCGGCGCGACGATCACAATCCGCGATCCGGCCGATGTAGTGATCGGTACCGCCACCGTCGATGAGGACGGCAACTGGACGGCGACGCTGACCCCGCCGCAGGTGCACGGCGAACCACTCACGGTCGTACAGAGCGACGCCGCAGACAACGGCTCCGCTGACCTGACCGTCGTTGCGCCCGACCTGAGCGGCCCCGGCGCGCCCGACGCCCCCACCGCGACGATTTCCGAGGACGGTGCGATCGTGTCGGGCACGGGTGAACCGCTGGCAATCGTCACGGTGAAGGGTCCGGGCGGAATCGTGCTGGGCACGGGCGCGGTCGACGGCGACGGCAACTACAGCATCACGCTGGATACGCCGCAGCAGGATGGCGAGACGCTGGTTGTCGTTCAGACCGACGGCGAGGGCAGCAGCTCCGTCCCGACGCTGGTTACGGCACCGGACCTGACCGCGCCGGAGGCGCCGATGGCGATCATCGACGACACCGGCGCCGTGCTGACCGGAACGGGTGAGCAAGGCGCAACGATTACCGTGCGCGATGCCGGCGGCGCGGTCATCGGTACCGCCACCGTCGATGGCCAGGGCAATTATGCGGTGACCCTGGACCCGGCGCAGGACGACGGATCGACACTGAGCGTCACGCAGACCGACGGTGCGGGCAACGAGTCCGGCACAATGCTGGTGCCCACGCCCGACCTGGTGGCGCCCGATGCGCCGAGCGGCATGGTGGCGGCGAACGGCGGCGCGGTGACCGGGATCGGCCAGGCCGGGGCGACCATCACTGTTACCGATTCGGCCGGCAATGTGCTGGGCACCGGCGTCGTGGCAGGCAATGGCAGCTTCAGCGTGACGCTGGACGTGCCGCAAACCAACGGCGAGGTACTTACACTGGCGCAGACCGATGCGGCGGGTAATGCTTCGCCGCAGGTGCCGATCACCGCACCCGACATTACCGCACCCGATGCGCCGACGGGGACGGTGACGTCCGACGGCACCGCAGTGACGGGCGCGGGCGAACCCGCCGCGACGATCCGCGTCATCGACGCCGACGGCGCTGTGCTGGGCACCGCCACCGTCGGCGCCAATGGTGCCTTCATCGTCATGCTGACGCCGGCGCAGGTGAATGGCGAGCCGCTCGGCCTCGTGCAAACCGATGCCGCGGGCAATGCTTCGGATGAAGTGGGCCTGATCGCGCCCGACATCACCTTGCCCGATGCACCTGTCGGCACGATTACCCTGGACGGCGCGGTGGTGAACGGCACGGGCGAGGCCGGGGCGACCATCACTATCACCGATGCCGCAGGCACGCTGCTTGGAACGACGACGGTCACCGGCAATGGCAGCTTCAGCGTCACGCTGGACGTGCCGCAGACCAACGGCGAGGCGCTGACGCTGGCGCAGGTCGACGCGGCGGGCAACGCGTCGCCGCAGGTGCCGATCACCGCGCCCGACATCACTTCGCCCGATGCGCCGACCGGGACCGTGTCGTCGAACGGCATGGTGGTGACCGGCTCAGGGGAGTCCGGCGCGACGATCAGCATCACGGATGCCAACGGCGCCGTCATTGGCACCGCAACGGTCGGCGCCAACGGCAGCTACATCGCCATGCTGGACGACCCGCAGGTCAATGGCGAGACGCTGGACATCACGCAGGCCGACGCGGCCGGCAATGTGTCCGAGGCGGTGGATGTATTCGCACCCGACATCACCGCACCCGATGCGCCGACCGGCACCGTCACGGCGGATGGCATGGTGGTCAACGGCACCGGCGAGCCCGGTGCCGCGATCAGCATCACCGGCCCGGATGGCGTGGTCATCGGGAACGCGACGGTGGCGACCGATGGCAGCTACAGTGCAGTGCTGACGCCGGCGCAGCGGGACGGCGAAACGCTGGGCATCGTGCAGGTGGACGCCGCAGGGAATGTGTCGCCCTCCGTCCCGACCGTGGCACCGGACCTTACCGCTCCGGCGGTGCCGACCGGCCTGGTCACGCCCGATGGTACGATCGTCGCCGGTACCGGCGAAGCGGGTGCCACCATCACCATCACCGACCCGAATGGTGCGGCAATCGGCACGGCAATCGTGGCGGCCAACGGCACTTACAGTGCGACGCTGACGACGCCGCAGGTGAATGGCGAGACGCTGGGCATCACGCAGGCCGATGCGGCGGGCAACGTCTCGCAGCCCGCGACCACGCTCGCCCCCGACAACACGGCCCCGAACGCGCCGACCGGCACGGTCTCGGCCAACGGGGCGATCGTGACCGGCACGGGCGAGGCCGGCGCGACGATCCGTATCACGACCGCTACCGGCGTGCTGCTGGCCGTCGCCATCGTTGCGGTCGACGGCAGCTACAGCGCCACCCTGTCGGCACCGCAGGTGAATGGCGAAAGCCTGACGCTGGTCCAGTCGGACGCGGCGGGCAATTTGTCGGCGCAGGTGCCGCTGACCGCGCCGGACATTACCGCCCCCGACGCGCTGACAGCGGCGATCGCCGCCAATGGCGGGTCCGTCACGGGACAAGGTGAAGCGGGTGCCACGGTCGACGTGCGCGATGCAGATGGCACGATCCTGGGCACCGGCACGGTGACCGCGAACGGCAGCTATCTCGTCGCACTTAACCCGCCGCTGCTCAATGGTGAGGCGCTGACGGTTACGCAGGTGGACGCGGCGGGGAATGCATCCGCCGACGTGCCGCTGACCGCGCCCGACCTGACCGCGCCGGACGCGCCCACGGCCACCGTTGCGCCCGACGGCACGACGGTCACCGGCACGGGCGAAGCCGGGGCGACCATCACCATCACCAATGAAGCGGGCATCATCATCGGCACTGTCCTGGTGGCAGCCGATGGCAGTTATACGGTCACGCTGACGCAGGCGCAGGCCGATGGCGAGACGATCGACATCATCCAGACCGACGTCGCCGGCAACATTTCGCCGGAGGTCAGCGTCGATGCCCCTGACATCACGGCGCCGTCGGCACCGGCGAACCTGGCGATCGACGACAGCGGCACGGTCGTGACCGGTGTCGGCGAAGCCGGCGCGACGGTTGAGGTGCGCGACGGAACAGGCGAACTGCTCGGCACCGGCATCGTCGCGGCCGATGGGCTGTTCTCAATCACCCTGTCGAGCCCACAGATCGGCGGTGCGGACCTGACGGTTACGCAGACCGATCTGGCCAGAAACCAGTCGGCCCCCGGCATCGTCGGTGCGCCGTTCGACATCGCGGCGTTCGACAACAGCACGATCGCGCTGGTGGACCTGCTGCCCGTGACGACACAGGTCAATCTTGGCAGCGCCGGCTATGTGGCGCTCGTGTCGCTGGGAGTCCTCGATCTCGATGCGCAGATACTGGCGACGCCCAGTGTCGGCTTCACGGTGGCGGACGGCCACAGTTTGAACGCGGTCTTCACCTATGACGCCACGCTCAGCATTGGTTTGCTGAGCGGCTACACCGTTGCGGTCCAGCAGTGGAACGGGTCGGAATGGGTCGCGGTGGGCGGCGCGGACGGCGCCTCGCTGCTGGAGCTTACGTTGCTGAACGGCAACCTGGTCAGTACCGAGACGCTGGGGCCCGGTCAGTATCGCGCCTTCGTCACGTTTGACAGCACGCTGGGTGTTGGTTTGCTGGGTTCGCTGAACGTGTCCGGGATGGATTTGGATTTCACCGATATCGGTAGCATCGTGCCGCAACAGATCGATGGCAACGTCATCACCGATGCCGGGCCCAATGGCCAGGTCGATATCGTCAGTCCGCAGACGCAGGTACAGAGCGTTACCGTCAGTGGCGTGACGACGGCGGTGACCGCAGACGGCACAATCGTGAACGGCGCGTTCGGCCGGCTCGTCATCGACCTGGACGGCAGCTATACCTATACGCCCTTCGCAACCGCAGCGGCGATCGGCAAGACGGATGTGTTCCAATATACGCTGATCGACCGCAGCGACGGCGAAACGGAGACGGCGAACCTGTCGATCGCGATCGGCAGCGACGACATCACCGCGGCGCCGGTCGCCAATGATGACAGCGCGACCGCAGGCGTCGAGTATCGCAATGTCGTGGAAACCGTGCCCACAAGTCAGGAATTCGCGTTCAGCACGCCGATCCTGAGCACACGGTCCGGCAGCGACAGCTTCACGGTCGCGGCCAACAGCGAGGCGGACATCACGATTACCGTGATCCGCGGCGGTACCATCGCGCTACTGCCCAGCTATACCATCACGGTCCGGAACGCCGCGGGGCAGGTGGTCGAAAGCTATACGGGGACGACGGTTGCCGGGCTGCCGCTTGGGTCGGGCATTACCCATACGTTCGAAGACCTGCCGGCGGGCAACTATACCTACACGGTGTCGAGCACCAACGTGCTCGGAACGGCCTACAGTTCGACCGTCTATATCAGCCAGTCGATCAGCCATCTCGACCAGTTCGAGGTTGCCGGCGTCACCGGCACGCAGGGCGACCTGCTGGTCAACGATGCCACCGGCACGGACTTCGCAGTGGTCAAGGTGGGCACAGGAAGCGGCTTCGTCGAGATCGGCAACACGCCGGTCACCGTGCAGGGCACTTATGGGTCGCTGACGGTCAACGAAACGGGCGAATTCAGTTATACGCCGCGGGGTGCGCTTCCATACTCAACTGTCGATCTGACCGACAGCTTCATTTACCAGATTGTCCAGCCCAATGGCGTAACTGCCACGGCGACGCTGAACGTAAGCATCGATGTCGGCACCGGTGAAACTTCGGCCGTGACGTCGATCGCGGAAAGCGGCCCCCAGACGGACATCGCGACATTCACCAGCGAGACGATCGACGGAATGCACAGCGCGCCGGTAAACGAGAGTGACAGCGGGATTGCCGCTTTGTCGAGCGGCGACCTGATCGAAGCGGCGTCGGCTGAAAGCAGGGTCGATATGGCGTCCGCCGGCGATGTTCAGTCCGATACGGATATATCTTCGCCAGTGTCGCTCGATGGTCGACTGAGCCAATTGGCCTATGAAATGTTCGAGGGCCAAGGCACGCTGGAGGACGTGTTGGGCAGTTATCTGAACGCGAACTCATCACCGGAGCGGACCGAAACGGTCGCGACCAGCACCTCTCAAGGCGCAGAGACGGTCGAGCCAACGCCAATTGATGTGCCCCAGGATCCGCTCGGCTACCTGACGAACAGCGAGGAGATCGATCGGGACATCTCGAACGGCGCGTCGCCCGTCTGAGTAGATTGTGAGGCCGCCAATCCGAACAAATGTCATATTGTCATTAGCTTATCGGTAACCTCTGCCCCTCATCCTCGTCCCCATCGGATGAGGATTGACCGACATGGGAACATGGTTCCGCAGCGGCACAGCCTGTTTCGTGGCAGCAGCCACCCTGACGATGTCAGCCGCGACCGCGCAAAGCGGTCCGGCAACCATCGTGGGACGGCAGCTCACATTGGAAGCCGCAGCGCGCGAGGCCATTGCATGGCATCCAACGTTGAAGCGGGCAGCCGGTGAACTTAATGCCCGTCAGACCGAGATCGACGCAGCTCGCGCCGGCTATTCGCCCCAGATCAGCGCCGGGCTGGCCACTGGGCTCGACAGCCGGCTGACGGCGGACTGGCGCCCGCGCCCGCAAATTAACGTATCGCAGATGCTCTATGACTTCGGGAAGGTGTCGAGCGACGTCGATTTCGCCCTAGCCGGAACCCGTTTGGGCGAGGCGGAATTGCTGCTGGCGATCGACCAGCTCGTCCGCGAGACCGGTTATGCGGTGACCGAAGTCCAGCGCGGCGAAGCGCTGCACGCGGTCGCCACCGACCAGCTTGAGCGCGTGCGTGCGATCAGCGACCTTGTCGGCAACCGCGTGCGCATGGGGGCGGCCACCAAGTCGGACGGCCTTCAGGCACAGGCACGGGTCGAGGCGACGGTCGCCACGCTGTCGCAGATCGAGGCTGCGCGCCGCCGGTGGTCGAGCAACCTCGCCTATCTGCTGGGACGCCCCGCACCGCCCGCCGACGTCGCCGACGATGCGCCGGACTGGCTGATGTCAGCTTGCCAACAACCGCCGCCCGATTGGGATGAAGTGCCCGCCGTCATGGTCGCGGAGGCTCAGCGCAGACAGGCGGTCGCCGATCTCAAGCGCCGAAGAGCCGACCAGATGCCGACCGTTTCGATTGGCGGAACCAGCACGATCGACGTGTCCGATCCCTTTTCCGATCAGCGCAGCGCCTATTCGCTCGGTTTGAACGTCACCAGCAACGTGTTTGGCGGCGGCATCAGCAAGGCCCGCGTGCGCGGCGCGTCCTTCGCGCTGCAAGCGGCGGACGCGGCGATCGAGCAGGCGCGCAACGAGGCCGCGCAGCGCCTTGCGGAAGCACAGCAACAGATCGAGAGCCTGAACGCTTTGCTCACGACCCTTGCGTCGCGCGAAAGCAACATGGACGAAACGGGGAAACTGTATCGTTTGCAATATCTGCAGATGGGCACGCGCACCCTGGTCGACCTGCTAAACGCCGAGCAGGAATATCAGCAGGTGCGGTTCGAGGCCGTTAACAGCGCGCACGACCTTCGTCGCCTGCAACTGGACTGCCTCTACAATTCGGGGCGCACGCGGGCGGTCTTTGACCTGACCGAAGAGGTGATGCGCGGGGTGCCGCTATGAAAATGACGCGCCCTATCGACCTTGAGGGCGCCATGCCCGTCGATGGCTGGCCGCACCTTCTGCAGGAAGCGGCGCGTCATTACGGCCTGCCCAACAGCGACCAGGTTGCGAAGCTTGCCGGAGTCTGGGCGGGCCTTGACGGAGAGCAAGCGCGCGTCCGGGCGATCGCACGCGCGTTGGGCCTGTCAGTCCGCTTCCGCTCGATCAACGAGCGAGATCAATTGATCGGCTGGCGACCTCCGATGATCGTTCGGACGCGAGACGGCGCATTGATGCTGGTGACCGATGTCGGAGAGACGGGCGAGGCCACGCTGTCGATGGCGGGCGAAGCCGGATTGCAAATGCGCAGGCCGATCGCTGAACTGGCGCGCGAGGCGTCGATGGTCGTCATCGTCCGTCCCTCGCGCCCTGCCCCGGACATGCGGGTGGATCCTTATGTCCACCGTCGGGAGGAAAACTGGCTGCGCCGGATCCTGTGGCAGGATCGTCGATCCTATGTGCATGTGATGGTGGCATCGTGCATCGCCAACCTTCTCGGGCTGGCGGGCGTCATCTTTTCGATGCAGGTTTATGATCGGGTGTTACCGGCGGAATCCTATCCGACGCTCTACATTCTGGCGCTAGGGGTCGCGCTGGCGATCGGTTTTGATTTCCTGCTGCGTCGGTTGCGGATGAATATCGTCGACATACTGGGGAAGCGGGCGGACCTGCGCATGTCGGACAGGGTGTTCGGTCATGCCCTGCATGTGCGGAACCAGGCGCGCCCGAACTCGACCGGCACGTTCATCGCTCAGCTGCGCGACCTTGACCAGATGCGCGAATTGCTGACTTCCACCACCGTGGCGGCAGTGGCGGATCTGCCCTTCTTCCTGATCTTTCTGGCGATCCTCTGGTTCATTGGCGGACCGCTGGTGCTGGTGCCGTTCGGCGCTGTGGCGCTGCTCATCCTGCCTGGCCTGCTCGCCCAGCGCCGATTGCGGACCTATGCGACCGAGTCGGTGCGCGAGTCTTCGCTGCGTAACGCGATGCTGGTCGAGGCGGTGCAAGGCATCGAGGATATCAAGTCCCTGCAGGCCGAAGAACGGTTTCGACAGCACTGGAACCGATACAATGCCGACGCTGGCGAAGCGCAGCTGAAGCTTCGCGGGCTGACCAACAGCCTGACCGTGTGGACGCAGAACGTGCAGAACGGCGTCTATGCAGGGATCATCTGTGCGGGCGCGCCGATGGTGATCGCCGGCGACATGACCACCGGCGCGCTGGTGGCGTCTTCAATCCTTGGATCACGAATGATGGCGCCGATGTCACAGGTGACCGCGCTGCTGAGCCGTTTCCAGCAATCGCGCGTGGCGATGGGCAGCCTCAATCAGATCATGGCGCTGCCCGTCGATCGACCCGAGGCGGAGCATCGCATCGCGGTCGACTCGATCGCCGGCGGCTTTACCATTCGCAGCGGCGTCTTCGGCTATGCCGATCCCAACAGCCCGCCGGCGCTGACCGTCAACGAGCTGGAGATCAGGGCCGGGGAGAAGGTTGCGCTGCTCGGCCGCAACGGCGCGGGTAAGTCGACGCTGTTGCAGGCGCTGTCCGGCATGTTGCCGCCGTTGTCGGGCGAGGTGCTGGTCGACAATCTGGCGACGTCTCATGTCGACCCGGCCGATTTGCGCCGGGACGTCGGCTTCCTGTCGCAGGACAGCCGGCTGTTCCACGGCACCATTCGCGAAAACCTGATGCTTGGCGCGCCGGATGCGGCCGACGAGGAAATCCTGTCGATGCTGGCGATGTCAGGCGGGATCCAGTTCGTGCGCCGCCTGCGCAGCGGACTGGAGCACGTCATCTTCGAAGGCGGAAAGGGGCTTTCGGGCGGGCAGGTACAGTCGCTGCTGCTCGCACGCCTTTTACTGCGCCATCCGCGCGTGGCGTTGCTTGACGAGCCAACCGCGGCAATGGACGAGGTGTCGGAGCGGCACTTCATCGACGGCCTGAAGAATTGGGCGAAGGGTCGCACGCTGGTCGTCGCGACGCACCGGATGCGGGTGCTGGAACTGGTCGAGCGGGTGATCGTGATCGACAATGGCGCCATCCTGCTCGACAAGCCGCGGGACGTGGCGCTGCGTACCATGCAGGCGCACCGGGCCAAGGTGGCATGAGCAGCGCGGGCATCGACGCCGACTGGCAGTTCGACGACGAAGGCCGTGGCCGCATCGCCGGCGCGCGCCGACTGGTCTGGTTGCTGGCGGGATTGTTTGTCGTTGCGCTGACCTGGGCGTGGTTCGCCCGGCTGGACGAGGTCGCCAGTGGCAGCGGACGGGTTGTGCCGACCAGCCGCGAACAGGTTATCCAGTCGCTGGAAGGCGGCATCCTGGCCAAGATGATGGTCCGGCAGGACGATATCGTGAAGCCCGGCCAGATTGTGGCGCAACTCGATCCGACGCAGGCAGGGTCAACGGTCGAAGAAAGCGCCGCGAAATATCGTGCGGCCTTGGCTAGCGCTGCACGACTACGCGCTGAAATCACCGGATCGGCGATCGCCTTTCCGCCCGCGCTGGACGACTATGCAGAGCTCAGGGCGGCGGAAACCCGCCTCTATCACGACCGGCGACACAGCCTGTTCAGTTCCGAACGCCTCATCGACGAGTCGCTTGCCCTCATCGGCAACGAAGTTCGGATCGGCGAATCGCTGATCGAGGTCGGCGCGGCGAGCAATGTCGAGGTGCTGCGCCTGAAGCGTCAGCGCGCCGACCTTGCACTGAAGAAGGCGGATTTGCGCTCGCAATACCTCGTCGAAGCGCAGCAGGAACTCGCTGAGATGAGCGAGGAGGT
This sequence comes from Sphingomonas sp., assembly GCF_035490575.1. Classification (GTDB taxonomy): domain Bacteria; phylum Pseudomonadota; class Alphaproteobacteria; order Sphingomonadales; family Sphingomonadaceae; genus Sphingomonas. The sequence continues at coordinate 14,703 of NZ_DATJLI010000018.1, read as the reverse complement.
GGAAGCGCTTGAGCCCGTGGTACGCGGCCGGTCCGACACGCTCGAGCGGCTGACCATCCGGTCGCCGGTGCGCGGTGTCGTAAAGAGCATCGACGTTTCCACCATCGGGGGCGTCGTGGCGCCGAACGGCGAGATCATGCAGATCGTGCCGCTCGACGACCAATTGCTGATCGAAGCGCGGATTTCGCCGCGCGACATCGCCTTCATCCATCCCAATCAGCGCGCCACGGTAAAGATCACCGCCTATGACTATTCGATCTATGGCGGGCTGGAGGGCGAGGTTTCAAGTATCTCGCCCGACACGATCAAGGACGAGGTGAACCCCGAAATCTATTACTACCGCGTGTTCGTACGGACCAAGTCCGTTGCGCTGATAAACAAAGCGGGGAAGCGATTTCCGATCGTGCCCGGCATGATCGCCACCGTCGACATTCACACCGGCAGCAAGACGGTGATGCAATATCTGATGAAGCCGCTGAACCGTGCGCGCGAGGGGCTGCGCGAGCGATGACACCAATGCTGAATCAAAGGCTTGCGGTGATTGGCGATCGGCTGGCGCATGTCGATCCGGTATCGATCGACGGTGCACCGCGCGTGGTCCTTTTCGTATCCTTCACGACCGGGGCGGATCGAGCGCGCACCCTGCGCTTTGCCGGCCCGAACGCGCATCGCTGTTGGGCCGACGCCGTGGCCGCGCTGACTTGCGTGACGGAGGAATGCGCTTGGCTGCGGGTCGACTGGGTGCAGGCGGTCGAGCGGACCGACTGGGGCAGCCTGCGGACGCGGCTGGATCGGACCAAGCGCAACTATTTCCGGCTTGGAATCGCCATCGACGCGCGGCTGGAGTGCGCGTTTCTCGAGACGGAGGTCAATGCCAACGCCATGCTGTATGGCGGAAACGGGCATCCAACCGCGATCATCAACGAGTCGAATTTTCTTCGCTATGCGCGGCTGCGGCACGGCATCGACGCTATCGACTTCGACGACGACACGCCGGTCTGGCTATTCTCGACGGCGGGGATGTTCACGGGGCCGGATGGGATCGTCCATGCCATCCGTCAGCAGGGGCGCAACGCCGGGCGTCGCACGGTCGACCGGCTCGATCCTGCGACGTTGGAGCGGCTGATCCACGATGGCAGCGCCTATCTGGCGTCGCAGGTACAGGCGGATGGGCGCTTCCAATATGGCTGGCATCCCTGCTTCGATCGGCCAATCAACGCCTATAACAGCCTGCGCCACGCGAGCACCGCCTATGCCATGCTGGAAAGCTGGGAGGTGACACGAGCGCCGGTCCTGTTGTCGGCCATCGAGCGGGCGCTCGCATATCTGGAGCACGAGTTGATCCGGCTGGTTTCGCTGCCGGACGGAACGCCGGCAGCGTTCCTGATCGACACGGGCAACGAGATCAAACTTGGCGGCAACGCAGTCTGCTTGCTGGCGCTGGTCAAATATAGCGAACTGTTCGCGACCGACCGCTATCGCCCGCTGCTCGATCGTCTGGCGGCCGGCATATTGTACATGCAGGATGAAGAAAGCGGCCGTTTCGTGCATGTGCTGCATTATCCAACCTTGAGCGTGAAGCACGCATTCCGCATCATCTATTATGATGGCGAGGCGGCGTTCGGACTGATGCGCCTCTATGGCCTGACCCGCGATCCGCGCTGGTTAAGGGCGGTCAGGCAAGCCTTTCGCTATTTCATCACGGCCGGCCATGCCACGGCGCACGACCACTGGCTGGGCTATTGCGCAAACGAACTCACCCGGCATTGTCCGGAAGAGGATTGGTTCCGGTTCGGACTGGACAACGTGCGCGGTCATCTGGATTTCGTCGAGCACCGCATCACGACCTTCCCGACCCTCCTTGAACTGATGATGGCGGCGCAGTGGATGATCGAGCGCCTCGCGTGCGAACCCGCGCATCGGCACTTGCTCCGCAACTTCGATCTCGCCGCTTTCGACCGCGCGTTGCATGCCCGCGCACGCTATCTGCTGAACGGCCATTTCTGGCCCGAACTCGCCATGTTTTTCGCCAATCCGGACCGGATCGTCGGCAGCTTCTTCATCCGGCATCACGCCTTTCGCGTGCGGATCGATGACGTCGAACATTATCTTTCGGGTCTGATCGCCTATCGCCAGCATCTGCTGAAGGAGAAACGGGCGCGCTCGGACGCCACCGGCTGGACCGCGCAAAATGTGGCTGCGGCCGCGAACGGAGCATGGGTGACGCCCCCGCCAAAGGATTGGCAAGCGGCCGGTCTTTGTATCCATGTGTCCAGCCTGCGCAGCGGCGACATGGCGCTGATGCGCGGCGAGGATGACGCCGATCGCGGTATTCCGCGGCGCGCGATCGGCGCTTTGGAGGCGCGGGCGACCGCCATCATCACCAGTGCGCCGGACCGGTACATCGACGCTGGCCTGCCGATTCTGGCCGTGCCCAACAATGGTGAAGCCGTGCTCGCCCTTGGCCGTCACGCGCGGGCAATGATGCGCGGCAAGCTGATCGGGGTGACCGGCAGCGCGGGCAAGACGACGATGGTCGCCATGCTGGCACATGCGCTGCGCCCGTGGGGCGAGGTGGGCGAAACGCGGCTGAACGCGAACCTGCCCCATGGCGTCGCTTGGAACCTTGCCTCGATTCCGTGGAACACACCCCACATCGTCATGGAACTGGCGATTGGACGGATGCCACAAAATGCGGCGCTGGCCCGCCCGGATGTCGCCGTTTTTACCAACATCGCGGCCGCCCATCTTGAGTTCCATCATGACCTAGCGACAATAGCCCGCCGAAAGGGCGCCATTTTCCAAGGCATGGCGCCTGGCGCAACGGCGATCCTCAACGCCGATATGGCCCAATTGCCGCGCGTGCGCGCAATGGCACTTGCGCGCGGCCTGCGCGTGATAAGCTATGGTGAGGCGGAGGCGGCCGACGTTCGACTGATCGGCGTTTCGGGCGACGGGCTGGAGGTGCGGACCCGTTTGGGACCGCTTCGTTATCAGCTCGGTGCGCCCGGCCGTCACATGGCGATCAACAGTTTGGCTGTGCTGGCCACGCTGCAGGCGCTGTCGCAAGAGCCGGAGCGCGGACTGGACATGCTGACGAGCTTCCGACCGCTTGCCGGACGCGGCGAAACGGCGACGATCTTCGTGGATGGAAAGCGCGTCACTGTAATCGACGAGGCATATAACGCCAATCCCGCATCGATGGCGGCAGCATTGGAACTGTTGGGATCGACGACCGGTGGGCGCCGCGTCGCAATCCTTGGCGAGATGCTGGAACTGGGGCCGGATGCGGCCGCCTACCACTCAGCCCTCGCACCGCTCATCCGCCGCCACCGGATTCATGAGGTGCATGTCGTGGGTGCGCTCTATGCGTCCTGCTGGTCCGACCTGCCGGTCGCTTGCCGCGGCATCCATGCCAGCGATCTGGTACAGCTTCTTGCCCGGTGGCGTGACCTTATTCGTGACGGCGATGTCATCCTGATCAAAGGCTCGCACGGCAGCGGCATTCACAAGCTCGCCCGCGAAATGAAGAGCGCGGCGCACCCGGCAGCGAGATCCGACGAATTGTACCTATCCCGCTCCACTGTGCTTCACGATGGCGCAACGCAAGGGCATCGGCATGGACTCGCATGATCATAGCAGTGCCAAACGATGGGCAACCGGCGCGCCTGAACCCACGCTTCTTGAGCTAGCGCGGCAAACGCAGAAGGCGCGGATCAATTGCTCACAACATTTTCCCAAGAACGTATTCCGGGATTCTGCTTGGGACATCATGCTCGAATTATTTATCGTTGCCGAAGAGCAGCGCACGATGTGCGTCAAGGAGGCCATAGCCGTTTTGGGCGAAACCCCGACCAGTTCTCTTCGCCGGATCGAGGGGCTCAAAGAAGCCGGCCTCGTCATTCGAAGCTATGATCCGATCGATCACCGTCGAGTTCTAGTCACATTGAGTGCACACGGCCGGACAGCAATGATCTCATTTCTGAAGCATTTGTTCGACGCGAGCGGCGGGGCGTCGGGCGATAAAAAAGCGGTAAAACCTATTTCATTCTTTCCGGTCGCGCGTGAGCGCACGCGGAACGCGGACGACTAGCATCGGGATGCCATAGACCCATCTCGTTCAAGAGTGTCGCCGCCATTGCCCGGAAGCCGTGGCCGGTCATCTCGTCCTGAGCGAAGCGGGCATCGGCCACGCCAGTTTCACTAACCAGTAGCGCCTTGTCCACTTCCGACTGGTTGAATGGTGGGTTCGCCATCACGAAGTCGAACTTGCCGACCAGCTTGAACGGGTCGTCGTAGTAGGAGTTGGCCTCACGAATGTCGCCCGACAGGCCGTGGACGGCGAGGTTGAGGCGACACAGCCGCTGCGTGTCCGCCATCTTCTCGCAGCCATGGACGCTGATTTCGCGTTCGGGTGCAGCGTGATGACGGCGCACGAAATCAGCTGAGTGGGTGAACATGCCGCCGGACCCGCAGGCGGGGTCGAAAATCTTGCCGTGATAGGGCTCGATGACCTCGACGATGAGCTTCACGATCGAGGCCGGGGTGAAATACTCGCCGCCCTTCTGCATGAACGCAGCGGCGAACTGGCCCATGAAATACTCGAAGATCACCGATCTGGCGCAAGCGCTGATACTCGATCGCCATCGAGAGCGCGTCCGCCATGTTGGCCGCAACGATCACGACAGCCGCGTGGCTGGGGCTGGTGACGCGGTAGATCGACCAGCGGCTCGTCCGGCCAGCGACGGTCATCATGCGCCGACCGCCGGCTCGAAGGCCACCATCTCATCGATCTGGAGCACGAGGACGCCAGCGACATCACCTCGCTCGACCGCGTCCACGGTAACATGGCCGCGATAGGCAGGCGGTGCGCCGCGCCCGATCGCGAAATCACCGGGAGCACCGCCAGTGCGGGCAGCCCAGAAGCAAACGAAGACCTCGGCGGCGTGGTCAACATCGCGGGCGGCGACGCAGAGTTCCTCGCCGGTCTGGACGATAAGGGCATTGAATAGGTTCATGGTCAGACCTCGATCGTTGTTGTCGATGCTGAGGTTCTGACACCGCCCGCGATGGCGTGCGGGTGGGAAGGATGTGGGGCTGCGGTTGCGAAGCGCCCCTAGAGCACGCCAGCGACATGGTGCTGATTGGGGTGGCTGCGCGGTCGCGCTCTAGCGCGTTCCCAGCGCACGTGGGGCGATACCCTCAATCTATCGACACCAGATTGCGTCCGGTGATCTGATGCCAGAAGTCGCGGGTAGCATCGACGATCGAGCGCGACATCGTGAAGCGCTTCTCGACCAGTCGCGGATCAGCCTTGCGCACGCTCTTCAGCAGGTAGTTCGCATACCTGGGGCCGGCTCGCGTGAACAGTGCGCCGTGCCTGGCTCGAGGGGTGACCGGCCGTCCACGCTGACCCTGACCCGCGGCACGCATTGCAGCATCGACGATGCGCTCGCCGTCTTCATCAGGGTCGATAAGCGCCGCGCCATGGATATGCAGTCGCGTCGGAGCCTTGGTCAGCTTGCTCCAGCCTTCCACGACAAAGAAGTGTTCCAAGTCCGGTCGGATGCTGGCCAGTTCCTTGCGCAAGCGATCACGGACCTGCGCCCTTACGTCTCGACCCTCATTGACCCATTTCGATTCAAGGTCAGGATGGATGTGTATCGAGAAGGTCTGGAAGCTCCATTCGTCCATGAGCATCACCGCGAGCTGAACTTTGAGCCAGAGCGTCAGATCGTTCCAGTGGGGCATCGCACGCCCATTGTCTTGCGTCCGTTTGGGGAAGGGGGCGAGGACGTTGTTGAACTTCGCCTTCGGCCCAACGATTCCCATGTAGACTGATAGGGGCTCGACGGGCACCTGAAGGGTGCCATGCCAGCCAAGGCCGCGGGCACGCTGCGCCGCAGAACTCCGTAGATTTTTACGTCCCGCTGGAGCTTGCGAGCGTTCCGCCTACGGGGCGGCAAAGTTCCACTTTTTCGACGAGATGTCATCTGCGCGCCGAGCCAAAAAGCTGTGATACACAGCTGTGATACAAAGGCGCCAACTAAGTCGCTAAACCATTGATTTTCAACGGTTGGTGACCCCTACGGGAATCGAACCCGTGTTTCAGCCGTGAAAGGGCCGCGTCCTAACCGCTAGACGAAGGGGCCATCGAGGCGAGCCGCGCCAGTAAGGGACCTGCCCGCGTCGGTCAAGCGCCAATCGTAACATCTGGCTCAATCGGCCCATGCAGCATCGTCGATATGCAGTTCCGCCTCGCCGCGTCCGCTCCAGTCGTCGCGGCGCGCGCGTCCGGCCAGCCACAGGCGGCGGTGCGGGGGGCAGCCGAGCAGGGCGGCGCCGAGATCGGTGTCGGCCATGCGGAACGCCATCGCCTTGAGGCTGCGGCCATCATCGCCCGCGACGATCGCGCGGACATGGCCGTTGCCGACCCGGTCGGCGCGAATGACGCGCACCGGACCGGCGGCGACGCGCGGGCTGGGCCAGCCCATGCCATAGGGGCCGCCGGCTTCCATCGCGTCCACCAGCTCGGCGCAGACGCCGCCAGGGGCCAGCACCGCATCGAGCAGCAGCGAGCGGTCCTGTCGCGCGCGCTCGACCGCGTCGGCCAGCCGTTCCTCGAGAAAGGCGGTCAGCGCGGGCACGCCGCCCGGCGCCACCGTCACACCCGCCGCCATCGCGTGCCCGCCGCCCGCCACCAGCAGGCCCTGTTCCCTGGCCGACAGGATCGCGGCGCCCAGGTCGACGCCGGGGATCGACCGGCCCGATCCCTTGCCGACGCCGTCGTCGCCAATGGCGATGACCAGTGAAGGGCGGCCCAGCTTTTCCTTCAAACGCCCGGCGACGATGCCGATCACGCCGGGATGCCAGCCCTGACCCGACACGACCGCGACGGCGCAGTCGCCGCCGCACATCGCCTCTGCCGCTTCCTGAACCTGCCCTTCGATCAGGCGGCGTTCTTCGTTCAGGCGGTCGAGTTCGGCGGCGATCGCCTGTGCCTCGTCCGGGTCGCGCGTGGTCAGCAACCGGACGCCCAGATCGGCGCGCCCGACACGCCCGCCGGCATTGATGCGCGGCCCCAGCGCAAAGCCCAGATCGGTGGCGGTCGGCGCGCGCGTCAGCCGCGATGCGTCGATCAGCGCCGACAGGCCGATATTGCGACGCGCCGCCATCACTTTCAGTCCCTGCGCCACGAACGCGCGATTGAGACCCCGAAGCGCGGCTACATCGGCGACGGTGCCCAGCGCCACGATGTCGAGCAGGTCGATCAGGCGCGGCTCGGCGCGTGCCGCGAAAAACCCCCGCGCGCGCAGTTCGCGCAGCAGCGCCGCCGACAGCAGGAACGCGACACCGACGGCGGCGAGATGGCCGTGCGCGGCACCGGCATCTTCATCCATGCGGTTCGGATTGACGATGGCATGGGCGACCGGCAGCGCGGTCGAGCATTTATGGTGGTCGACCACCACCACATCGACGCCCGCGTCGCGCGCCATCGCCAGCGCGTCGAACGCCTGCGCGCCGCAATCGACCGTCACGATCAGGCTGGCGCCTTCCCCCGCCAACCGGACCAGCGCCTCGCCCGACGGGCCATAACCTTCCATCAGGCGATCGGGGATATAGGGGCGCGCTTCGATCCCCAGATCGCGCAGGACGAGGACCATCAGCGCCGCCGACGTCGCGCCGTCCACGTCATAGTCGCCGAACACCGCGACCTGTTCGCGCCGTTCGACGGCATCGGCCAGCCGCCCTGCGGCCACGTCCATGTCGCGAAAGATCGAAGGATCAGGCATGAAGCCGCGGATCGAAGGTGCGCGGTGAAGCTCCAGCGCCTCACGTGGGCAACCGCGTGCCATTAACAGCCGCGTCACCAGGTCGTCGGCGACAAATCCCGCATCCAGCGTGTCGCCCGCCAGCCCGCGCCAATGCCATGGCTGGCCAAGGATCGAGCGTGTGACGTTGCAGACCGGAAGCATTCGATGCCGGTTAGCGTGCCATCACGCCCCCGGCTAGGGGGACGGGACCGATGCGGTCGGCCCCGTCAACCTGCCATCACTTGGCCGCTACGGGATCGACGCCCTGCGTGCTGATCCATTCGCCGCGCGTGGCGCACAGCGTGCGCGGCACGACCGAACCCGGCAGCTGGGTCTTGACGCAGATGTCACGATCCATCGCGGCGGGGACCGATACGGCGGCGCGTGGGGCGGGGGCGGCCACTTCCTCGGCACTGGCGATGCCGGTGCAAAAGGTGGTGCCGGCAACCAGGCTGAGCGCGGCGAAAGCGGTGCGGGTAACGATCGAACCATGCGTCATTTCAAGTCTCCCTGACGGATCGCAGGCCTGCTTGCCTGCATGTCAGGGGCTTTGCAGCGATCGTGCCAGTTTTCAGAAAGAGCGAAAATCAGCCATTCCTGACAATGCCCCGACCAGAATTGGCAATTCCCACCAAGTGGAATGCGATCGATCGGTGAAAAACGCTATTTCAGCCAGCGACCTTCGCGAAACCATTTGGTGAAGATATATTTGGTGCCCTCCACCACGGCCATCCCTTCGTGCAGGGTCAGTTCGTTAGGGCTGCCGTCGGGCTTCATGTTGTTCCAGATGAGCAGCATCCGGCGGCGGGGCGGGATCCGAATGCCGGCTTGCGGGAACCAGGTCGCGCCGCCTTCCCCGACATCGTTGAGATAGGCCATCGTCGTCCAGGTGCGTTGACCGCCATAGGCCGCCATGGCGGGCCAATAGGGTTCGCTTTCGTGGAAAAAATCATGATGCGCGCGGAACTGCTGGCCGACGGCATAACGCTGTCCCTGCATGGTCTCACCCTGTTCGGGGGCGATCCCCATCAACGCCGCGACCCGTTCGTCGATCGGCCGGATATCGGGTGCATACCGGTCCATGTCGCAGCTTTCGCTGGTCCTGAATTGCGGGTCCTTGGCCTGGCTGAGCAGCGTTGACGGACGGCGCCCGATGTCGATCAGCGCCATCAGCCGATCGCATTCGGCATCGTCCAGGAAATCGAGGTGATAATAGACCTGTGCGCCGTCCACCGGCACGCGGGTAATGGCGGGGTTGGCTTCGAGGCGCGCGGCGACATCGCGGCCGATGCGGGCGCGGGTCTCGCTGGGGCTGCCGGCGGGGGCGGGTGCGGTGGCCATGACCGTTCCTGCCGCGCGAGGGGCGTGAAATGCAAGAGGCCGGCGCATCGCTGCACCGGCCCCGCATCACATCCCGTCGATCTTACCAGAAGATGTCATGTTCGACATCGACGACTTCGCCCGTGTCGAAGTCGACCAAGAGCGCATCATTGTAATAGCGCACCCAGCGATACGGACCATATGCATCGGGCAGGCGATAGTTGAACGGATCGTTGATCCAGTAATCCGGCCCGAACAACACGCTGCTGAGCGAAAAGCCGATGCCAAAACGCTGATATCCCCGACCCCATCCGCTTGGCGCATAATAGCGCGGCAGGCGATACAGGTTGCGATTGGTGGTGCGATAGCCGCGCCAGTCATAGCGCCGGTCGCGCCGCCAGTCGCGATTCCAGCCACCCCGGTTCCAGTCGCCGCGATTCCAGTCGCGCCGGTCACGGTCCCGACGGTTGCCCCAGTCATTGTCGCCATACCAGCGGCGCTCACCCTGACCGATCAGGCCGCGCGGACGGTCATCGCGGCGCCAGTCGCGATTGCCCTCACGGCCGCGCCAGTCGCGGCGATCATCCCGCCGGTCCGCGCGGAAATCCTGGCGATCGTCACGACGGTCCTGACGGAAGGCGCGCTGGTCCTGTTGCCGGTCACGCAGAAACTGCTGGCGATTGACCGTGCCGCCGCGCAGCGCCTGACGGTCGTCACGGCGCTCCACCCGGAACGCCTGCCGGTCGTCGCGGCGCTCAGCGCGGAATCCCCGCCGATCATCGCGGCGTTCGGCGCGGACAGCCGGGCGTCCGGCGGTTGGCGCCGTGCGCGTCGCCTGGCGTTGCTGAACCCGTTCGGCCCGGCGCTCCGCCCGCGCCTGGGCGCGCGGGGCGTCGTTCCGGAAGGCGGGGCGAACGGGCCGTTCGACATTGCCGCGTTGGCCGCCGCCGAAACGCTGCCCCCGATCGGCGCGGGGCGCGGCGCGTTCGCTACGTTCAAAGCTGCGCCCTTCGCGCCCCCGATTCTCCTGCGCGATGGCCGCGGCGGGCATCAGGGCGGTCGCGGCGGCAAGCGCCAGCATCCACTTCATCTGCATCACTTCATTCCTCCGGCGGCGCGCCCATGATCGGCCCGGTGCCGCGTTAAGCATGGTCTATGCCATTCGCCGTGAGCGGTTGCTGAATTGCGATGACAGCATTCAGTCAGCTTTGGCCGGCGCAACCAACGCGGGCACGGCGGCGGCCGCCTCCTCCGCATCGATGCCGGGGCGGGCGACCGGCGCGATCCGTTCGTCGCCGCGTGCCAGCGCGGCGGCGCGGCGCACGGCGTCGACCAGGCGCGGCTGGATGCCGCAGCGGCAATGATGGTCGACCGCGCGCCGAATCGCATCGTCGCCCGGATCGCGTTCCCGGCCGATCAGCGCCGCCGCCGACATGACGATGCCGGGAATGCAGAACCCGCATTGCGAGACATTGGCGGCCAGGAACGCCTGTTGCACGGGATGGTCGCGGTCGCGGGCCAGCCCCTCGATCGTGGTGACGAAGCTGCCTTCGACCATTGCCAGCGTGACGGTGCACGATCGCACGGCGCGTCCGTCGATATCGACGGTGCAGGCGCCGCATTCGCCGTTCGAGCAGCCGATCTTGGTGCCGGTCAGGTTCGATGCGTCGCGCAGTGCGTGGGCCAGCGGCGTGTCGGGCGCGAGCGCATATCGGATCGGCTGGTTGTTGACGGTCAGGCGGGTCATGCGACCCGTGGTCTAGCGCGCTCGCCGTGCAATACCAACGGTGCGCGATGCCGCAGTCGAGTGGCGTTGAACCCCATGCTGACGATCCTGCCGAAATTGGAAGGGCCGCGCACGCCACCGGGTGCACGGCCCTGGGGCAACATGGCGTTCAGAATCGGAAGCGCATTCCTGCCCCGTAATAACGCCCTTCCTCGCGAACATCGCGCGGGAAAAACTGCGTTTCGTTATAGTAGCGGAAATTACGGAACGGCTGTGCCAAGATGTTGTTCACATCAACGGTCAAGGTCACATTCTGTGTGATGTTGTAGGCGAGCGAATAATCGAGCCGCGTGATCGCGCGTGTCGCTTCGCCGGTATATTGCTCCTCGTTGGGATTGCGGTTGTAGTTGTTCACGAAATCCGAACGGCGATTGTAGGACAGGCGCGTCGATATCGGTCCTTTTTCGTAGAACGCCGTCAGATTATAGGTCCATTCCGACACGCCGGGAATCCGCACCAGCGGCGCATCCTCGCCCAATGCGGTCGGCAGCGCGTTCTTGCCGTCGAGATAGGTCGCGTTTGCCTGGACCCCCAATCCCGACAAAAGGCCGGGCAGGAAGTCGAAAAAGGTCTGGAAGCTGGCCTCCACGCCCTTCACCTCACCGGCGCCGGCGTTTTCGGGGCGGGTAAGTTGCAGCAGGCCATAGACCGGGTCCTGCACGTCGCGGGTATAGTTGCTGATGAAGCCGAACAGGTCGCGGTAGAATACAGCGACCGACGCTGACCCGTTGTCCGCGAAATAATATTCCAGCGTCGCGTCATAATTCTTGGACGTCAGCGGTTGCAGGTCGGGGTTCCCGCCGCTGCCGAACGCATCGTAGATCTGGTTCGAACCGCCGCCCGACTGATCGTTGAAGGTGATGTTGAAACCGGGGTTCAACTGGCCGAAACTGGGCCGCGTGCGCGTCTGGTTGTAAGCAAGGCGCATTTGAAGTTCGGGCGTGAAGCGGATCCGCGCGGCGACCGACGGCAGCACATCGACATAATTCTGCCGGTTGGTTTCCTCGACAAAGCTTACCGATCCGTCCGGGCTGACCAGGCGGCTGGCGCCGGTATAGCGGCCATTGGTGTTGACCAGACGGACACCGAATGTGCCGTCGATCTCGATCCCGCCAAGCGCGAAATCATAATGGCCCTGGGCATAGGCGGAATAGGATGCCTCATGCGCCCGGAAGCCGCCCAGCGGATCGACCGGCACGTCGACGGTGCTGAACCGCTGAAGCTGATCGGCAAAACCCTGGTCGGTCGGGTTGAGCAGGACCAGTTGCTGCAAGGCCGCCAGCGAGCGTTCGCGAAGGCCGTCGAAATTGTCGCGGATGGATTCGCGCGACGGCATCAACCAGTTGCGGAAGCGCTGTTCGTCGCCGCGGAAACCGTCGGTCACCACCTCAAGCCCGCCCAGCCCGATATCGTCCAGCCGGATGTTCAGCGACGGCGTATAGGCATAGCGATTGCCCTGCCGCAGCGAGCCTGTCCGGTCGGTCCAGCGCAGCCCGAAATCCAGCCGGGGCAGCCAGTCCAGATCGGTGTCGAGTTCCAGGTCGGTGCGCCACTGAATGCCATCGCCGGTGGCGCGATACTGGCGATCATAGAATCCGCGCCAGATATAGTTGGCCGGGTCCATCGCGTCATAGCCGCCCAGATCGAATGCGCTCGATCCATTGACATCGAATTCGGCATTGACGGTGGGCGCGCCGGCGAACTGCGAATCGAGGCTGTATTCCGACGCGGTATAGACGCTGTAGGTATAGGCGAAATCCGACCGCAGCCGCGCCCGGTTCATTCGCCAGTCAAAGCCGAACGCCCCCTGATAGGTGTCGGTCCGGTCATTGTTGGTCGATCGATACATCTCCGCCGGATAGCCGCCGGTCTTGGTCAGGCTGACGGCCTTGTCGGCTTCTCCTTCGGCCAGCACGACGTTGCTCAGCACGGGCAGCGTTCCGTCCGGTGCGGCGCGCGCCAGATTGACGTTGAACCATTCGTTCGACTGTTCGGCGCGGTAGGCCTGCCAGATACCCTCGGCATAGACTTCGAGTTCGGCATTGGGGCGCCATTGCAGCGTACCGTTGACCGATGGACGCCAGCGCTTGCCGCGGCTGTAGAAATTGCCGATCGATTCGGGAAAGCGAAAGCTGTTGCCGACACCGGTGGTCGTCACCGGAATGTCGTCGTCGGGATTGTCGTTGCCGCGATCGGGCGCGCCGATGACGGCTTCGTTGTAGCGAACGGCGTTGCGATAATGCGCCTGGGTATAGGCGAAATTGACGAGCGCGCCGATCTCCCCGATGCCGGTGTCCCAGCGGTCGGTGATGAGGATGTTGCCGATCGGGTCGACCTTGTCCGCCTGCTCGTTATACGCGCCGCGGATGCCGCCGGCGATCTCGAACCCCTTGAAGTCGAAGGGCCGCCGCGAGCGCACATTGACCAGACCGGCAAGGCCCGGTTCGATCAGGTCCGAGGTTCCCGACTTGTAGACCTCAAGCGCGGCGAGCGCGCCGGCGGGGAAATCCTGAAGCTGGACGAAGCGGTTTTCGGCAGTGAACAATTCGCGGCCGTTGAACGTGGTGGTCACATCGGGCAGGCCGCGGATCAGGACCTGATTGGCTTCGTCATTATAGCGTGAAACCTGCACGCCGGTGACGCGCGCCAGTGCTTCGCTAGCATTGTTGTCCGGCAATTTGCCGATATCCTCGGCCACGATCGCATCGAGTATCGAGTCGGAGTCACGCTTCAGCGCCTGGGCCGAGCGCAGCGACGCGCGAATGCCGGTAACGACGATTTCTTCGTTTGCGGGCGGCGTTGCGGGGGCATCCTGCGTCTGCGCCGACGCGCCCGACGCCATCATTGCCGCCATCGCACCACCCGTCATCAACACGATTCTACGCATTGAATATCCTCCCCCAATTACGGCTCATCCGTTTTGTCGGACAAATCCGAATCGGAGTTAAAACAGATTTGGGAAGCGGGCGGAAGCCTGATAATCGATGAATTGTATTATTTATGTGCCGCCGCTCGTTTCGGCGTTCGATCATGACACGCCCGCTCTCCGGGCGAGCCGCCGCGCGTCAGCGTGAAGCTGGCAATCGACCGGGGCGGCACCGTCGCGCCCGGCGCGCACGAAACCACTCGATCCGCATTGGTCACGACCATTGACCCGCCCCATCCCTGGGGCAGCATCAGTCGTCGCGGTGAAATCCCGCCATTGACGTGAACGATCGCCAGCGTGCCCCCATCAGGTGACAGAGCGGCCACGCTGTCATGGTCATCGACGCGGATCAGCCGATATCCGGGGCGGATATAGCGGCTGAAGTGCGCCATCGCCCAGTATTTGCGAGTCACATGGACGGTGTGCGGACCCTGTGCCGGGGCGCGGAGATCGGTTTTCAACAGGCCCCAGTTCGATCCCCCGCCCGCCGACCCGCCGCTGATATTTTCGACAGCCTGCCAGAATATCCAGGCCGCGGGTTCCAGCCGTTTCAGGTCGCCGACCACATGTTCGGCAAAGGCGAGCGCCGAGTTCATGCCGTCGAACTGTTCGGGGTCTTTCGACAGCGGCGTGTCGTTCTCGCTCATCCACAACCGGATGCCGCTGCTGCGCGCGATGTCGCGCACGGCGGTCTGGTGGACGTTGCCATAGCTGTGCACGTTGAGCTGCCCGATCCGGGCACGGGTGGCTGCCGGATAGGCGGCCCAGTCGCGCAGGAACAGGTGCGAGCTGGTTTCGTCGGGCGCGCTGACGACGGTGTCGGCAGCGTGGCGGCGCAGCGCGGCATGGGTCGCGTC
>NZ_DATJLI010000017.1:0-2466 GCF_035490575.1 Sphingomonas sp. | reverse complement strand
CATTACCCCGACATCGACCTTCACCTGTTCGACGGCACGCGCTTCGCCCGCCGCAATGGCACGCCGTTCGAGGAGGATTAGGCGCTCAGCGGCTCACGCTCATATTGTTCCAGCACCCAGTCTTCTTCCTGCGCGCCGGCGATCCAGTCCTGCATGTGCGGATGGGCGATCACCGCGCCGATATAGCCGGTGGCAAAGCGTGCGACCGGCAGCGAATAGGTGATGATGCGTGTCACCACCGGCGCGAACATCATGTCGGCGGCGCTCCATTTGCCGAACAGGAAATCGCCGTCGCCGCCGAAACGCGCGCGTGCCTGTGCCCATAATTCCATGATGCGGCTCAGGTCGATCAGCACATCGTCGTCGGGACGCGTCGGTTCATAGACCTGTCGCACGTTCATCGGGTGCTTGCGGCGAAGGGCCGCATAGCTGGAGTGCATTTCCGCCGCCATCGACCGCGCCATTGCGCGCGCGCCGGGGTCGGTCGGCCAATAACGGCCGTCGCCGGTCTTTTCGTTGAAGAACTCGATGATCGCCAGGCTGTCCCACACGACCACATCGTCGCCGTCCCACAGGATCGGCACCTTGCCCGACGACGGCGCGAATTCGTCGCCCTCCCGCCTTGCGTCCCATTCGGCGTCGTAAAGCGGGACGACCACTTCGTCGAAGGGCAGGCCCGAATGCTTGGCGGCCAGCCAACCGCGCAGCGACCATGAGCTATAGGCCTTGTTGCCTAGAATGAGCTTGAGCATGGCCGGACGTGTAGCGGCGGGGCGGGAAGGGGGCAACGCGCAAACCGTTGTTCGAACAGTGGCGTTTCGTCGCGGGGATGATTAAGAACGCCGCATCGTGCTGCACGCTTATGCCAATCCCGCCCGGTTTCTGAAGATCGCACGGCCGTTGACGCCGATGCTGGTCGTCGTCGGTCTGGCGCTGTCGATCTTTGGCGCATGGGCCGGGCTGGTGCTGACGCCGCCCGATTACCTTCAGGGTGACAGTGTTCGCATCATCTATCTTCACGTTCCCGCCGCATGGCTGGGCATGGGCGGCTGGTCGGGGGTCGCCATCGGCAGCATCGCCTATCTGGTGTGGCGCCACCCGCTGGCGGCGCTGTCGGCGCGCGCGTGCGCGGTGCCGGGGGCGCTGTTCGCGGCAGTGTGTCTGGTCACGGGGTCGATCTGGGGTCGGCCGACCTGGGGCACATGGTGGCAATGGGACGGGCGGCTGACGTCGATGCTGCTGCTGTTCTTTGTCTATCTGGCGTATATCGCGCTGACCCGTGCCGATGCACAGCGCGGCGGCGACGGGCGCATCCCGGCGCTGTTCGGATTGGCCGGGACGGTGCTGCTGCCGATCATCCGTTATTCGGTCGTGTGGTGGAACACGCTGCATCAAGGGCAGAGCATCGGGCTGACGCGATCGACCATCGACAATTCGATCCTGTGGCCGCTGCCGATCACGCTGACGGGCTTTACCCTGCTGTTCGGCGGGATCGTGTTGATGCGGATGCGCGCGCTGCTGGCGGCGGGCAAGGTGGAGGCGCGGATGCGCCGGATGGCGGCGGCATGAACCACTGGGCATTCGTCTGGGCCGCTTATGGCATCACCGCGCTGGCGACGGCGGGCATCCTCGGCCATAGCTGGTGGTCGATGCGCCGGGCGGAGCGCGCGGCAGACGCGCTGCGCCGCAAATGAAGGCAAAGCATCAACGCCTCGCGCTGGTCGCGCTGGGGCTGGCCGCTGTGATGGGCGCCAGCGCACTCGCGCTGTCGGCATTGCAGGAGGAGGCCGCGTTCTTCTACGCCCCCGCCGATGTCGCGGGCAAGGCCCCGCCGGTCGGTCGCGCGGTGCGCCTGGGCGGCATGGTCGAGCAAGGCTCAATCGAGCGGCAGGGTGACGGCGTGTCGATCGCCTTCACCGTGACCGACGGCAAGGCGGCCGTGCCCGTGACGTTCAGCGGCATTGCCCCCGATCTGTTCAAGGAAGGATCGGGTGTCGTGGCCGAAGGGCAATTCCGCGCCGATGGCAGCTTTGCCGCCGACAATCTGCTCGCCAAGCATGACGAGCGTTACATGCCCCCCGAAATGGCGGGGCGGATGGCCGCTGCCGAGACGCTGGAGCCATGATCGCCGAGGCGGGTCTGGCCGCGCTGTGGCTCGCCGCGGCGCTGGCACTGCTGCAACTGGGGCTTGCGTTGGGCGGACTGGTCACGCGCGGACCCGATGCCGCCGCGCAACTGATGGGCGGCGTCCGCCCGGCGGCGGTGGCGCAGGGGCTGCTGGCCGCGCTTGCCTTTGCGCTGCTGATCCTGGTGTTCATGCGATCCGACATGTCGGTGCTGCTGGTCGCGCAGAACAGCCATTCGGCCAAGCCGATGATCTACAAGATCGCCGGCGCATGGGGCAATCACGAAGGGTCGATGCTGCTGTGGGTCACGGTGCTGAGCCTGGCGGGCGGGGCGATCGCG
>NZ_DATJLI010000016.1:0-4058 GCF_035490575.1 Sphingomonas sp. | reverse complement strand
CTTGGCTATACCGGCCGACCCCTCGATGAGTGGCTCAGCTTGTGCGGGAAATACTGGTACATGGTCCCGACCGAGACCCCGGCCCGCTCGGCAACGCGCGTTGTGGTCAGCCGATGCGGGCCATCGGCAACCAAAAGCTGATCGGTTACGGTGCGTCCAAGGCCGCGGTGAACATGCTGACGGTGCAGCTGGCCGCTGAGTTGCAGGACAGTGGGATCGTCATCAGCTCGGTGGCCCCCGGCTATGTGAAGACCGACCTGACCGGGCACACCGGCTTCATGACGCCCGAAGAGGGGGCGCGGCTTCCGGTTAGTTATGCACTTGGCGGCGAGGAAGCTGGCCGCTTTATCGAACCGAACGGCGAGACGCCCTGGTGAAATCGCTGGCCCGCCCTGTAGATGCGGGCGGGTCCTCCCACCGTGGTCCGGGCAACCTCGCCTCGTTTTGTGCAGATAAGTCCGCGTTGGACGACGACGCAGCCACGCTGCGATCGATCACAGGCTCCACGAGTGGGTAGCCGCGACCGTCTAGGACCGCTGAGGCGCATCAACGTGGCGGTGGCCGGAAGGATGATGCCCCGTCATCACCAGGCTTACAAGGCTGGTGTTTTAGAATGCGGTGCTGGCGCTGATCAGCCAGTCGGGCGAATGGTCGAGGATGACCGCTTCGATCGCCCGATCGAAGCCGGTTCCGATCGCCACGGCGATAATAAGGAGCAGCGCACCCAGGAGACGGCGGCCGGCATCACCGGCGTGCAGCAAACGCGAACGCCATCGCGTCATCACAGCCCGGCCGGCAAGCGCGATGGCAAGCATGATGCTGGCGATGCCAAGCCCGAACGAGAACATCACGGCTGCGGCCGCGCCGAGGCTCTGACCGTCAGCGGCAAGGACAGTGGCGGCACCGAGCGTCGGCCCGACGCATGGGCTCCACACGATCCCGAGCAGGGCACCGATCGCCGCCTGACCGGCCAAGCCATGTGTCTCCAGTCCGTTCTGCCGGGCCCCGGCCCAGCGGGCAGCGGGCGCGGCGGCGGCTTCAAGCGCCATGCGCGCCTGCGGAACCAGCAGCGCGAGACCAAACAGCCCGAGTAGCGCGGCGCCGGAATAGCGCAGCGCCTCCGCGTCGATGCCGATTGCGCTTCCCACCGTAGCGAGGCCGAACCCGACGGCCGTGAAGCTGGCGACCAACCCGCCCGCGAGCGCGAACGGCCCAAGGCGATGCGCTTGCGCGGCGCTGCCAAGCACGATCGGGATCAGCGGCAGGACACAGGGGGACAGGATCGTCAGCGCTCCGGCGGCAAAGCCGAGCGCGGGATTGAGTGTGCTGTCCACCTTGTCAGCCGCGCGTTGCCGCGAGCAATGCGGCGATCCGGCGTTCGTCCGACTGGTACGACAGCCGATCGGTTTCTCGCTCGCCGCGAAAGGCGATCAGCGTGGACTGTTTCTGTGCCCCGAACCGCTGCCAGAGCGCCTTTTGAGTATCGTAATCGATTCGGAAGATGATGAGGTTGTCAAACGCGGCGTTGGCGGTCAGCTTGGCGAGCACCTTGCCCTGCGCGCGGCATACCGGGCACCAGGGCGCGTGAACTTCCACCAGTATCGGCTTGCCTGCGGCCTGCGCGGCCGCGAACGCCTTCTGATCGAACGCCTTCAATGTCGCTGCTTGCGCTGGTGCCGCGGCAGCGGCGATGGCGATCACGGGAGCGGCGAAGGGCAATAATCTATGCATCACGATACCTCGAAACGGGAGAAAAGCGGGCGTGCTCCTCGCTATTCGCGCGCAGGGCACGAAAGGTTACGACGGTCGGCGGGTCAGAACCGGCGCGCGGCGATGATCGGGCCGGCCTCGCCCCCCTGCACCAGCACCGCATTTGTGAGATTGCGGGCAGGCGAGGCAGGAAGGGTGAAACGCATTTCGGTTCCCGTCCAGCGGCCCAGACGGACAAGCTGGCGCACGACGTTCCTGTGCGCGATGGTACGGCCGCCATTCTCGCCATTGCCGATCGCGACCTGTTGCGATCGCGGATCGAACCGGACCAGCCACACCGTTGCCGGTTCGCTCGTCCGGCCCACATGGACCACCACCTTGTCAGCGTCGCCGTCGATACGTGGGCTGCCGGTCAGGGGGCGTGTCGCGCGCAGGGCTTCGTCGAGTTGCGCGCGCCGCGCGCCGACAATGGAGGTCCGGCCGTTGACGATCACCTGCGGCGTGAAGACGTTGGGTCGGCCGCCCGCGCGGGCATATTTCCACTGCCGGTCGGTAAAGGCCGGGTCGGCGAACGTGTCCTTCCAACCCAACCGGTCCCAATAAGTGACGGCGAAGGTGAGCGCGAGGACATCGGGGCGGTCGGCGATCGCATTGACATTGGCGATTGCGGGTGGGCAGCTCGAGCATCCCTGACTCTGGAAGAGTTCCACAACCACCGGGCGGGCCGGGTCGCCGGGCGAGGTAGTTTGAACGGCCGTCTCGGCTTCTGCCTCGGACACGGGCTGACTGCCCGCACCACAAGCCGGCAGCGCCAACGCGGAGGCAAGGGCGCATAGAAGCTTGAAACTCATGGCTCAGATCCCCGCATACCAATCGTAAAGGACGTGATCCTCCCAATAGCCGCCGCGTCCCCGGCCAATGCCCTCCAGCGTGTTCCTGGCTTCGATCCGCATGACGTATTTCGCCTGCTTATAGCCGAGCTGGCGTTCCACCCGAAGGCGGATCGGCGCACCATGCGCCACGGGTAGCGGCTGGTCGTTCATCGTGTGGGCGAGGATCGTCTGCGGGTGCATGGCGTCGCGCAGATCGATCGATTCATAATAGCGGTTCGCACCGAAACTGTCGGCGCAATGAAAGACGATATAGCGCGCGTCGGACAATATGCCCGCCATCGCGAGCAAGGCGGAAACGCGCGGCCCGGTCCATTTGCCGATCGCACTCCAGCCCTCGACGCAGTCGTGACGGGTGATCTGTTCGCGGGCCGGCATCGCGTGAAGCTGGGCCAGGCTCACGCCCAGCGGACGCGCGACCATGCCATCGACCACCAGTCGCCAGTCGGCGAAGCGGCTCGCGAGATGCCTCGCATAGTCCTCGCCTTGGGGCATCGTATTGCCATTGGCCCGGAACACCGGGCTCATCTCCGACGGCGCATATTCGCGCGCGAGCGTGTCGTCGCGCAGCCACAGGCGTTGCGAAGCATAGTTCAGCCGCTCGCCCGAGAGCAGGACGGGGCGGAACGCTTCGCTGTCGGTCAGCCGGTCGCACCCGGCAAGCACGAGCCCGCCCGCGCCGGCGGCGACGCCGCTGAGGAAGCGGCGGCGGGGCAGCATCATCGGCCGGTCTCCTTTTCTTTCGGCAGCCGATATCGACCGGTGATCATCGAGCGCACCTCATTGAGCGGCCCGGCCAGCAGCACCATCACCATGTGGACGACGAAAAACACGACCAGCAGCACCATCGCGATGAAATGGACCGAACGCGCCGACTGCCGCCCGCCGAACAGGTCGAGCAGCCACGGCCATGCCGCGTCCATCCCCGGCGACAGCGTCAGCCCGCTAAGGATGATCGCGGGCAGCAGCACGAAGATGACGCCGACGTAGGAAAGTTTCTGCAGGATGTTGTAGCTGAGCGCGGCGGGACCGGTCGGAAAGCGCAGCCGCGCGTGATCCTTGATGTCGTGCCACAGATGGCGGGGCGCGAGTTCGGCGCGGCTGATCCGCAGGTCGCGCTGTATGTGCCGGTTCCACAGCGACCAGAGCATGTAGAAGAGCAGCGACAGCGACAGCAGCCACGCGAACAGAAGGTGCCAGCGCCGCGAAAGCGCGAGATTGTAGGTCGACGGAATCGTCGCCCAATAGGGAAAGGCGCGATTGCGGAGCGTGCCGTCGGGTTCGCTGTAGCGGCCGAGGACGCCGGTCGTCGTGACTTCGACCGGCCCGACCCGCACGAAGCCGCGCTCTCCTTGCGCGCCGATGACGAGCCACGGCCGGTCGGGATTGGCGCCATAGCTGCCCCAATAGAGCCGCGGATGCGCGTTGAAGATCATCAGCCCGCTCATCAGCATGACC
>NZ_DATJLI010000015.1:0-32131 GCF_035490575.1 Sphingomonas sp. | reverse complement strand
TGGTTCCACATGTCGAACGCTTCGTCGATCACCAGCATCCCAAGCGCGTCGGCGGCGTCCAGCGTCGCCTGGCTGGCGGGGTTATGCGCGCTGCGGATGGCGTTGTAGCCGGCGGCTTTCATCACCGCGACCTTCCGCCGGTCGGCGTCGGGCCATCCGGCGGCGCCCAGCATATAATTGTCGTGATGGATATTGCCGCCGCGCAGCAGCACAGCCTCCCCGTTGACGCGCAGGCCGCCCTTCGCATCGAAGGTAACGTGGCGGATGCCAAAGCGCGTGGTGCGCGTGTCGAGCGGACGGCCGGCGACGCTTACTGTTTGACGCAGGTGGTAGAGATCGGGCGTGTCGGGCGACCACAGGTTCGGGCGCGCGATGGCAAGCCGTTGCCGGAACGAAACGACGCCACCGGCATCGACCCGCCGACTGTCGGTCATTTCAGCCACGTTGCGGCCATTGCCGTCGACGATCGCCGAGAACAGCTCGACCGTTGTCGCGGTGTCGCCTCGGTTGCGGACCGGGGTTTCAACCGACACCTCCCCATGTTCGGCGGTGGCCACAGGCGTGGTGATGAACAACCCGTCGCGGTCCATGTGTACGGGATCGAGCAGTTCCAGATGAACCGGGCGGATGATCCCCGATCCCGCATACCAGCGCGACGACGGGTCCTGATGGTTCACGCGCACTGCAATCACGTTGCGGCCGGGCTTCAGCACGCCGGTCAGGTCGATCGCGAATGCACTGTAGCCATAGGCGTGGTGCGCGAGCTGCTTGCCGTTCACCCAGACCCGAGCATCCATATAGACCGCTTCGAACGCGAGGCGCGCGACGCGCGCTGCGGCTGCGGCATCCAGCGTGACGACCCGGCGATACCAGCCGATGCCGCCGGGCAGATACCCCGAATCCTGACCACCGGCGGCAGCCGGGTCAAAGGGCGGCGTGCCGTCCGGCCGGTCCATGATCGCCCAGTCATGCGGCACCGATACCCGTTTCCAGTCATCGTCGTCGAATGCGACCGCGTCGGCGCCCATCGCTTCCCCGCGGTGAAAGCGCCAGTCCTGCGTCAGATCGAGGCGCTGTGCATTTGCGGGGACGGGGAAGGCGACCTGGGCCAGCATGACCAGCCAACCCAGCAGCAGACAACGCGCCAGTTCCATATCCAGCCCCCTTATGCCGGGTCGCAGCCCGTGGTTTCCAGAGCGCCGTCCACGCTGACGGCCGAAAAGCTGCCCGTGCCGCCATTTTCGGGCGCGCGCACCAGGACGGAGGCGATGCCCGATTCCGCATCCGATTCGGCAGAGCCGACGATTTCCCATCCATCGCCGGCGGTGAAGCGAACCCGGTCGCGCGCTGTCGGCACGGTCACACCCGCCTGGTCGATAACGCGCGCGCGCAGGAACAGCAGGTCGCGCGCGCCGGCGGGAACGCCCCCGTCATCCAGCGCAACGCACAGCCCTGCCGCCGGACCAGCGGTGGTGACGGCGTGGCGGGCCACTTCGCGACCGCCGATATAGGCGATTGCTTCCAGCGTGCCGGGCGCGAAGCCGCCAGTGAAAAACCGGACGGGAGGGTGGGCGATGCGTCCGCTGATCCGGTCGCGCTCGGGCCGGCGTCGTGCGATCACGCGGCCGTTGAGGCTCAGCGCGACCTCTTCGGCGTTGGTAAAGACGCGGACGTTCGGCGTCGATGCGGCGGTCCAGTCGCTGGCGATCCTGACCATCGGCCCGCCGTCATAGCCGATCGCCGGTTCGTCGGCGTCGCGTTGGGAGCGAAAGAACCAATAGGCGTATTTGGGCAGTCGCTCGAGGCTCATCACCCCCGACAGTTCGAGATCGTCGGCATAGCCGCGATTATAATCGAACATGACCCAGTATCCATCGGCGAAGGCCGGGGTGGACAGGTTGTCGTCATGCGCTTCCTGAACGTTGGTCGCCTGTTGCAAAAGGCGCGCCTCACCCGCCGACAGCGCCTGGCGCGAGGTGCGAACCTCTTCCTTCAAGTCGCCCCAGCTATCCTGCGCGAAGCCCGCATTCTGGGCGTAATATTCCCAGTCCCCATATTCGGAGACGATATAGGGCCGGTCGGGCGGGGTATAATGCTGAAGCCGATGCTGGCGCGCCTGGAGATAGATGTCGTAGCCGTCATTCTGCCAGCCGGCCGACCAGGCCTGATCGCCGGGATATTCGGCATGGACAATGCGGTCGAACGCCCGAACCATTTCGACCGGCATTTCGGTTTCGTTGAGCGAGCATTCCCAGGCCATGACGCTGGCATGGTTGCGGTCGCGCCGGATCATGTCGCGGCAGGTTCGCATCACCTGTTCGCGAAACGCCGGGTCGGGATTTCTGAACTGCCATGACGGGATCGCGTCGACCAGCACCAGCCCCAGTTCGTCCGCGGCGTCCATGAACGCGCGCGATTGCGGGTAGTGCGACAGCCGGACATAGTCGAAACCGGCTTCCTTGATGCGCCGGGCGTCGCGGCGATCCGCCTGGGGCGACAGCGCATAGCCGACATAGGGATATTCCTGGTGCCGGTTGACGCCGCGCAGGAACATGCGCTTGCCGTTGATCGCGAAACCGTTGCGCGTGATGGCCAGCGTCCGGATACCGATCCGCCGTTCGGTCACGTCGGGTGCGTGAACGCCGTCGCCAACGCTCGTCACCAACCGATAGAGATTGGGCGACGTCGGCGACCACAGGCGCGGGACGGCGACCGACAGCCGTTGTTCGTCGCGCTGATACGCGCCCGCCGCGACCGGCCGTGACGCGGTGCTTTCGGCCACCAGCCGATCGCCGTTGTAGAGCCGGTGCGTGACCGTCGCGGTCGCCGCAACCGTGCCGGCGTTTCGCACGTCGGCGGCCAGCGCGACCGTGGCGCTGTCGACCGAAACATCGGGATAGGTGACGAACAGCCCGCCGCCGGCCACCCGGTCGGCCAGCATCTCGTCGCTCAGGTGAACGGGCGGCTTCACCATGAGCGTGACCCCGCGATACAGGCCGCCATAAGTGTTGAAGTCGAGTTGATCGAGCGGCTTTGGCCCGGTGACGGGGTTGTCGCGATTGTCCAGCCGCACCCGCACCACGTTCGATCCGCCGATCGACAAATGCGGCGTCAGGTCGACGGTGAATGGCAGATAGCCGCCCAGGTGCCGCGCGACGTGGCGATCGTTGATCCAGACATCGGCCACGTTCATCGCCGCTTCAAAACGCAGCATCACCGTCTTGTCGCGCCATGCCGGCGGCGCTTCGAAGGCGCGGACATACCAGGCGTCGCCCTGCCACTGGTCGTTTACCACGCGCGGCTCCAGCCGGGCGGTGTGCGGCAGGGCGACCGTCTCTGCGCGGGCAGGATCGAACGCCTGCCCGTCGCGGTGGAATCGCCAGTCGGTATTGAACGGCACTTCCTCCGCCATGGCCGGCGCGCCCAGCGCCAGCATGGCAAGCGCGATGCGGCGGCGAAAGCGCGGCCGCGCGGCGTGCTTCGTCACCGTCATTTCAGAACCGTGCCCGGATACCGGCGCTGATGCGGCGGTCGGTCACCGAATTCTCGCGCGGGCGGAATGTTTCCCCGAAATAGGTGACGGTAGGGGTCCGGGTCAGGTTGGCGCCGTCAATGGTGACGGACAGGTTGTCGGTCACATCGAAGTTGACCGAGGCGTCGAGCACGCCGCCGCCGTCATTATAGATCGGGTTGGAGCCTGAGCCCGGCCCCGCCGTGGTCGCCACGAAAGCGTCGCGCCAGTTATAGGCCACGCGCATCGACAGCGGGCCTTTTTCATACAGACCGATCAGGTTGAAGCTGTGTCGTGACAGCCCCTCCAGTGGGACGGTCTGCCCGGCCAGCGGGCCGGGCGCCTCGCTGTCGACATAGGTGTAGTTCGCCTGGAAACCGAGGCCATCGAGCGGTCCGGGCAGAAAGTCCAGAAACTGGTTCCAGCCGAGTTCGAAACCCCGGATTTCGCCGCTTTCGCCGTTCTGGGGCCGGCGGATTTCGAACACCTGCCCGTTGATGACCTCGTTGCCGATCACATTGGTGATGAAGCCGTCGACATTTTTCATGAACCCGGCAGCATAGATCAGGCTGGTGCGCGACAGATAATATTCGAGCGATATGTCGAACTGGTCGGCGGTCAGCGGGCCGAGTGCCGGGTTGCCTGCCGATCCGGTGAGGAACAGATAGTCGACCGCCAGCGAGGGCGACAAGTCGGTGAAGTTCGGTCGCGTCAACCCGCGCGAGGCGGCCCCGCGCAGCGTCAGCCGGTCGGTCAGGTCGGCGCGGATGTTGAAGTTGGGCAGCGCGCTGACATAGGTGCCGCCAACGCTGAGCGGCGCAAAGCCGCCGCCTTCCGCCACCTGGAAACCGGTGGTGCTGACCTGGGTGCGGATGACGCGCACGCCGGCATTGCCGGTGATGCGAACCGTGCCGACATCAAAGCCATAGTCACCCGTGATGTAGAGCGCGCCGGTTCGTTCGGAAAGGTCGAACTGCGTCAGCGGCGAAAGTTGCGGCTCCCCTGAGGGCAGACCGAACGCGTCGCGCACCTGCTGGAAATCCTCGACCGCCCCAAGCGGCGGGGCCAGGAAACGCTGGGGCACGTTGACACGGTCGCGATACGTGCCGCGCCGGAACAGGTCCAGATCCGCCGTGCCGACCCCGCCGGGATAGAAGGATGCAGGGAAGTCGGTCAGGTCGTTGAAGACATAGACATTGCCGTCGACCGCACCGCGATCGGCATAGCGAACGCCGATCTTCACCTTTTTCAGAAAGCCGCCGTCGATCTCGAACTCGGCATCGCTCTGCACCGCGACCTCCGAACCGGAATTGCTGGAGATATATTCCGAGGCGTTGTCATAGGTGAAGCGGGCCGGATCGGTCAGGTCGATGCCGCCGGTCTCCAGCGAGGCGAAACCGCCCGACAGGTCCTGCGTCAGCGTCGGCGTGAATCCGCGGAACGACAACGAGCGATAGGCGGTATCGGTGCGCGCGTCGGTATAGGACAGGTCGGTGCGCCATTTCACTGCATCGCGTTCCCAGCGGAAACCGCCGGCAAGCTGCCACGTCTGCGATTCGCGGCGGTCTGTATAGGTGCTTTGCTGCAGCCGGACATTGCGCCATGTGCCCGACTGGAAGCTGTTGGTGCCCTCCACCACCGTAAAGTCGCCGCCAGCCTGCATGTCGTCCGGATCGGCCGAGTTGCCCAGTGCATAGAACAGGCTGGTGTTCGAGCCGATTTCATACAGCGAGTAGAGACCGTCGACATAGAGTTCGAGCGAGTCGCTGGGGCGCCACTGGATCGCCAGGTTGGCGCCGTATCGGTCACGCGTTCCCTGTTCCGACCGCACGCCGCCGCCGCCGGGGGCAAAGATTGCGTCGGCCTCTTCACCCGGCACGCCGTTACCGTTCAGGTCGACCAGGTCACGGCGCAGGTTGAAGGGCTCGACCGCGTTGAAGTCGCTGCGGAAATTGGTGTGCTGATACGCGCCCGACAACAGCACGCCGATCTCGCCGATGCCGGTATCCCAACGATTGCTTATCAGGGCGGAAACCTGTGGCGCGGCCCGGTCGGCAAAGTCGTAATAGGTCGCGCGCGCCTGTGCAGCCGCTTCGAACCCGTCAAAGTCCAGCGGCTTCCTGAGCCTGAGGTTGACCAGCCCGCCAATGCCCCCTTCGATCTGGTCAGCGGTCGGGCTTTTGTAGACATCCGCCCCGGCCAGCAGTTCCGACGGCACATCCTCGAACGACAAGGTGCGCCCGCCGGAAGTGAAGATCGAGCGGCCATCAAGCTCGGTGCGAACCTGCGTCAGGCCGCGAATGGCGATGCCGGAGCCTTCGCCCTGGTTGCGGCTGATCTGCACGCCGGTGATCCGCTGCAATGCTTCGGCCACGTTGACATCGGGCAGCTTGCCGATGTCCTGGGCAACGATCGAATCGACGATCTGAGCCGCATCGCGCTTGCGGGCCTGTGCCGAACTGAGGCTGGCACGGATGCCGGTGACGACGATGTCCTCCTGCGGCGCGTCGGCAACCGCCGGTTCGGCGGCGGGGGGCATGTTGTCGCTGCCTTGCGGCATATCCTGCAGGGAAAAGGCGCTGGCGGGCCGGGCCGACAGGCGGGCCGGACTGGCTTCGATGACCAGTCCGCCCTGGGTAGTCGCGCGCGCGGCCAGGCCGGTTCCGCGCAACAGGCGCCTGACCGCTTCCTCGCCGGACATCCTGCCGCGCACCGGACTGGCGCGCTTGCCGGCCACGAGCTGGGGTGCAAACACGACTTCCTGCCCCGTCTGACGACCCAGATAGACCAGCGCGGACCCAAGATCCTGTGCCGGAATGTCGATCATCGTCCCGCGGACGGCATCGGACATGGCCAGTGCGGGCGTCGCCCAGATGGGCGCGACGGCCATGCCGGCAAGAGCGAGCGCGCGAATGCTGATCGTGGTCCTCATAATCCCCTTCCTGTGGCGGCGCTCTGATGGCCTCCTGATTTCAAAAGACGCAGGGGATGGAAAAACCCACACCAATAATCCGACAAAAAGGATTATATCGGCGCTTCCGCAGGTTCGGGGTGGGCGTCGGGGACGATTTCGATGCCGGTTCGCGTTGGTCGTGCGGCAACCGGCAGGACCTCGGCAATGCTGGCCACAAACCGCTCGGGCGCACCGGTGCGAAAGACGCCGCTGACGCGCAGTCCGGCGATGGCGGGATCGCGCACCGTCATCGGGCGCGACGAATAGCGGTTGAGCTGGCCCACGGCGTGCGCCAGCGTCACGTCCTCCAGCGAGATCAGTCCGTCGCGCCACAGCAAGGCGCCCTCGATATCCACCGGCCTCACCCGCGCCGGCCCGCCATGCCCGGCGGTCAGGGCCTGACCCGGCCGCAGGACCACGGTGCGGACGCCGGCGGCCGGCGGCCGGACGTCGGTAACGGCGACGCGCCCCTCCACCAGCATCACGGCCACGGCCGACGCGTTCAGCGCGACATCGAACGTGGTGCCCAGCGCGGTGACGCGCCGGTCGCCGGCCTCGACCGTAAAGGGGCGCCGGGGGTCCTTCGCGACTTCGAACAGCGCCTGTCCGCGCGTCAGCCGCACGGTTCGCCGCCGGTCCTCGAACACCACTTCCACCGCCGTATCGGTGTCGAGCGTCAGCAACGTCTCGTCCGGTAGCACGACGTTCAGCCGTTCGCCCCGCCTGGTTTGATAATGTCGCGGTTGGGCCGCGGCAGCGACCTGCGCCGTTTCAGCCATATCCGATACCCCGCGCCCGCCGTCGGATGCCAGCGCCAGCAGCGCAAGGGCAAGCGACGCGGCCACCCCCGCCCGGATCGTGCCAAAGGCCGACCGCGCGGGCGTGCCATCGGCCAGCGCGGCGGCGCGCATTGCGTCCAGATGCGGATCATCAGGCCGGTCGAACAAGTCCCACAGCCCCTGCGCCTGTCGCCAGGCATGGGCATGGGCGGCATCGGCGTCGATCCAGTGTTCGAACCGCGCGGCGTCCGGCCCCGACAATATGCCGCGATCATGCCGCATCCGCCAATAGGCCGCCGCTTCCACCGGGGACATGCCCGCAAGGATATCGGGTTGCCCGCCTTTCATGCCTCACCCAACCGTTCGATCAGGAACGCCATGGCGCGCTGGACATGTTTTTCCACCGCGCTGACGGAAATGCCGAAGCGCGATGCGATCTCCTGGTATCGAAGACCTTCGACCCGGCGCAACAGGAACACGTGGCGCGTCCTTTCCGGCAATTCCAGCAATGCCGCGCTTGCCAGGCGCAGGCGCTCCTGCCCATCAAGGACGCGATCCGGGGCGAAATCCACACCGCCATGCTGTTCGATATCATAAGGATCGTGCAAACCGGCCGCGCGCGCCTTTCGTCGCCGATCCCGGTCGCGCAGCACATTGGCGGCGGCTTCGAAGACATAGCCGCCCAGATGCTCGACCTGGTCCAGATCGCCGCGCTGCGCCAGGCGCACGAAGACGTCCTGAACCAGATCCTCCGCCTCCGCCACATCGCCGACCCGGCGCCTGAAGAAGCGCATCAGCGACGGCTGGAACCGCGCCGCAGCGCCCAGCGCGAGGTCGTCCGGCGATGAGGTGAGCGGTTTCGCTCCGCGACCGGCCAACGCGCACTCTCCCTTTCGCGACCCCTGGATCGCCATCCCGTCTGACTAGCAGCGAATGGCCGGGGTGCAATATCACGCAGGGTTGGCACGCAGGAGCGGGCCGGCGTTAGCCGCGTGCGACTTCGGATACGCTGCCGGCGAACGCTTCGAAATCGCGGGCTTCGCGAAAGTCCTTATACACACTGGCGAAGCGGATATAGGCGACTGAATCGAGGCCCTTGAGGCCTTCCATCACCATTTCGCCGATCCGGGTCGAACTGACTTCTCCCTCGCCGCCGGTTTCGAGCTGGCGCTGGATGCCGGAGACCAGTTGTTCGATCCGCACCTGATCGATGGGGCGCTTGCGACAGGCGATCGAGACCGACCGTAGCAGCTTGTCACGGTCGAAGGGTTCGCGCCGCGGCTCGCTGGCATTGGCTTCGGATTTAAGGACGACGAGTTCGCGAAGCTGGATGCGCTCGAACGTCGTGAAGCGGGCGGCGCAGGCGGTGCACTGGCGCCGACGGCGGATAGCCGACCCGTCTTCCGACGGGCGGCTATCCTTTACCTGGCTGTCGTCATGGCCGCAAAAGGGGCAGCGCATTCAGATGCCCGGCGTCTTCTTTTTGCCCTTGTAATAGGCATAGCCCGCGCCCGCCGCGGCGCCGATGATCGGCCCGACAAACGGCACGGGAATGGCGACAACGGCGCCCAGCGCGGCCCATTTGGCCATGCTCTTGCCCAGCGGCTTTTCGATCTTGTCCATGTTCGACCTCAATAGATGGGGAAGCGCTCGCACAACGCGCGCACGCGGGTCCGAACGTCCGCCTCGACCGAAGGGTCCCCATGTTCGCCCTTTGCCTTGAGGCCGTCGAGCACATCGGCGATCATGTTGCCGACTTCGCGGAACTCGGCCGGGCCGAAGCCGCGGGTCGTGCCCGCCGGGCTGCCGACGCGGATGCCGCTGGTCTTGACCGGGGGCAGGGGGTCGAAGGGAATGCCGTTCTTGTTGCAGGTGATCGCGGCGCGCTCGAGCGCTTCGTCAGCATCGCGGCCGGTGACGCCCAGCGGCGACAGGTCGACCAGCGCCAGATGCGTGTCGGTGCCGCCCGCGACGAGGTTCGCGCCACGCTCTCCCAGCGTCGCCGCCAGCACGCGGGCGTTTTCGACGACGGCGGCGATATAGCTTTTATATTCGGGACGCAGCGCTTCGCCGAACGCAACCGCCTTGGCGGCGATGACGTGCATCAGCGGGCCGCCCTGAAGGCCGGGGAACACCGCCGAGTTGATCTTCTTGGCGATCGCTTCGTCATTGGTCAGGATCATGCCGCCGCGCGGTCCGCGTAGCGTCTTGTGCGTGGTTGTGGTCACGACATGGGCATGGCCGAAGGGGGTGGGGTGCAGGCCACCGGCAACGATGCCGGCGAAATGCGCCATGTCGACCATGAAGGTCGCGCCGACTTCATCGGCGATCGCGCGGAAGCGGGCAAAATCAATCTGGCGCGGATAGGCCGAGCCGCCCGCGATGATGAGCGCGGGCCTGTGTTCTTTCGCCAGCGCCTCGACCTGATCGAAGTCGATCAGATGATCCTCGCGCCGGACGCCATATTGCACGGCGTTGAACCATTTGCCCGACATCGCGGCGCGCGCGCCGTGCGTCAGGTGGCCGCCCGCATCGAGGCTCATGCCCAGGATCGTGTCGCCCGGCTTGGTCAGCGCCAGCATCACCGCGCCATTGGCCTGCGCGCCCGAATGCGGCTGGACGTTGGCGAAGTTGCAGCCGAAGATCGCCTTGGCGCGCTCGATCGCCAGCGTCTCCACCTCGTCCGACGGCGCGCAGCCCTGATAGTAACGCTTGCCGGGATAGCCCTCGGCATATTTGTTGGTGAAGACGCTGCCCTGCGCCTCCAGCACCGCCTTCGACACGATATTCTCGCTGGCGATCAGTTCGATCTGGTGGCGTTCGCGCTCCAGTTCATGCGAAACGCCGGCGAAAACCTCAGGATCGGCCTGTTCCAGCGCGCGGGAGAAAAAACCGTCGGGCTGGACATCCGACAGGGTGCGGGGATTGGTGCTCATGCGCCGAACCTTTCGAGTCGAGTGGGGGCGGGGACAGCCGCCCCGTTTCGCCGTTTCTCTAAAGCCGCGCGCGCGCGAATGCCACTGTTGATGATGGGAATGAACGCATGGTGACCAAAGACCGGTCGGTGCCGTTGGCGACCACGGTTCCGCCGCTGGTCCGGATGCTGGGCTTCGCAGGGTTGCTGCCGCAGATCGCCGCGGTTGCGGTGCCGCTGGTGGCGCCGTCATTCGGGTTCGCCGCACAAGCGCTGGGCTTTGCCTATGCCAGCCTGATCCTGAGCTTTCTGGGTGGCCTGTGGTGGGGCCTGGCAGCGGCCGGGCATGAGCGCGCGCCCGGATGGCTGTATGGCGCGGCGGTGGTGCCCAGCCTGTTCGCGCTGGCATGCGCGGTGCCGTGGGCAGTCGGCTGGCCATGGCCGGGACCGTCGCTGATTGCGCTGGCGCTGGCGATCTGGGCCAGCCTGTGGATCGATTTCCGGCTGGCGCGAAAGGGGCTGACGCCCGGATGGTGGCTGTCGCTGCGCGTGCCGCTGTCGGCGGGCCTCGGGCTGCTGACGCTGATCGTCGGGCTGATGGCTTAGGCGGGGGTGCCCAGCTTGGCCACGCGCGCGGCATGGCGGCCGCCGGCAAAGGGCGTGTCGAGAAACGCGGCGACACAGGCGCGCGCCATGTCGGGTCCCACCAGCCGCGCGCCCATCGCGATCACATTGGCGTCGTTATGTTCACGCGCCAGCGCCGCCGACACTGGTTCCGCCACCAGGGCGCAGCGGCATTCGGCGACACGGTTGACCGCGATCGAAATGCCGATGCCCGACCCGCACAACGCGATGCCGAGGGCGTCCGGCGTGTCGGCGACCGCACGCGCCAGCTTGTAGCCGAAATCGGGATAGTCGACGCGATCGGTGGTTTCAGGACCCAGATCGCGGACATCATGCCCCTGATCGCGCAGCCATGCCGCAAGATCGGCCTTCAGATCGACGGCGGCATGGTCGGAGGCGAGGAAGATCGGGCGGCGCATCGTTCGGTTCCCAGGATCGGCAGTGTCGCCGCTCTAGCCGAGGGCTGCCGGATTGCCTAGCTTGGGTCATGCTGCGACGGAGAAAGCCATGAAATATCCCGCCACCATCCTTGGCCTGACGATCGTGCTGGCGGCGTGCGGACAGCCCGCCACGCCCGCGGCGGACGATGAAGCGCGCGCGGCGGAAAATCGTGCGGGACTGGCGGGGAATGTCGTCGAACTGCCGGCCGGCGAGGGCGAGGGCGAAGCTGCGGGCGCGCCGGCGAATGCCGTTGCGCGCGCGGACAGCTGGATCGGGCGCTGGCGCGGCGTGGAGGGGTTGAACCTGGTGATCGAGGCGGGCGATGCGCCGGGCCGCTACCGGCTCGACATGCAATATTCGCTTGATGACAAGGGCGTGTTCGACGGGATCGCGACGGCGGAGGGCATCATGTTTTCCCGCCCCGACGGCGAGCATGTGCTGCGTGCGGGCGACGGGCAGGCCACCGGCCTGAAATGGCTGGCGGACAAGCAGAATTGTCTCGTCGTGAAGCCGGGTGAGGGTTATTGCCGCGATTGACCGAAGCGTGTCGCGCGATTGTCGCGGCCGCGTCATCGACAAGCCACTGCATTGTCACACCCGACCCTTAAGGCGCGTCCATGCTGTCGCCTGTAAAAGCACCCGCCAATCGCGCCGTCCGCGGTGCGGTGCATCGCCATGAGCATCTGACCCGACAGGGCCTGCTGGAGCGCACATTCACCTTTGCGTTTCGCGGACTGGTCTATGCCCAGATCTGGGAAGATCCCGAAGTCGATCTGGAAGCGCTGGCGATGACGCCCGATTGCCATGTCGTGACGATTGCCAGCGGCGGTTGCAACGTCCTGTCCTATCTGACCGCCGACCCCAAGCGGATCACGGCGGTCGACCTGAACACCGCGCATATCGCGCTGAACCGGCTCAAGCTGGCGGCGGCGCGGCATCTGCCCGACCATGCGGCATTCCATCGCTTTTTCGGTCAGGCGAACCGGCCCGAAAATGTCGAGGCCTATCGTCGCTACGTGCGCCCGCATCTGGACGAGACGACACGGCGATACTGGGAGGGTCGCGACCTGATCGGGCGGCGGCGCATCGGCGGGTTCCAGAAGGGCTTTTATCGCAAGGGGTTGCTGGGCGGGTTCATCGGCGCGGCGCATCTGGTCGCGCGCCTGCACGGGCTGGACCCGCGCGAGATGCTGAATGCCCGCACGATCGAGGAACAGCGCGAGATTTTCCGCACGCGGTTCGCGCCGGTTTTCGACCGCCGTTTCGTGCGCTGGCTGGTCGATCAGCCCGCATCGCTGTTCGGCCTGGGCATTCCGCCCGCGCAATATGACGCGCTGGCCAGTGACGATCCGCAGGGGATTTCGGCGGTGTTGCGGCACCGGCTGGAGAAACTGGCCTGCGATTTCCCGCTCAACGACAATTATTTCGCATGGCAGGCGTTCGGGCGCGGCTATGGCGAGGGACCCGCAGCGCCGCTGCCGCCCTATCTCAAGCCCGCCAATCACGCGGTGGTGCGCGAGCGCGTCGACCGGGTGGAGGTGCGCCATGCCAATATGTGCGATTATCTGGACGGGATGCCCGACGGATCGCTCGACCGCTACATCCTGCTCGACGCGCAGGACTGGATGACCGATGCGGTGCTGACGCGGCTGTGGAGCGCGATCACCCGGACCGCCAAGTCCGGCGCGCGCGTGCTGTTCCGCACCGCCGCCGGACCCAGCCTGTTGCCGGGTCGCGTGCCCGACGCGATCCTCGACCGCTGGGATTACCGCGCCGACGAATCGGCCGATTTCACGCGCCGCGACCGATCGGCCATTTATGGCGGCGTGCACCTGTATGTCCTGAAGGGATGAGCGGCGCCGACCATGCGCGCCGCATGGATGCGATTTATGCCGGGCAGCGGCACATCTATGACCTGACGCGCAAATATTATCTGCTGGGCCGCGACCGGTTGATCGCGGAACTGGCGCCGCCACCTGGCGGCAGCGTGGTCGAGGTGGGATGTGGCACCGGCCGCAACCTGATCCTGGCGGCGCGGGAATGGCCCGAGGCGCGGTGTTACGGCTTCGATATCTCGGCCGCGATGCTCGACACCGCGTCGGCCAAGGTCGCTGCCGCCGGCCTGTCGTCGCGCATCACGCTGGCAAAGGGCGATGCGACCGATTGGGCGGCGTCGGCCTTGTTCGGCATCGAAGCGGCCGATCGCATCTTCATGAGCTATACGCTGTCGATGATCCCCGACTGGCAGGGCGCGATCGCCGCGGCGTGCGATGCGCTGGCGCCGGGGGGCGCATTGCACATCGTCGATTTCGGGCAGCAGGAAGGCTTGCCGGCCCCGTTTCGTGCCGCGCTGTTCGCATGGCTCAACCGGTTCGACGTGACGCCGCGCGCCGGGCTTGAGACATGGCTGGAGATTGCCGCGCGCGGCAGCGGCCTGAACCTGACGTTCAGGCCGCTGTATCGCGGTTATGCGTGGAGCGCAGTGCTGCGCCGACCCGCCTGAGGCGGGATCAGTTCGACGCCACCGCGATGCCCGCGCCCAGCAGGCCGCACCGGCGGACCTGCCACTCATCCTTGCGCCAGCATTTTTCATTGGCGAAGTCGGGCAGGCGCGGCTGGTAATTCTGGAGCGTATAGGCATAGCCGCCATAGGGGAATTGCTGTTCCCCCCATGCCGTCAGCGAATTGCGAAGCTCTCGCAGGCGGCGGGCGGCGACATCGTGCAATTGGCCGCGCGGCGTGTGAATCGCATCCTCGCCGATATCGCCTGCCGTCTGGCAGAAGATGCGCTGGGCGGAAACGGTCGAATAGCCCGAATAGACGCGCGTGCCGAACTGGTCGAACGCCGTCTGCCCCGCCTTGACCGTCTTGTTGGTGCGGCGAAAATATTTGCCCAGTGTGGCAAAGCTGGCGGCCAGCTCGGTTTCGTGATCCTTGAGAATGCCGTTATAGTTACGCAGCGTCAGCAGCGTCGGTTCGAACTGGCATTGCAGCGCCGCGACGTTCAATGCCGCGCGCAGATTCCAGACCATGGCGGCGTCCAGCTCCTCACGGGTCGCGCCGGGCAGTTCCATGCCGACGATGCCCGGTTCGCTGCCGTTGACGCGTTCGCCCGCCAACGATTTCGACTTGAAATAGAACTGCGCGCTTGCCGGCGTTGCCGCCATGCCCAATGTCGCGGCCGCGACCATGCCGCCGATCATACGCACCAGTTTCATCACATCCCCTCGACACTCGGACACGCGCCCTTGACGGGCAAGCCGAAGCGTTAAGCCTTTTTGATGCGGGGACAAAGGGGCAATTTTGGCGTTTGCCCGCTTTGCCGGGCTGCCAGATCGGCGAGGCGCCGAAAATAATGACCTGAAAACAAAGGGG
Source organism: Sphingomonas sp. (assembly GCF_035490575.1). Classification (GTDB taxonomy): domain Bacteria; phylum Pseudomonadota; class Alphaproteobacteria; order Sphingomonadales; family Sphingomonadaceae; genus Sphingomonas. Next base: position 17,534 of record NZ_DATJLI010000015.1, on the reverse strand, counting down.
CCGCCCGCGAATGCGGACGGCCCCCCCGTATATCAAGTGACCGGCGCGGTTGCGCCAGCCAACGCGATTACATCGCGTTGGTGGTCATCTCGTTCGACATCATCATGTCATTCGACATCATGGTGTCGTTCATCATCATGGCGTCGTTGCCCATGGTGTCCATCGAGCCGTCAACAGCGGTCATGTTGTCGGTCATGGTGCCGTCCATCATCGGATCGGTCGTGTTCAGGTCGGTGACGACAGTGTTCTCGGTCGTCGTTTCGGTGTTGCCGCCGCAGGCCGAAACCAGCAGCGCGGCGCCGGCGATCATCGAACCGGTAACGACCTTGGAGATGAGTGCACGCATGTAGAGCTCCCTAGAAAAAGGATTTGGCTGGCCTTGCCGGCCGTTAATACCCAAACCGAAGTGGACATTAATCGCTATGCCGACGCCCCTCAAGCCTGCATTTGGTATCAGCGCCATTGAGCGCACCCAGGAACGCCGGAGCCGATAACGCCAGGGCGGCGTCAAAGGTTGCAGAATCGATCGTCTTTCCAACCAATTGGCTGCTGGTCACGGGAAATTCGGGCAGGCCGCACGGCACGATTCCGCCGAAATGCGACAGGTCCGGCGCCAGATTGACCGAAAAGCCGTGCAGCGTCACCCATTGGCGCACGCGAACGCCGATCGCGCCGATCTTTGCCTCGACCCCGCCTTCGCGCGTCCAGATGCCGACGCGCCCTTCGACGGGAAAGGCGGCGATGCCGCAATCGCCGAGCGCGGCGATGACCCATTGCTCAAGCGCGTGGACATAGCATCGCACGTCGCGGCCCCGGCGCGCCAGGTCGAGCATGACATAACCGATGCGCTGGCCCGGCCCGTGATAGGTATATCGCCCGCCCCGCCCGGTCTTGAACACCGGAAAGCGCGGGTCGATGAGTTCGGCAGGATCGGCGCTGGTGCCCGCGGTGTAGAGCGGCGGGTGTTCCAGCAGCCAGACCTGCTCGCGCGCATCGCCCGCCCGGATCGCCGCGACGCGCGCCTCCATCGCCGCCACCGCATCGTGATAGGCGACGGGTCCGGTTTCGACGCGCCATTCGATATCGTCGGGCAGGTCGTGTGAAGCGGGCTGTGGCAAGTCCATCCGGCTTGGTCTAGGGCAGGGGAAAGGGTCGGAACAGGTCCGATGCCGTCAAGTGAGGGCGCGTGCGGCGATGGTCAAGATGACAGGCGTCTGGGACCGCACCAGCGATTTCCTGCGCGACGACGCCGCGCGCTGGTTTCCGGTCGCGGTGGGGTTGATCTTTCTACCCAACCTGCTGAGCGGTATTGCCGACGGCGCCGTCGCGGGACAGCCGACCGCGATGTCGGCCGCCACGGGCATCGCCGCGATCGCCTTTGCGCTGCTGACCCTGTGGGGCGGGGCGGCGATCAGCGCGCTGGCGATGCGGGTGTCGCGACCCGGTGAGGCGGTCGCCCATGCGGGGCGGCGGTTGCCGGTCATCGTTGGCCTGACGCTGTTGTTGCTGGCGATCGCGGTCGCGCTGGTCGTGCCGCTGGCGCTGATCCTGGCGGCGGGGGGCGTCGATATGACACGACTGGCCGCGACCGAGTCGACCATGCCCGAAATGAGCGGCGGCACGGCGATGCTGCTGCTGGCCTACGGCCTTACCCTGTCGATCGTGTCGCTGTGGGTGTCGGCGCGACTGTTGGTGCTGGTGCCGGTCATCCTTGCCGAACGGCTGGGCGTGAAGTCGATCGGGCGCGCATGGCGGCTGACGCGCGGCCATGGCTTGCGGCTGGTCGGCGTGCTGTTGCTCTATGGCCTGGTCGCGGGCATTTCGACGATGGCGGTCAGCGCGGTCGCGGGCCTGGCCGGTGCGCTGGTGTCGGGCGATACGCCGGGGATCGGCATCGGCACGGTGCTGGTCGCGGCGGCAGTGGCGGTCGTCGCCACGCTGCTGACGCTGGTGCAAGGCGCATTCGTCGGCAAACTCTATGCCGCCCTCACGTCGGTCGACGGCGTCGGGCCGGGGGAAATCATCGCGTGAAACTGTCGCAGGTCCTTGCCGCGGCAGGGGCGATCTGGCGTGCCGAACGGTCGCTGGTGATGCCGCTGGCGGGGCTGTTCTATTTCGTGCCCTCGCTCGCCTTGTTGCTGATGCTGCCCGAAGCGCCGCCGCCCGCCGACCCCGGCAGCGATGCCGCGCTCGACGCGCTGCTGACCTATGCCCGCGACAATGCCGGGGCGATCATCGGCGCCAATGCGGTGCAGCTGGTGGGTGCGATCCTGCTCTACACGCTGTTTCTGGCACCGAGCCGCCCGACGCTGGGCGAGGCGTTCCGGCTGATCGCGCCGCGTCTGCTCAGCTTTGCGCTGGCGTCGATCCTGACGCTGGCGGCGCTGACGGTCAGCGCGCTGTTGATCGTCCCCGCGCTGTATCTGATCGGCCGCTTCTTCCTGGTCGGCGCGGTGATCGCGGCCGAGCGGCGTTCTCCGGTCGAGGCGATTGCGCGCTCAATCGAGCTGACGCGCGGGCGCGGCTGGTGGTGCTTCATCGCGGCGGCGGTGCCGTTCCTGGCGGGGCAGGTCATCGTCACGATCGCGGGCGGTTTCGACGGTGCGCTGGTCATGGCCGGGGTGGACAGCGCGGTCGGTCATCTGTTCTTCAACGGCATCGCGGCGCTTGGCGCGACGCTGGCATGGACCCTGACGCTGCTGGTCAAGATCATCGTCTATCGTCGTTTGAGCAACGGCACCTGAGGCGCGAGGGCTTCGTCGAGCACGCCGATCAGGCGCGGGTCGGCAAAGGTCTCGACCGCCCGGCCGACCGCCTCGAACCCCTGCGCGCGGTAGAAGTTGAGCGCTGACGGGTGGTCGAGCGTGCAGGTGTTGACGCGCACGCATGTCACCTCCGGACGCCATGCCAGCGCCATGGCCATCGCCATCATCCAGCGCCCATGGCCCGCCCCGGTCAGTTCGGGGACCAGCCCGAAATAGTCGATCATGCACTGATCGGGCGCGGTGTGCGTCAGCTCAAGCAGCCCGATCTCCACGCCCGCCCGGTCGGTCGCGACCTGGACCTGCGTTTCGGGACGGTGGGTAAGGGCGATCAGCCGCGCATCGTCCATCGCCAGCCGCGAATACCAAAGCCATGGGCCGCCGACGCGCGTGAACAATGCACGATACTTCGCCGGATCGGGCGCGTTCCAGCGCACCAGCCGCAGTTGCGACGGCGGCATCGGCCGGGCGCGGGGACGCTCGCGCATCTCCAGCGTCGTCACGACCGCGGCGACATGGCCGTCGGGCACCGGGATCAGCCCCACCACCTATTCCCAGGTGGCGAGCGGCGGCAGGCTCATCAGGATGGCGTCGATGTTGCCGCCCGTCTTCAACCCGAACAATGTGCCGCGATCATAAACGAGGTTGAACTCGGCATAGCGCCCCCGCCACGCCAGTTGCCGCGCGCGATCGGCATCGGTGAAGGGCGTGTCCATCCGCCGCCGCACGATGGGCGGATAGGCGGCAAGGAACGCCTCCCCAACCGCGCGGGTGAACGCAAAATCGCGGTCAAAATCATTTTCCAGATGGTCATAGAAAATGCCGCCGACCCCGCGATGGACCTGTCGGTGGGGAATCCAGAAATAATCGTCGGCCCATGCCTTGAACCGCGCATAATATTCGCCGTCATGCGCGTCGCACGCGGCCTTGAACATGCCGTGGAAGCCGGCGGTGTCCTCGTCATAGGGAATGGGCGGGTTCAGGTCGGCACCGCCCCCGAACCAGCGCTTGGTCGTCGCCAGAAACCGCGTGTTCATGTGGACGGCGGGGACGTGCGGATTGGTCATGTGCGCGACCAAACTGATGCCCGTCGCGAAAAAGCGCGGATCGTCGCCCGCGCCGTGGATCGAGCGCGCGAAATCGCCCTCGAACGTGCCGCCCACGGTGGACACGTTGACGCCGACCTTTTCAAACACCCGGCCCTTCATCACGCCGCGCACCCCGCCACCGCCGGGTCCGCCCGACGGATCGGTGCGATCCCACGCGGTATAGTCAAACGTCGCGTCCGATCCGGCCTCGCGCTCGATCGCTTCGAACGCGGCGCAGATGCGGTCGCGCAATGTCTCGAACCAGGTGCGGGCGGCGGTTTGCTGATCGTCGAGCGGTGGCATGGCCGCTCTATCCGGCACCGGGCGGGCGGGCGCAAGCGGACGAATTGTCCTGCCCGCCTTACCCGCGCGGCCACCCCCCGGTCTGTCGCAGTGCTTCCGCCGCGACGATGCCGGCGCTGACCGCGACATTCAGGGACCGCATCCCCGCGGCCATGGGCACGCGCACGCGCAGGTCGGCGCGGGTGTGAACGTGGTCGGGCACGCCCGCGCCCTCGCTGCCGAACAGCAGGATATCGCCCGCCTCGAACCGCGCGGCGTCGAGCCGGATCGCGCCCCGGGTCGTCGCCAGCACGATGCGGCCCGACACATGCGCCAGAAACGCGTCCCAGTCGGCATGGCGCTGCACGTCCACGGCATCGGCATAATCCATCCCCGACCGCGCCATTGCCCGCGCCCCAAAGGGGAAACCCATCGGTTCGATCAGGTCGATACCGATGCCCAGACAGGCACCCAGACGCAGGATGGTGCCGACATTGCCGGCGATATCGGGCTGATACAGGGCGATACGCACGCAATATTGCTCCGGATTAAGATGGGGATGGCCAAAAGGGGAGTTGGCAAACGGGGCCTGCCATGTCTATCAGGCCGAGCGCCCGGTTTCGGAGCCGAGCCGTGCGTGCGCCCATTCCGTCCGACGCCCGTTCGGGGGGACTTTTCGGAAATGGGTGGCAACGACAAAAGATTTCAAGGGCTGATGCATGGCAAGCGCTGACAATATGGTCCCGCCGGGCGAATCGCCCCAAGGCTATGACGATACGGTCGCCGATCCCCGGCGACGCGACTATATGGCGATCGGCGCCGTCGCCTTTGCCGGCGTCGGGGCGGGCGTGATCGCGCTGCCGCTCATCAACTCGATGAACCCGTCGGCCGACGTGCTGGCGCTGTCCACGACCGAGGTCGACCTGTCGGCGATCCAGCCGGGCCAGTCGATCAAGGCCAGCTTTCGCAAGCAGCCGCTGTTCGTTCGCAACCTGACCCAGGCGGAGATCGACGCGGCCAACGCGACGCCCGCCACCGACCTGCGCGATCCGCAGACGCTGGCGGAGCGCACCAAGGAGGGCAAGTCGAACTGGCTGGTGACGCTGGGGGTTTGCACGCACCTGGGCTGCGTGCCGCTGGGCGCGGGCGAGGGGGAGAACAAGGGGCCGTTCGGCGGCTATTTCTGCCCGTGCCACGGGTCGGCCTATGACACCGCCGGTCGCATCCGCTCCGGCCCGGCGCCGACCAACCTGGCGGTGCCCGAATATTCGTTTTCCACCGACACGACGATCGTGGTCGGCTGAGGAGGAAACTGACAGATGAGCTTCCCCTGGGCCAAGCAATACGAGCCGAAGGCGCCGGTCATGAAGTGGCTGGACGACCGCCTGCCGCTCCCGCGCCTCGTCTATAACGCCGTCGGTGCCGGTTATCCGGTGCCGCGCAACCTCAATTATTTCTGGAACTTCGGCGTGCTGGCGGGTGCCGCGCTCGCGATCCAGATCGTCACCGGCATCGTGCTGGCGATGCATTATTCGACCGACGCGAACACCGCCTTCTTCTCGGTCGAAGCGATCATGCGCGACGTGAATGCGGGCTGGTTCCTGCGTTACGCGCACGCCAACGGCGCGTCGATGTTCTTCATCGTCGTCTATATCCACATCGCCCGCGGGCTATATTACGGCTCCTACAAGGCGCCGCGCGAAATGGTGTGGTTGCTGGGTGTCGTCATCTTCCTGCTGATGATGGCCACGGCCTTCATGGGCTATGTGCTGCCATGGGGCCAGATGAGCTTCTGGGGCGCGCAGGTCATCACCGGCTTCTTCTCCGCCATTCCGGTGGTCGGCGACACGATCCGCATCTGGCTGCTGGGCGGATACGCCCCCGACGCCGCTGCGCTGAACCGCTTCTTCTCGCTCCACTATCTGATGCCGTTCGTGATCGCGGGCGTCATCATCCTGCACATCTGGGCGCTGCACATTCCCGGCTCGTCCAACCCGGCGGGCGTGGAAGTGAAGGGGCCGCAGGATACTGTGCCGTTCCACCCCTATTACACGGCCAAGGACGGCGTCGGCGTGGGCGTGTTCCTGCTGGTGTTCGCGTTCTTCCTGTTCTTCCAGCCGAACCTGCTGGGGCATCCGGACAACTACATTCCGGCCAACCCGCTCTCGACGCCCGCGCACATCGTGCCGGAATGGTATTTCCTGCCCTTCTACGCGATCCTGAAGTCGTTCACCGTCGACTTCATCCTGCCCGCCAAGCTGTGGGGCGTGCTGGCGATGTTCGGCTCGATCCTGCTGCTGTTCTTCCTGCCTTGGCTGGACACGTCGCCGGCGCGCACGGCGAACCATCGCCCGCGTTATCGCATGTTCCTGATGATCCTGCTCGTCGACGTGCTGATACTGGGCTATGTCGGGGGTGCGGAAGCGAACAAGTGGAACGTGCTGATCGGGCAGATCACCACCGCTTATTACTTCCTCCACTTCCTCGTCATCCTGCCGATCGTCTCGGCGACCGAGCGGCCCAAGCCGGTCCCCAATTCGATTACCGAGGCCGTGCTGAAGGGCAAGGGCGGCACCGCCCCGACCCACAGCGCGATCGAGGGCAGTCCCAACCCGATGCCGGCCGAATAAGGACAAGGGCGAACACATGACCCGCATCATCGCACCGCTTATCGGGCTGGGCTTTGCCTTTGTCCTCCTGCTCGGCCTGTTCGGCACGATCACGACCGAGGCCGAGGCACCGACCGCCGAGCACGAGTTCCACCTGTCGCCAAAGCATGTCGACCTCGCCTCCAACGGCATGTTGGGCAAGTTCGACCGCCAGCAGCTGCAACGCGGCTTCCAGGTCTTCAAGGAAGTTTGCGCCGCCTGTCACTCGATCGACCTGGTGGCATTCCGCGATCTGTCGGCGCTGGGCTATACCGAAGCCGAGGTAAAGGCGATCGCCGACCAGTGGGTGATCGAGCAGCCCGGCGTAAACCCGGAGACGGGTGAGGCGGCCACGCGCAAGAACCTGCCTTCGGACAAGTTTCCCAAGGTCTATGCCAATGAAGTGGCGGCGCGCGCGGCGAACAACAATGCGATCCCGCCCGACCTGTCGCTGCTGACCAAGGCGCGGCCCGATGGCGCGAGCTACCTTTATTCGCTGCTGACCGGCTATCAGGAGCCGTCGGCCGAGTTGAAGCGCGAGTTCCCGAACTTCACCGTGCCGGAGGGGTTGCACCACAACCCCTATTTCCCGACGCTGAACCTGGCGATGCCGCAGCCGATCACCAGCGACGGTCAGGTGACTTATGCCGACGGCACTGCCGCGACGGTGGACCAGATGGCCAAGGACGTGACCGCGTTCCTCGTCTGGACGGCCGAGCCGAAGCTGGAGGCGCGCCATCAGGCGGGTCTGGCGTCGGTCATCTTCCTCATCATCTTCATCGCCCTGACCTGGGGCGCGTACAAGAGTGTGTGGCGCAACGTGAAGCATTGATCGGCGCGCCTGCCGACGGATACCGGCCCCGGAGTCGCCATCGACTCCGGGGCCTTTTGTTTGGAAAGCTGCGATGACCGATCCCGCCGAACGCCTTGCCAGCCTGATCCGCACGATCCCGGACTTTCCCAAGCCCGGCATCCAGTTTCGCGACATCACGACGCTGCTGCTCGATCCCGAAGGGCTGCGCCTGTCGGTCGAGACGATGGCAGCGCGGATCAAGGGCCCGGTCGATCTGGTCGCCGGGATCGAGGCGCGGGGGTTCGTGTTTGCGCCAGCCCTGGCGCTGCGGCTGGGGGCGGGCGTGCTGCTGATCCGCAAGGACGGCAAGCTGCCCGGTGCGACCATCGCCGAGGATTACGCGCTGGAATACGGCACCGACCGGATCGCGATGCATGCCGATGCCTGTGCGCCGGGTGCCCGCGTGCTGCTGGTCGATGACCTGATCGCCACCGGCGGCACGGCACGCGCGGCGGTGCGCCTGATCCGCAAGGCAGGTGCAGTGGTCGAACAGGCGGCGTTCGTCATCGACCTGCCCGATCTGGGCGGCGCGGCGGCGCTGGCGCAGGACGGGATCGACGTGCAGGCGCTGGTGGCGTTCCCCGGCCACTGACGGACCAGCCCGGAACCATCGGCAACACGGCGCGCTTCGCAAGCGTTGCGGTGGTTCACCCCCTATTCAAGACGAATCGGGTCTATTGAGCCATCACTCCTGCGTAACGAGGAGGCTCAGGATGTTTTCGAGGCAAGTGAAAATCGCCGGTATCGCGGTTGCGGCCGCACTTGGACTGTCGGCGTGCAGTGATTACGGCTATGGTTATGGCGGTATCAACGCCGGCTATGGCGCGGCATATTATGATGACCCTTATCTGGCCGGCGGTGGGATCGGATCGTCTTATTGGGGCTGGAACAACGGCTTCTATTATCCCGGCACCGGTTATTACGTCTATGATGTGAATCGTCGCCCGTTCCGCTGGAACGGCGCGCAACAGCGTTATTGGGAAGGGCGACGTCGGGGGTGGCGCGGCAATCCGCGTATCGCCAATAACTGGCGTGACTTCCGGCGTGACCGCCGGGTCGACAATCGTGCGTTCCGCCAGGATCGCCGCGGCGATCGCCGGGCGTTCCGGCAGGGCAACGTCAGCCGCCCTGAGTTCCGCGCCGAGCGCCGCGCCGACCGGCGTGCCTATCGCCAGGAATATCGCCGCGACACGCGCCAGTTACGGCGGGAGAACCGTGGCGACCGCCGGGGGTGGCGCCGACCGCGCTAATCCGACCCGACGGGGCGGGGGCCTTTATCCTCGCCCCGCACGCGGATCAATGCGTTGGCGATGAAGCTGAGCACCGGCTCGTCATGCTGGTTATAGGCGGTCATGCGGCTGCGGATAAATCCGATGCCGGGCTTGCTTTCCGACTGGCGCTTGTCAAGCAGTTCGGTCTCGCACCGTAACGTATCGCCCGGATAGACGGGTTTCAGCCATCGCAGTTCGTCGACCCCGCCCGCGCCCAGTGCGGCTTGCGGGTCGTTTTTCATATGCTCGACCAGCATCGCCATCGTCATCGCGCAGCTGTGCCAGCCACTGGCCGCCAACCGTCCGAAATGCGTGGCCGCCGCACCTTCGTCCGACAGGTGGAAGGGCTGGGGATCGTAACGGCGCGCGAAATCGACCACTTCGTCGCGTGACACGACATAATGGCCGAACGCGGCCTTCTCTCCGACGGTCAGATCCTCGAAATAGCGCATGGCGACCAGTTTCGGTTTGAAACGGTTGCGCGGCAAGCCCTAATCACGCAGCGCTGTTGCAAAAGGTGCGATGCGGCCATCGACGCCGCTGGCGGGTGGCAGGCCGATCAACTGGCGGACCAGCGCATAGACATCGACATTGCGGCCATCCACCGTCTGTCCGGCGCGAAAGGCGGGGCCATGGGCCACCAGCCCCGCGCGCATCAGCGGGTCGGCATTGTCATAGCCATGCGCGCCGCCGCGGATCGGGTGTTGCGGCGGTCGCGACAGGATCATCCATCCGCTTTCGGCGATGCAGATGAAGGCGGGCACGCGGGGGTTGCGGCCATAAGCGAGCCGTTCGGGCAGCTTGCCCTTTTCCCAGCACTGCATGTGCGGCGCGGGGCGGGCGATGGCGGCGCGCACCTGTGCTTCCTGTCCCGGCACGGCATTGAACGCGGCATAGGGACCATCCTCGACCACCTGCACCGCCGATTGGGGCACGACGCTGTAAAGATCGATGGTGCGGCTGGCGTCGACCGCGATCATGCCATGATCGGCAGTGACGATCAGGTTGGCGGGCTGGCCCAAGGTCGCCAGCCCCGCCATCAACTCGCCAATCCGCGTGTCGACGCCGCGCATCGCGGCGCGCACCTCCGGCGAATCGGGACCGAAACGATGGCCGGCGGTGTCGACGGTATCGAAATACAGCGTCAGGAAGGCCGGGCGCGTGTCGGCGGGGCGGCGCAGCCAGTCGATGATCGCCTGCACCCGGTTCGCCTCGGGCAGCGCCTGTGCGAATTGCTGCCAGTCGCTGGGATAGGTGCCGTGGACCGGGGCGTTCGATCCCGGCCAAAACATCGTCGCCGATCGGATATCGGCCTTTTCGGCCGTGACCCAGAGCGGTTCGGCCTGATCCCACCAGAAGGGATCGACATTCGCCATGGTGAACGTCTCGCCGGGGCGGCGGGGGTCTTCCATCCGGTTGCCGACGATGCCGTTGCGGTCGGGGTGCAGCCCGGTCGCGATCGCATAGTGATTGGGGAAGGTCTTGGTCGGGAAGGACGGCTGCATCGACCCGCGCGCGCCCTCAGCCGCCAGTCGCGACAGCACCGGCGTGTCGCCCCGGTCGAGATAGTCGGGGCGAAAGCCGTCGATCGACACCAGGATGGTGACGGGCGCGCGTTGTCCGGCGGGCGCGGCATGGGTCGACGGCGCGGTCACGGGCGGCGTCATGCACGCCTGCAAAACAGCGAGCGCGCCAAGGGCGAGGAGGCGGGGAAGCATTTTCATCCGTCTGCCCATGGAGGGCAATTGTTACAGGTGCTTGTCGGCCTACACGTTGAAGCGGAACAGCATCACGTCGCCGTCCTGCACGACATATTCCTTGCCCTCCTGACGCAGCTTGCCCGCTTCGCGCGCGCCCGCTTCACCGCCGAGGCGGATATAATCTTCGAACGCGATGGTCTCGGCCCGGATGAAGCCGCGTTCGAAGTCGGAGTGGATCTCTCCGGCCGCCTGCGGGGCCTTGGCGCCGACCTCGACGGTCCAGGCGCGCGCTTCCTTCGGCCCGACGGTGAAGAAGGTTTGCAGGTTGAGCAGCGTGTAGCCCGCGCGGATGACGCGGGCGAGGCCGGTTTCGGTCAGACCCAGTTCGGACAGGAACTCAGGCCGGTCCTCGGCCGGCATCGTCGCGATCTCCGCCTCGATCGCGGCGGAGACCACGACGGCCTCGGCGCCCTCAACCTTCGCCTTCTCGAACACGCGCGCCGAATAGGCGTTGCCGTTCGCGGCGTCCTCCTCGTTCACGTTGCAGACGTAAAGGACGGGCTTGCCGGTCAGCAATTGCGCCTGTTCCAGATGGCGCGCTTCGTCGGGGTCGGCCGCGACGGTCAGGCGCGCGGGCTTGCCGTCGCGCAGCAGGTCCAGCGCGCGGCCCAGCACGGCGGCGGCTGCCTTGGCCTCCTTGTCGCCCTGCTGCCCCTTCTTGACCAGATTGGGCACCCGCTTTTCCAGGCTTTCGAGGTCGGAGAGCATCAGTTCGGTTTCGACCGTTTCGGCGTCGGCGATGGGGTCGACCTTGTTGTCGACATGCTGGATGTCGTCATTCTCGAAACAGCGCAGCACATGGACGATCGCATCGACTTCGCGGATATTGCCCAGAAACTGGTTGCCCAGCCCTTCGCCCTTTGACGCGCCGCGCACCAGTCCGGCGATGTCGACAAAGCCGAGCTGCGTTTCGATCACCTTGGCCGACTTGGCGATTTCAGCCAGTTTTTCCAGGCGTTCGTCGGGAACGGCGACATTGCCGACATTCGGCTCGATCGTGCAGAACGGGTAATTGGCCGCCTGTGCCGCCGCGGTTTCGGTGAGCGCGTTGAACAGCGTCGATTTGCCCACATTCGGCAGGCCGACGATACCGCAGCGAAAACCCATGACGTGATCCTGATCTGAATTGAAAAGGCGCGCGCGCCCGTGATGGCGGCGTCGTTAGCGCGTCATGCCGCGCTTTTCCAGCATCAGCCGGAGCCGAGCGGCCAGCAGCGCGTTTGAGTGCGATGACCAGCATGGGCAAGCGCGCGGCGGACGCGGTGGCGGCAGTGGAGCGAGTTGACCTGAAGGTCACGGCCGCGCTGGCCGACCAGCGGCACCGGCCGGAAGTGAAACAGGCCGGATATTGGAGCGAGATCGCCGACCAGCCGCCGCTGATCGCCATATCGGCTGCAGTGCTGATCGCGGGCCTGTCGGCACGCAACCGGGGCGTGGCGCGCGCCGGCGCACGGATGCTGGCGGCGCATGCACTTGCAACGGGGATCAAGACCGTCATCAAGCGATCGGTCGACCGCACCCGGCCCGACGAGGCGATCGACAATGGCTATCGCATGGAGGCGGGCGACAGCGACACGCATGAATTGTCGTCCTTCCCCTCCGGCCACACGGCGGGCGCAGTGGCCGTGGCAGAGGCGGTCGCACGCGACGCGCCCGCGCTGGCCCCGCCGATGCGGTTGCTGGCGCTGTCGGTTGCGCTGATCCAGGTGCCGCGCTGCAAACATTTCCTGAGCGACGTGATCGCGGGCGCGGCCATCGGCTGGATCGGCGAACGCGCCGCCAGCGCCGCGCTGGACGCCGCCGAGCGCCGGTTCATGCGCGGTAGTTGAAGCTGACGCTGATCCGGTCCGATTTCGCCTGATTGGGCGTGACTTCGTGGCGCAGCCAGCTTTCCCACAGGAATACGCTGCCCACCGACGGTTCGGCATAGATAAAGGGGCGCAGATCCTCCGCCGCGTCCGTCGTGCGGCCGGGGGCGGCCATCAGCATCGGCAGGCGCGGGTCCTCCAGCTTGAGCGCTCCCGATCCGGGCGGCACGGCGATATAGGCCGTTCCCGACACCGCGCTGTGCGGGTGGATATGGCCCGAATGGGTGCCGCCGGGTTTCAGGACATTGACCCACAGGCTGTCCAGCTTCAGCCGCCGCCCGCCCAGATCGAACGCGCATTCGCGGGCAAAGGCGGCGACGTGCCGGTCGAGCACGCGCTTCAGGTCGGCAAAGGCCGGATCGCGCACCGGCAGATCGTTCAATGAGGCATAGCTGGTATAGCCGCGATAGCCATGATCGCGCGACCAGCGGCGACCGGCCATGTCCTCCCCCGACAAGGCAAGCGCCGACGCCTCGACCTCGGCCAGCAGGGCCGCATCCTCGATACGGCCCTCATAGAAACGCGTGGCGAACAGCGAACGAACGGTCATGCGAGGGGCCTTACTGTCCCGCGCGGCTCTTGTCGCGGAGGCTGCGAAACTCGTCACCCGGCTTCCAGTTCGGCCATTCGGTGGTCGAGGCCAGCGCGCGGCCGACGCTGTAATACAGGTCCAGATCGCGCTGGATGCCGTCCCAGCGCCAATTGGGATCGAATTCGTCCTTCGGCCCGTGATAGGCGTTTTCCTCATAGGCTTCGGCATAGGCCTGGCCCGCCGCCTTGCCGCCGTCGACCAGATCGTCGCCGCCGTCGAAATACAGCATCGGCACGCCGTGCTTGGCCAGGCTGAAATGGTCGGAGCGGTAGTAGAAGCCCTTTTCGGGCGTCGGTTCGGGGCTGGCGACGCGGCCCTGCGTCGCCAGGGCGCGGGTCAGATAGGCATCAAGGTCGGATTTGCCGTAACCCACGACGACGACATTCTTCGCCGGTCCCGCCATCGACAGCGCGTCCATGTTGACGCCGCCCACCGTCCGGGCGTGCGGGTAGAGCGGGTTCTTGCCGTAATAATCACTGCCCAGCAGGCCCGATTCCTCCCCCGTCACCGCCAGATAGACCTGGCTGCGCGGTGTCGCCCCCGCCTGTGCCTGCGCCTTTGCGATCGCGATCAGCGCAGCGGTGCCGGTCGCATTGTCGATCGCGCCGTTGCAGATATTGTCGCCATCGGGGGCCGCCTCGCACTGGCCCAGATGATCCCAATGCGCGGTATAGAGCACGACCTCGTCCGGCGCGGTGGTGCCGGGCAGGATGCCGACGACATTCTTTGACGCATGGCGGCGGACCTGATTGTCGAAGCTCACACTGGCCTCCACGCCCGCAAGCGGCACCGGCTTGAAGCCCTTTTGCCGCGCGGCGGCAGCCAGCTTGTCGAAATCCTGTCCGGCACGGGCGAACAGCGCCTTGGCCTGATCCAGCTGGACCCAGCCGATCGCCGCGCTCTGGTCCGCGCCGTCATTCTCGGTCGCGGCGACCTGCTGCGCGCCGGTCCAGCTCGACTGGACGACGTTCCAGCCATAGGCGGCGGGTTCGGTCTGGTGGACGATCAGCGCGGCGGCGGCGCCCTGCCGCGCGGCTTCCTCATATTTGTAGGTCCAGCGGCCATAATAGGTCATCGCCCGCCCGCCGAACGGCCCGTCCAGTCCCGGCATCGACCAGTCGGGATCGTTGACCAGGATGACGACGGTCTTCCCCTTCACGTCCAGCCCGGCATAGTCGTTCCAGCCGCGTTCGGGCGCGTTGATGCCATATCCGACGAACACCACGTCCGAGTTCGCTACTTCGATGCGCGGCGTGACGCGATAGGTGCCGACCACCATCTGCGGACCATAGGCCAGCGATTGCGGTGCGCCCGTGCCACCGGTGAAGGTCAGCGGGCTGACATTGCGCGCGGTGATTTCAACCATCGGCACGTCCTGAAACCAGCTTGGCCCGTTCGGCTCCTTGGGATTGCCGGGCTTCAGCCCCGCCGCCTGAAACAGTTCGACCAGAAAAGCGAGCGTCTTTTCCTCCCCCGCGGTGCCCGGCGCGCGCCCTTCATATTCGTCGGACGACAGCGTTCTCACCGCATCGCGAAACAGGTTGACCGGCACCGTTTGTGCCGCAGCGGGCGCGGCGAGGGCAAGCGACAACAGGGGCAGGGTGAACAGGTGACGCATGGCGACAGGTCCTTGACAGGAAAGCGTTGCCGGGCGGTGTCGCATCTGCCGCCGCGAACGGCAAGCAGGCCGCTTGCCACCGCGCGCGGCGTTGGTCACAGTTCCGGGGGGCAGATGATTGTTGGGGGAATGATGCGGAACTGGATGACGGGCGTGGCGGCGGCTGCGCTGGTGGCGATGCCTGCGGTCGCATGGGCACAGTCCGATGCTGAACTGGCGCAGGCGTTCGGCGCGCGAGAGGATGTGGCGCAGCCCAGCCTGTCGCCCGACGGTCGCAAAATGGCCTTTGTCCGGCCGACCGGCGGGCAGGGCGCCATGTTGATGGTGCTTGATCTGGAAAATGTCGATGCCCGACCGGTCCCGATCGCTCAGGTGGACGGCAAGCCAGACCGGCTTGGCGGCTGTCGTTGGGTCAGCGCGTCCCGGATGATGTGCAATGTGTTTGGCGTTGTCCGTCTGGAACAGGACATCGTCTATTCCACCCGCATGGTTGCGGTGGATGCAGACGGCGGTCGCGTGAAGGCCCTCGACATGCCGCAGGGCGCCGGCATCGCGGTTTCCAGCGGCCGGGTCATCGACTGGAATCCCGGCGAGGAAGGCCAGGTGCTGATGATGCGCTACCAACTGGCTGACAGCGTCAGCGGGACGGGCATGAGTGCACGGACCCAGGGGTATCGCGTCGATTCGCTCGATACGGTGACCATGAAGCTCAGCACGGTCGAGCGTGCCGATTCGGGCGCGCGTGAATTCTTTTCCGACGGCAATGGCAATGTCCGTATCGTCGGCCGTTCCAAGGTCGGAATGGGGAACGGTTATGACACTGAAGGCCGGACTTATCTGTATCGCAAGTCCGGCGGCAAGGAATGGTTGCCGCTCAGCTTCGTCATGCTGGATCAGGCGGATTTCGACCCCTACGGCGTCGATGCCGCAACCAACACGGCGTTCGGCCTGAAACGGCTGAACGGCAGGCTGGCGGCATATAGCAAGGCGCTGGACGGATCGGGCAAGGAAACGCTGCTTTTTGCCCATCCAGAGGTGGACGTGTCGGGCTTTGCCCGGATTGGGCGGCGCGGTCGGATGGTCGGAGTCACCTATGTCACCGACAAGCCGCAGGTGAAATATTTCGATGCCGGTCTCGACGCGCTTGCCGCCAGCCTTTCCAAGGCGCTGCCGGAGACCCCGCTGATCCGCTTCCTCGATTCCGGCGAAGACGAGAATCTGATGCTGATCTGGGCCGGTGCCGACGATAATCCCGGCCGCTATTACCTGTTCGACCGCAAGGCGCGAAAGCTGGATGCGTTGTTCGACGATCGCCCGCATCTGAACGGCTTGAAGCTCGCATCGATGCAGCCAGTCACGTATCCCGCCGCCGACGGCACGAAGATTCCGGGTTACCTCACCCTGCCGCCGGGCAAGGACAGCGCGAAGGGGCTGCCCGCGCTGGTCATGCCGCATGGGGGGCCAAGCTCGCGTGACGAATGGGGTTTCGACTGGCTGGCGCAATATTTCGCCATTCAGGGCTATGCCGTGCTCCAGCCCAATTTCCGCGGATCGGCCGGTTATGGGGAGGACTGGTTCCAGGAAAACGGCTTCCAAGGCTGGCGCACCGCGATCGGCGATGTGAACGATGCCGGGCGCTGGCTGATCGCGCAAGGGGCCGACGCCGCGCGCATGGGGATCTTTGGCTGGTCCTATGGCGGCTATGCCGCGCTGCAATCGGCGGTTGTCGAACCCGATCTGTTCAAGGCGATCGTCGCCGTCGCGCCCGTCACCGATCTGGAGCGCCTGCGCGGCGAAGGGGGCATGTTCTCCAACTTTCGTCTGGCCCGCGATTTCATCGGCGCCGGTCCGCATCTGGTCGAAGGGTCGCCCAGCCGCCATGCCGCGCGTTTCAAGGCGCCGGTGATGATGTTCCACGGCGATGTCGACCACAATGTCGGCGTTGCCCAGTCGCGCCTGATGCAGTCGCGGCTGGAATCGGCGGGTCGGAAAAGCGAACTCGTCGTGTTCGACGGGCTGGACCATTATCTTGAGGACGGCGCCGCCCGCGCGACCATGTTGTCCAAGAGCAATGCGTTCCTGAGCGCGGCGATGCCGCCACGCTGACACGAAAAGGGCGGCCCCGACCGGGACCGCCCTTTTTGCGGGTGGCTGTAAGGCCGACCGATCAGCGCGAGTAGAACTCGACGACCAGGTTCGGTTCCATCTTCACCGGATAGGGCACTTCGTCCAGCGTCGGCACGCGGGTGAACGTGACTGATGCGTTGCCGTCGGGCGTGACATAATCGGGGATGTCGCGTTCCGACAGGCCCTGTGCCTCGACCACCAGCGCCATTTCCTTGGCCTTGTCGCCCAGCGAGATGATCTCACCCGGCTTCACGCGGCGCGAGGCGATGTTGCACTTCACGCCGTTGACACGGATATGGCCGTGATTGACGATCTGACGCGCGGCGAAGATCGTCGGCGCGAACTTGGCGCGATAGACGATCATGTCGAGGCGCTGTTCCAGCAGACCGATCAGGTTCTGCGAAGTATCGCCCTTCATGCGCGATGCCTCGGTATAGGCGGCCTTGAACTGCTTTTCGGTGACGTCGCCGTAATAGCCCTTGAGCTTCTGCTTGGCGCGCAGCTGGATGCCGAAGTCCGACACCTTGCCCTTGCGGCGCTGGCCGTGCTGGCCGGGACCATATTCACGCTTGTTGACGGGCGATTTGGGGCGGCCCCAAATATTCTCGCCCATGCGACGATCGAGTTTATACTTGGCGCTGGAGCGCTTCGACATGTGAATTACC
>NZ_DATJLI010000014.1:0-4765 GCF_035490575.1 Sphingomonas sp. | reverse complement strand
TCGATCTTTCGCGGGCTGACGGTCGAGAAGAACATCCTTGCCGTGCTGGAGCTGGCGGAGCCGGACAAGTCGGCGCGCGCCGCCAAGCTCGACCGGCTGCTTGAAGAATTCGGCCTGACGCGGCTGCGCGACGCGCCCGCCATGGCATTGTCGGGCGGTGAGCGCCGCCGCGCCGAAATCGCCCGCGCACTGGCGGCGGATCCGTCGATCATGTTGCTGGATGAACCATTTGCGGGCATCGACCCGATTTCGATCGCGGATATTCGCGATCTGGTGAAGGACCTGAAGCAGCGGTCGATCGGCGTGCTGATCACCGACCATAATGTCCGCGAGACGCTGGACATCGTGGACCGTGCCTACATCATCTATGACGGTCGCGTGCTGTTCACCGGCAGCCCGGCCGACCTGGTCGCCGACGCCAATGTGCGCCGCCTGTATCTGGGCGAGGGTTTCTCGCTCTAGCGCAATGTCCGTGTCCGGCCGCCCATGAGCCTCGCGCCACGCCTCGACCTTCGCCAGTCGCAATCGCTGGTGATGACGCCGCAGTTGCAGCAGGCGATCAAGCTGCTGGCGCTGTCGAACCTGGAAGTCGAAGGCTTCATTGCCGAGGAGATCGAGAAGAACCCGCTGCTGGAGGCGGGGCGCGACGACGATGGCGGCGCGCCCGACACGGAGCCGGGCGAGGCTGTCGTCGCGAGCGGCGAACCGGCATCGGCGGACGAGCTGCTGTCGCTGGGCGACAGCGCGGGCGAAGCCAGCCTCGATGTCGATCTGGCGGCGGAGGCGTTCCACCATGATTCGCCGAGCGATTCGATCGGCAGCCTCGACGGATCGCTGGGGCTGGGCGGCACAGGCGTCGGCGGCGGGGAGGGCGAAGCGCTGGATTTCGACAGCTTTGCCGCTGCCGATATCAGCCTTCAGGACCATTTGCTGGCACAGGCGGGCGCGGTCATCGCCGGGCCGGACATGTTCATCGCCGCGCATCTGATCGACCAGATCGACGAATGCGGTTATCTGAGTGTCGGCCTGCTGGAAGTCGCCACGCGGCTGGGCGTGCCACTGGCGCGGGTGGAGGGCGTGCTGGGCGTCGTCCAGTCGTTCGACCCGACCGGTGTCGGCGCGCGCAATCTGGCCGAATGCCTGGCGCTGCAGGCCAAGGACGCCGACCGATATGATCCCGCCATGGCGCGGTTGATCGATAATCTCGACCTGCTGGCGCGCGGCCAGATCGCACAGTTGCGGCGCATCTGCGGTGTGGACGAAGAAGACATGGCGGACATGATCCGCGAGCTTCGCAACTATGATCCCAAGCCCGGTTGCCGTTATGGCGGCGAATCGGTGCAAAGCGTGGTGCCCGACATTTTCGTCGCGCGGCGGGGCGCGGGATGGGCGGTGGAGATCAATGCCGCGACGCTGCCGCGCGTGCTGCTGAACCGCGCTTATTATGTCGAATTGTCGGCGGGCAAGCAGGACAAGGCGTCGAAAAGCTGGCTGTCCGACTGCCTCGCCAGCGCCAACTGGCTGGTCAAGGCACTCGACCAGCGGCAGCGCACCATCATCAAGGTCGCCAGCGAGATCGTGAAGCAGCAGGAGGCGTTCTTCCTGAACGGCGTCGCGCATCTGCGCCCGCTGACGCTGGCGCGCGTGGCCGAAGCGATCGAGATGCACGAATCGACCGTCAGCCGCGTGACCAGCAACAAATATCTTAGCTGCGCGCGCGGCGTGTTCGAGCTGAAATATTTCTTCACTTCCGCCATCCAGTCGGCCGATGGCGGCGATGCGGTGTCGGCCGAAGCGGTCAAGAGCGCGATCCGTGCGCTGATCGCAGCGGAGGACTCGAAGAAGATCCTGTCCGACGATACGCTGGTCGATATGCTCAATGCGCGCGGGTTCGATATCGCGCGGCGCACCGTCGCCAAATATCGCGAATCGCTGGGCATTGGCAGTTCGGTCCAGCGGCGCCGGCAAAAGGCGCTGGCGGGCACATCCTGACATCCATTGGGGGCGTGCAGTCGGGGCATCGCGCGCTATAGGGGCGTCATGCCCGACCCCGAACGCCCGAACCCGCCGCTCTGGCGCTGGACACCCGCGCGCTATCGCGCGCTGCTTCGCACGCAGGGACCCGGTTCGGTGCAGTTCCGCACGCGCATTGCCGTGCTGACCGGCGCGATCGCGGTCGGCATCGTCGCCATATTGTTCGCGCAACTCGCGGATGCGGCGGGCGAGATGTTCGAGCACATGGCCGCCGCACGGTGGTGGTTGCCGCTGGTGCTGACGCCGCCTGCCTTCATGGCGTTGGCATGGGTAACGCGGCGCTTCTTTCCATTCGCGCGCGGTTCGGGGATTCCGCAAGTCATCGCCGCTCGCGACGATCCCGATGCGGCAACGCGCACGCTGATTTCGGTCCGCACCGTGGTTGCCAAGGCAGCGCTGACGATCGGTGCGGTGCTGACGGGCGCTTCAGTCGGCCGGGAAGGGCCGACGGTGCAGCTTGCCGCCGCGGTGATGGGCGTCAGCCACCGCATCATGCGCGTGCCGCTGCGCGCGCCGGTCGTGATCGCGGGCGGCGCGGCGGGCGTGGCGGCGGCGTTCAACACGCCATTGGCCGGATTGCTGTTCGCGATCGAGGAACTGGCATCGGCCTATGAACAGCGGGTCACGTTGCTGGTGCTGTCGGCAATCGTCATTGCGGGCATGGTCGCCCAGTCGGTGATGGGCGATTATGTCTATTTCGGCGTTATCGGCGCGCAATTGCCGATCGGTGCGGCACTGGTCATCGCGCCGATCGCGGGCGTGGCGGGCGGGCTGGCGGGCGGCGCGTTTGCCCGTCTGGTGCTGGCGATCGCCACGGGCACCAATCGCGTCGCGGCGTGGAGCCGACGCCGCCCTGTGGCCTTTGCCGGGATGTGTGGTGCGGTGGTGGCGGTGCTGGGCGTCGCTACCGGCCTGACGTGGGGCACGGGATATTCGGCGGCGCGGGCGATGATCGTCGGCGTCGATGCGCCCGCCTGGTTCGGCCCGGCCAAGTTCGTCGCGACGCTGGCGACCGCAGTGGCGGGCATTCCGGGCGGCATCTTTGCGCCCTCGCTGGCGGTGGGGGCAGGCGTGGGCAATCTGCTGCGCGAGATTTTTCCGGGTCAGTCCGCCTCGGCGATCGTGATCCTGGGGATGGTCGGCTATTTCGCGGGTGTGGTGCGTGCGCCGTTGACGGCGGTCATCATCCTGTCGGAAACCACCGCGAGCCGTGGCCTGATGCTGCCGATGTTCGCCACCGCCTTTGTCGCCGATGCCGCCAGCCAGTGGGTGTGTCGCGAGAAGCTGTATCTGGGGCTGGCGCGCACCTTCATGCCGTCCGCTCCGCCGCCCGATCGTTAGGCGAAGCGCAAACGCCAACGGCGGGCGCACCCATGGGGTGGCCCGCCGTCACGATCGTTCAGCGTGCCCGGCGCGCGGCCGGACGCGTGCTTACTTGATCTTGGCTTCCTTGAACTCGACATGCTTACGCACGACGGGATCATATTTGCGGAAGCTCATCTTCTCGGTCTGGTTGCGCGGGTTCTTCTTGGTGACATAGAAGAAGCCCGTGTCGGCGGTGCTCACCAGCCGGATCTTGACAGTGGTCGGCTTGGCCATGGCCCAATCCCTTGAATGCGATCAAAAAAGAAATACGATCAAAAATGCGAAAAGCGGCGCGCGCGGGCGCCGCTGTCAGACGCGGGCGCATGACGGATCATGGTGCCGTTGTCAAGCGATCGGGGCAGCGACGCGGGCTTAACCGCACCCTAACACCGATGTGGCAGGGCGTGCGAATGGATGCGCTGGTTCCTGCATTTATCGCTGTTCTGCTGGCCTCCATGGGGGACCGGGCGACATGGCTGGCGGCGATTCTGGCCGATCGCAGCGGACGGCGCGGACAGGTCATCGCGGGGCTGTTCCTTGCCCAACTGGCCGTGATGGGTATCGCGGTGGCGGGTGCGCTGGCGATTCGCGACGTGATGACGCCGAATGCGCGCGCGCTGTTGCTGGCACTGTCGCTGGCCGGCGCCGGACTGGGTGCGGCAATGCGCCCACGCGCCCCCACCGACCGGCTGGAGCGCTGGCGAATCGGCGCGTTTGCCACCAGCGTTGGCGGCTCGTTCATTCTGGCGTTGGGTGAGCGTGCCCAGTTCGTCGCGCTGGGCGTAGCGACATGGGGCGCGATGCCGTTGCTGGCGGGGGCGGGCGGCGTGATCGGGGCCGTGATCCCGGCCATTGTCGCGGCGATGCTGGGTGAAGGTGCATGGCGCGCGCTGCCGGTCGCGGCGGTCAGTCGGGGGGCGGGTGTCCTGCTGGTCCTGACCGGGGTGGTCATGGCCCTGGGCGCGATCCGCCTGATCTGATCGAGCGATCAATCCGATCGGAGATTTGATCGACCGTTCGCGGAGCAAAAACGCCGCAATTTCGTTATGCCTGCGAACCAAACCATTTCGATGGAGCATGCCCCATGGCCGAAAAGACCGCGCCCGCGCTGAAGACACCCACCGACCTGAAGCCCAACGACGCCAAGACCGTCGCCGATGCGCTGAATGGCATTCTGGCCGACAGCTATGCGCTATATATCAAGACCAAGAACTTCCACTGGCACGTCTCCGGCCCGCATTTTCGCGACTATCACCTGATGCTTGACGAGCAGGCGGCCCAGATTCTGGCGACCACGGACGCGATCGCCGAACGGGTCCGCAAGACGGGCAACACGACGCTGCGTTCGATCGGCGACATCGGACGC
>NZ_DATJLI010000013.1:0-21964 GCF_035490575.1 Sphingomonas sp. | reverse complement strand
CGGGGGCGGGGGCACTGTCGGCGGGGGGAACGCGAATGGCCTGCCCGGTGGCGACCCGGTCGCTCGGATCGGCGCGCGCGCCGTCGACGCGAAGCTGCCCGGTGCGCGCCCAGCGCGACACGATGTTGAAACTGGCGTCGGGGACGTGCCGCTTGAACCAGCGGTCCAGCCGAATGCCGTCGTCATCGGCCTCAACAACGAACTGGCGCACCTGTGCTTCGGGTTTGTCGTTCATGGCAGCGCCCGCACCAGCGCCAGCCCGCCGAACAGCGCCACCGCCGCGCCGATCACCGATGCCAGCGTATAGCCCAAGCCGATCAGCCAGTCGCCACGCTCGATCATATTGACCAGTTCCAGTGTGAACGCCGAAAAGGTCGTGAATCCACCCAACACGCCCACGCCGATCAACAATCGCGCATGTTCGCCGCCGGCACCCGTGCGGGCGAGCGAACCGGCAAGCAATCCCATCGCCAGCCCGCCGATCAGGTTGACGGCCAGTGTTCCCCATGGCCAGTTCGGCCCCATCGTCGCCAATGCCATCCGCCCGACGGTGAATCGAGCGCCAGCGCCGATCGCGCCGCCCAGCATTACCAGAATATATGCCATGGCCCGCCCTAGCTTAACGGGGGCGGATTGGGAACGGCTCTCAACGCGCCGACACGAGTTCGATATCGGTGCCGCCGTCACCCCGGTCGGTCAGGAACAGAACGAACGCCGCGCCATCGTCGCCGCGCTTGCCCGCCAGCATGTGCGTTGCGCCGTCGATCAGATGGTCGGCGGAATAGCCCGCCTGCCGCGCGCGGCCGAAATACCAGCCGACCAACGTGCCCGTGGGTCGTGCGACATGAACGCTCGCGACGCGCAGCGCGCATCCGCCACCCTCGACGCCGCCGGCCTCCACGACGCGGGCATCGGGATGCAACGGCACGCCAGCGGGCAGTCGATTGGCCCAGTCGGCCGAATAGGACAGTCGGTCTGCACAGGCGTTGGCGCGCGGCCCGCCAAGGGTGCGCGCCAGCGCGGCAAGCGTGATTGCCTGACGCGCCGCCGGGTCGGACAGCGGGCGCGCTGCGGGGGCTGTCCCGGACATGTCGGTTGAATTCAGGAAAGACCCGCGCGCGATCCCGACATGCGGCACGGCGGCGGCATATGGTTCGCTGGGCGGGCGCACCGCATCGGGATTGGCCGACGCCGCCAGTTGCGGGTCGACCATGATCGGATCGTTGATCGCAGCCAGGATCACGGGATCGACCGTGCCCGACGATTGGGCGGCGGTCAGTTCTTCACCGATCCGTTCCAGTTCGCTGCGTGGGGCATCATTGCCGCCGCAAGCGCTCAGCAGGGGCATCAGGCTCAGCAGGATCGGCAATGATCGCATGGTTGCGCGGACCTATCGCGGTCCGGTTAAGATTGCGTTGGTCAAAGCACGACCAGTCGCGCGTGATCGTCCATTTCAGCAAACAGTGCGACCAGACCGATGGATTCACTGCCATTGACGGCATCGGGATCGATCCCGTGCTCGGCCAGCCCGGTCGGACAGGCCGAAATTCGAGCGCCCAGTGCCTGCGCCGCGACGATGCCGTCGCGGAATACGGACGATGCCAGCACGCGCACCGCAGTTCCATCCAGATGCAGCCGGGTCGGCGCACCCAGTGCGGCATGTGCCGATACGATCTGGGTCGCGGTATTGGCACGCGCCGGGTCGTCGTCCGACAGGATCAGGATCATGGGGCGGGACATGGCATCGGCCTTCGGTGTTCGGCCAGTGGACGCAAAAAGAGCGGCAGCCATTGGCTACCGCTCCCTTCGTTTACCCTGACGGGTCCGACGTTCAGTTGCTGTCCGAATCGTCGTCGTCATCACCGTCAGTGGCAATGATGATGCCGCCGATGATCGCCGCAGCAGCGACGACACCAACGATAGCACCGGTGCCCACCGCCTTGTTGCCTTCTTCCGAAACGGTCGAAGCGCGAACGGTCTTGGCAACCGACAGTTTCGAAGCCGAGTCAGCAGCAATCGCCGGAGCGGCAGTCATCGAAACCATGGCGGCAGTCGTAAGGATCTTGGCCAGACGCATATAAAACACTCCCTTGTCAACGTAATCACGTCGGTCACTTATGTGCCGGCAGCCGTGAATAGTTGGCTGGGGACATAGTGAATTGCCTCGATAACGCAGAGTAATCTTTGCCGCAAGTGCGAGCGCCAGCCTATCCAACCCGTTCAAGGGCATTCGTCGCAGGGGCATCGCGGCCTGCCGTTTCGTCCGGGGGGGTTTGGAGGAACCAGCGGTCGGTGCTTTCCAATGCGATGGCGGTGAGTTTGCCTGATGCATAAGCGCCGGTATCGATGCCGATCCGGTTCGGACGCAATTCAACGTCGGGCGTGATGGTATGGCCGTGCACCACCATCCGGCCGAACGAACCGCGATGGTCCAGAAACTCGCGGCGAATCCAGCGCAGGTCGGCGGGCACCTGCTCGTTCAGTTCGACGCCGGGCCTGACCCCGGCATGGACGAACAGATAGTCGCCAATCTCGATCGCATTTTCGAACGCCGACAGGAACGCGATATGTTCGGGCGGCACCACGGCGCGCGCCATTTCGATCAGATCGTCGAACGTCGCATCGTCATAGGCACGGCGCGACATGCCATAGGACAGCAGAGTCTCCCGCCCGCCCACCTGGCACAGCACCTTCATCGCGCGCGGCTGTCCCTCGATCGCGGTCAGGAGCAGTTCCTCGTGATTGCCGGCAAGAAAGCGCACATCCGGCCGCGTCGCCGCCAATTGCATGGCAAGGTCGATAACGCCCGCCGAGTCGGGGCCGCGATCGACCAGATCGCCCAGCAGGACCAGATGCGTGCGCGCGGGTTCACGCGCGGCGTCGTCGGCGTCGATCATCGCCAGCAGCGCCTCGAGCTGGTCGAGGCGGCCATGGATGTCGCCGATCGCATAAACGCGCTCGCCGGCCGGCACCGCCGCCGCCGGTGCGGCGTCGCGGGGCTGCATCGCTTTCATAATACGCTTCAACATGGCGCCAACGTCGCTGTCCTGACGGCCGATCCGCGCGGGCGGTTCGACCGACCCCTTCACCAAAAGACCCGCCTCCGATAGGGGATGGGTCATGAGCCAATCTGCATCTATGGTATCCCGAAGCGTATTTCGCAAGTGCGGCAAAATGCTGGGCGGGCTGGCGGCGCTGCTGGCGTCGGTCGGCGCCGCGCCGCCAGAGGATGAATATACCGCGACGTTCGAGGCGCTGCGCGCCGCCGATGTCCGCCTGCAACGGATCGGCGAAGGGCTGGCGACCGCCAATGTGGCGCTGTGCCACCGGCGGCAACCGGCGCTTGGCATCGCGCTGCATGGGCCGGACCAGTATCTGGGCGATGCCAAGGCGGCTGCAATCGCGCATTTCAGCTTTTCGACCGATCTGGGCATTGCCGGCACCGTGCCGAACGGCGCGGCCGAGCGGGCCGGACTGGCCGCCGACGATTCGATCATCAGCATCGCCGGACGCCGCATCGAGACGCTGGAGCGAAGCAGGGAAGACACCGCCGAGACCGCGCGCCTGGCCGCGTTCGACCGTTTCGTCGCCAGCCTGCCCGATGCCGCGCCGCTGACGATCGAGTTCCGGCGCGCGAACACGTCATTGTCGCGCGAGGTCACGCCGCATCCCGCGTGCCGCGCCCGGTTTGAACAGCGGGCGGCCGATGATGTCGATGTGAGCGCCGATGGCGTGCTGGTGCAGATCAGCTCGCGCCTGCTGGGCGAACTGGATGATAATGGCGTCGCGGTGCTGCTGGCGCACGAGCTGGCGCACAATGTCCTCGATCATCGCCGCCGCCTGGACGAAGCGGGAGTCAGCCGCGGCCTGTTCGCGGGGTTCGGTCGCAATGTCGGCCTGTTCCGCCAGACCGAGGTAGAGGCCGATATCCTCGCCGTTCACCTGCTGGCGCGGGCGGGTTATGATCCCGGGCTGGGTGCGCGGTTCTGGCAGGGGTTCGGGCCGCGCTATGCCAGTGGCCTGCGGTTGCGGACGCATCCCGCCTGGCGCGACCGCGTGGCGACGATGACGGCGGAGGCGCCGCGTGCGGCAGCGGCGCTGGCGGCGGGCGAGATGCCTGCGCTGATCGCGACCCGCGACCAGCCGCTGGACGGCGACTGGCAGTCGTTGCTGATCGAGGCGGATTAACGCCCGCAGGCGGGGCAGCCGGGGTCCTTCCGAACGGTCAGCGTGCGGAACCGCATTGCCAGCGCGTCGGCGATCACCAGTCGTCCGGCCAGGTCGTCGCCAAAGGGCGCGATGCTGCGAATGACCTCCAGCGCGGCCATGCTGCCGATCACGCCCGCCATTGCTCCCAGCACGCCGACTTCCGAACAACTGGTGCCCGGCCGGTCGGGATCGGCGCCGACGACGCAGCGATAGCAGGGCAGGGCCGGTTCCCATCCGCGATAGGTCGCAAGCTGCCCCTCGAACTGCGTGACCGCCGCCGATACCAGCGGGATGCGCGCGGCCAGTGCGGCATCGGCCACCGCCAGCCGCGTCGTGAAATTGTCGCAACCGTCCAGCACCACATCGGCACCGGCAAGCAGGGTAGCGGCGTTGCCGCCGTCGATCCGTGCGACCACGCCGCGCGCGGCGACATCGGCGTTCAGGCGCATCGCCGCGTCGGCCGCGCGGCTCGCCTTTTCCACACCCAGATCAGCATCGGAAAACAGCGTCTGGCGTTGCAGGTTCGAGCGATCGACCCGGTCGTCGTCGATGATCGTCAGATGGCCGACCCCGGCCGCCGCCAGATACTGGATCGCAGGCGAACCGATGCCCCCCGCGCCGATGATGACGACGCGCGCGGCCAGCAACCGTGCCTGTCCGCCGCCGCCCAGTTCGCGCAGCACGATATGGCGCGCATATCGGTCGAGCTGCGCGTCGGTCAGTTCGGCCATTGAAAGTGCAATGTCGCCCGATACCATTGTGGCACCAGCGTTGCGCGTTCGGGCAGATTGTTGCGCGTGAAGCTCAGCACGAGTCCGGCAGCATATTGCTCAACGGTGGGACAGTCGATGGCGCGCGGCACGGTCAGGCGCGGCCCCATGTCGGGCGTCACCAGCATCGCGACATCGACGGTGATCGTCCCGCGCGCGGCCGTCGCGCCGTTGTGGCGGCAGCGGCCCGCCGCGACTTCACTGGCGACGAATACGCTCATTTCCGGCTGAACCGCTGGCGCCGCGCGATAGGGGACAGGCGGCAGCGTGTCCCAGGCGATGACCCGTCCCGGCCGCGAAGGCAGCGGCATTGGCGGGGGGATGACCTGTTGCGCGGTCGCCGCCGCGATCAGGGGAATCAACAGGCTCACCGCCCGGTCGACCCGAACCCGCCGCTGCCACGCAGCGTGTCTTCGAGCGTCTCGACTTCAAGAAAGCGGGCGGGTTGCACGGTGGCCGGCACCAGCTGGGCAATGCGCTCACCGCGCTTTACCTCGAACGACTCGGCGCCCAGATTGACGAGAATGACCTTCACCTCGCCGCGATAATCACTGTCGATCGTGCCGGGCGTGTTGAGACAGGTGATGCCGTGTTTCAACGCCAGCCCCGAACGCGGCCGCACCTGCACTTCATAACCCGCCGGGATGGCGATGGCGAAGCCGGTGGCGACGGCGTGGCGCGCGCCGGGCGCAAGCGTCACATCCTCAGCCGCCACCACGTCCATCCCTGCCGCACCGGCACTGGCATAGCCCGGCAGGGGCAAGCCGTCGCCATGCGGCAGGCGTCTGAGCGCGATCTGGATCATGGGCGTGTTCATGTGCGCGATTCGTTCCTTGCCGCATTTTCTGTCAGCCGCGCAAGTAACTGAATTACATCGTCGCTTTCCAGTAACGGCATATCGCCGGAGACTTGACGATATTCGACGGCGATGCCCCGCAGCGCCAGCGCTTCGGCATAAAGCCGCGCGATCCGGGCGGGGACGCGGGCCTTGTCATTGCCGGATACGATGCCGACCCGCGCGGTCGTGGCGATCCCGCCGACGGTCTGGAGCGGATCGAGGCTGTCGACCGACGCGGCAAAGGCGCGGTCGCGGCGCGCCATATATTGCCGCCATTCGGGCAGGGCACACGGACAACCGACCAGCAGCATCGCATCGACCAGCCCCGGCCGGCGCGCCGCCAGATTGGCCGCCAGCGCCGCCCCGCCGCCATGGCCGACCAGGATCGCACGGGCGTTGCGATAGCGTGCCCTGAGCGCCTGAACCGACTGACCCAGCAACTCGACTTCGGCCGAGCCATAGCCGTCGCCGATGCCCCTTGCCCGCTCGCCGGGACTGACAGGACCGTCCAGGTCGGCATAGCCCGGCCGCATGACGACGACCGCCGCGCTGTCGGGCGCGGCGGCGGCGGCGCGGCGCGCAAAATCGGCATAGTCGACCGGTCCGCCGCCTTTGACATCGTCATGGACGATAATCATCAGGTTGCGGACCCGCGCCGGACGTTCGGCGGTGAAGGTTTCGACCGCGAGCGGCGGCCGCGGCAGGCTGGCCATCGGCGTCGAGGCACATGCCGACAACAGGCACAAGGCGCCGACGCCCAGCAACAGGTTAAAGCGCATCGGCGATCCTTTCGGCGATTTGGCGCGCGACCGCCGATTTGGGCGCGCGCGGCCAGGTTTCGACGCCCTGGGCGGTGACAAGGTGGACGGCATTGGCATCCCCCCCCATCACGTCGCCCGATACGTCGTTGGCGATGATCCAGTCGGCGCGCTTGGCGGCGCGCTTGGCGGCGGCATGTTCGACGACGCGCTCGGTCTCGGCCGCGAAGCCGATCAGCAGGCGGGGGCGGGCAGGCGACTGCCCCAGCGTCGCCAGAATGTCGGGATTGGGCACCAGCGACAGGCTGGGTGTCATGCTGCCCTTTTTCAGTTTCTGGTCGGCAGTGCCCTCAACCCGCCAGTCGGCGACGGCGGCGACCATGATCGCGACATCGGCGGGCAATGCGTCATCGACCGCCTGTGCCATTTCACGCGCGGTTTCCACATCAATACGCTCGACGCCCGGCGGAGTCGGCAATGCCACGGGACCGCTGACCAGCGTGACGCGCGCACCCATCGCGGCGCAGGCGGCGGCGATTTCGAAGCCCTGTCGGCCCGACGACCGGTTGGCGATGTAGCGAACGGGGTCGATCGGCTCATGCGTGGGACCGGCGGTGATGAGGATGTGGCGCCCCGCCAGCCGCCGGTCGGGTTCGAGCTTCTGGCGGATCGCGGCGACAATGGCTTCGGGTTCGGGCAGGCGGCCGGGACCATATTCGCCGCACGCCATCGCGCCTTCGTCCGGCTCCATCACGGTGACGCCGTCGCCGCGCAGACGCTCGACATTGCGACGGGTGGCGGGGTGCCGCCACATGCGGACATTCATCGCGGGGGCAGCCAGCACTGGCTTGTCGGTGGCCAGCAGCAGCGTGGTCGCCAGATCGTCGGCGATGCCCGCCGCCATGCGCGCCAGCAGGTCGGCGGTGGCAGGGGCGACGACGACCAGATCGGCCTGACGGCTGAGCTGGATGTGGCCCATTTCGGCTTCGTCCTTCAGGTCCCACAGGCTGGTGTGGACGGGCGCCTCGCTGAGTGCGGCCAGCGTCATCGGTGTCACGAACTGCGCCCCGCCATCGGTCAGGACACAGCGCACGCCGATCCCCGCCCGCCGTAACAGCCGGATCAGCTCGCAAGCCTTGTAGGCGGCGATGCCCCCGCCGACGATCAGCAGCACCTGCTTCATCGCGAGATCCTCTGCACCCGCACGCGTCGCGTGTCCATGGCGGCGGCGAACAGGTCACGCACGGCATCGGGCATGAACACGAGGCCGACCAGGCAGAGCGGCACTGCCATCATCGCCCAGTCGGACGCATCGGGCGATGAACTGAACATCGTGGCGACGGCGCACGCGCCGATGGTCGCGGCAACGCGCTTGCCCGCCGGGTCCGACCAGCCCGCCCAGCCGAATGCGCCCAGCGCCACCAGCGGCGCGGCGATCGCCATCGGCACCACTGCCAGCGCACTGCCCTCGACCACGAAGCGCGCGAACAGGCCGGGGCCGTTCAGGCCGAGCCAGCCCGGCGACTGCGCGTCGAGCGGACCGGCGACGTGCGATGCCCCCCATGCGTGAACGCCAAGCACCAGCGCGAACAGGCCCAGCGCTGCCAGCCACCCGCCGGCTTCCCGGCGATCGCCCTCGGCCCATGCGACCGCCGCCATGACGACCAGATACAGCGCCGCCGTCTCCCGGATCAGTGCCGCGCAAAGGCCGATCGCAACCGCGCTCAGCCACAGCCCCGGCCGACGCAGCGCCAGCGACAGCGTGACCAGCGGCGCCGCCCAGAATATATGAAAAGGCCAGAGCGGCCATTGCACGAACGCGACCAGCCCCGCCGCCAGCAGGGTCGCCGCCGCGACCAGCGGCGTGGGCCGGGCCAGCGCCCCGTGCGTCAGCCGCGCCAGCCAGGCGAAACCCGCGGCCAGCGCGATGGCCAGCATCAACACCGGCACCAGCATCGGCGGCAGGGCGGCCTGCACCACCGCCAATGTCGGCAGGCGAAAGGCGAGGAACGGGCGGACGGGATAATCGAGCACGCGCAACTGATCGGCAGCGACCTCGTAATAGCCACCACCCCCGCGCATCGCGGCGATGATTCCGCCATAGAGCGCCGCATCCCCGGTGCTGCCCAGCACGCCGTCGGCCCGGTCGCCGGTCAGCAAGGCCTGCCACGCCATCAGGACCAGCAGGCCGAGCAACGCGATCGTCCAGCGTGCGCGGGTGCGCGACAGCGCGGCGAACCGGCTGGGCCGCTGCAACCACAAGGGCGGCCTTGCCCTCACGTCAGGATGAGCGCGCCCGCCACGCCGACTCCCGCGCCCAGCAGCGCCATCGCCGCATAGCGCCAGCCGCCGCCGACGCGGATCACCTCGATCTCGCGCAGCGGCGGGGCCGGGGGGGCGCCGCCGGGATTGGGATAATGGCGCTCGATGTTGCGGATCAACTGGGGCAGGCGGGCAAAGGTCTGAAGGTCCTCGATCAACCGGTCGGCGACCGCCGCCTCAGGCCCCAGTTCGGTTCGCAGCCATTCGCCGATGAACGGCGCGCCCACGTCCCACAGGTTGACATCGGGGTCGAGGCTGGTCGCCACCCCCTCCACCATCACCATCGTCTTTTGCAGCAGCAGCAGGTGCGGCTGCGTCTGCATGTCGAAATCGCGGGTGATGTTGAACAGGCTGTCCAGCATCATGCCGACCGACATGTCCTTGGTCGCCATGCCGCGCACCGGTTCGCCCACCGCGCGAAGGGCGGTCGCGAACTCGGCGACATTGTGGTGCGCGGGGACATAGCCCGCTTCGAAATGGATCTCGGCCACGCGGCGATAATTGCCGGTGATGAGACCGTAGAGAATCTCCGCCAGCCACACCCGTGCGCGCCGGTCGATGCGGCCCATGATGCCGAAATCGATCGCCGCGATTCGTCCACCGGGCAGCGCGAACAGATTGCCCTGATGCATGTCGGCATGGAAGAACCCGTCGGCGATCGCCTGACGCAGGAACGCGCGCACCAGCTTGGCCGCCAGCGCGGGCAGGTCATGCCCCGCCGCGATCAGCGCCTCGCGGTTCGACAGCTTGATGCCGTCGATCCATTCCAGCGTCAGCACCTTGCCGGTCGTGCGCTGCCAGTCGATGGCGGGGACGACGAAATCCGGCTCGGCGGTCATGCCCTGCGCCAGTTCGGACGCCGATGCGGCCTCGCGCCGCAGGTCGAGTTCACGCAGCGTCCAGCGCTTGAACGTGTCGATGGTCAGGCGCGGGCGCAGCCGGGCGGCCTCTCCCCCCATCTGCTCGACCTGGGCGGCGGCCCATTCATAGGTGTCGATGGCGCGCGTGAACTCGGCCTCGACACCAGGGCGGATGACCTTGATCGCGACGCGGCGACCGTCGGTCGTCGTCGCGCGGTGGACCTGCGCGATCGATGCGGCGCCGATCGGCACCGGTTCGATTTCGGCGAACAGCGTATCCAGCGGCTTGCCGAAGCTGGCCTGCATCACCGCACGCACATCCTCGAATGGGACGGGAGGCAAAGCGTCCTGCAAGCGCAGCAGGTCGAGCGCGGCTTCGTCGCCGACCAGATCGGGGCGCGTCGCCAGCGTCTGGCCCAGCTTGATCGCGGCGGGGCCGATCGCCTGAAACGCATCGGCATAGGCCGGGCGTTCGGGCACGCGCGCCCCGAACCGTGCCAGCCGCGCCACACGGCGCACGGCGATCGGGGTGTTCGGGCTGCGCTCGATTTCCGTCAGCGCGCCGTGGCGGGCCAGCGTGCGCCCCCATTTCAGCAGGCGCCACAGATGGATGGCGGTAGCGGTCACGCGAAAGCCACGCCGATCAAATCTTCCATCCGCTGTGGATCGCGACCAGTCCGCCCAGCATCGGCTCCACGCGCGTCTGCACAAAGCCGGCTTCGCCGATCATTGCTTCGAACCTGGCCATGTCGGGAAAGCGGCGGATCGATTCGATCAGATAGCGATAGCTGTCCTCGTCGCCCGCCAGCGCCTTGCCCAGCCGGGGCACCAGCCGGTGCGAATAGGCATCGTAAACCTCTGCAAAGCCGGGCCACAAGGTGGTCGAGAACTCAAGGCAGAAGAACCGCCCGCCGCGTTTCAGCGTGCGATGCGCCTCCCGCAGCGCGGCGGGAATGTCGGTGACGTTCCGGATGCCGAACGCGATCGTATAGGCGTCAAAGAACCGGTCGGGAAATTGCAGCGTCTCGGCATTCGCCTCGGTCCAGACCAGGCCGTCGATGCCGCGCTTGGCCGCGCGTTCCATGCCGACTTCCAGCATGGCCGGATTTATGTCGGCGACCGTGATCGCCGCGCCCGACGGGGCCATGCGAAACGCGATGTCGCCGGTGCCCCCTGCCATGTCGAGGATATGTTCGCCCGCGCGCGGTTTGACCCGGCGCACGAACACGTCCTTCCACACCCGGTGCAGCCCCGCCGACATGGCGTCGTTCATCAGGTCGTAGCGGCTGGCGACGCTTTTGAAGACTTCGCCGACGCGCGCGGTCTTTTCACCGGGCGCGATGTCTTCATAGCCGAAGGATACGGTGTCGGTCATGGGCACCCCATGGCGTGTCCAGCGCGCGCTGCCAAGCGTTTCGCGCCCCCTTGCGGGTCCAACCCGCTGGCACTAGCGCCAAATACCGTATGCCCGAACTTCCCGAAGTCGAGACGACCGTGCGCGGGCTTGCGCCCGTGCTGGAGGGGCGCACCATTGCCCGCATCGTCGCCAACCGCCCCGATCTGCGCCGCCCGCTGCCCGTCGATCTGGGCCAGCGGATGACCGGCGCGCGCGTGACCGGGCTGGGCAGGCGCGCCAAATACGGGCTGATCCACACCGATCGCGGCGACACGATGATCTTTCACCTCGGCATGTCCGGGCGCTGGCGCGTCGATCCGGCCGAGCCATGGGCGCACGACCACCTGCTCATTGAAACCGATGCCGGGCGGCGGCTGGCGCTTAATGACCCGCGGCGATTCGGCTCCGTCGATCTGGTTGCGACCGATGCGTTGGCTGGTTGGGGGCCGTTCGCCGCGCTGGGACCGGAGCCGCTGGGCGCGGAATTCAACGCCGAATATCTGGCGGGCCGATTCGCGAGCCGCGCGGCGCCGGTGAAAGCGCTGCTGCTCGACCAGCGCGTGGTCGCGGGCCTCGGCAATATCTATGTCTGCGAAGCGCTGCACATGGCGGGCATTGCGCCGTCGCGTGCAGGCGGGCGAATCGCGGCGGCGCGGCTGGGTCCGCTGGTCGATGCGATTCGCGCGGTGTTGCTCGCCGCGATCGAGGCTGGCGGATCGAGCTTGCGCGATTATGCGCGGCCCGATGGCGAACTGGGCTATTTCTCGAAGCAATGGCGCGTTTATGGGCGCGAGGGCGCATCATGCCTGTGCGGCGCGCCGATTCATCGCCGGGCGGAGGGTGGTCGATCGACCTTCTGGTGCCCGAAATGCCAGCGGTGACAGTTGACCGCTGGCCGCTTCCCCGTTAAGGGGCGCGCTTTCCCGAGCGCTGCGAGCGGCGCTCTCCAACATCACAGGTTTCGAGGACGGCATGGCGAACACGCCACAGGCGAAGAAGCGTATCCGGCGCAACGAGCGTCGCGCGGAAGTCAACGGCGCGCGGGTCAGCCGCATCCGGACGTTCGTGAAGAAGGCGGAGCTGGCGCTCGCGTCGGGTGACAAGGCCGCGGCAACCGCCGCGATGGCCGAAGTCCAGCCCGAACTGGCGCGTGGCGTTGCCAAGGGCGTGGTTCACAAGAACACCGCGGCGCGCAAGTTCTCGCGCCTGACCAAGCGCCTCTCGGCGCTGGCCTAAGCCTTTATCAAAAGGTTGAAAAAGGCCCTGTCGGCGTGCGCCGACGGGGCCTTTTTTGCGCGCTGAGGACATGAATTGCGGGTGTTGCGTTGCACCGACGGCAACTCCGCGAGTCGCGGGCCATTCCCACGAGTTATGTCTGGAAAAACCAAGCGATAACAAAGGTCTATGCCAGGAATGCGGGCAACGCCGCAGCCATGCGCGTCAAGCGTTTTATATTTCATTTTGTTGACCGGCTGGCCTTGATCCCGCTCGCCGAGGCTTCCAAAACAAGCGTCCCGCAGCGACGCTGATCGCACGGCGCTTCGCTCGAAGCGCGCGGGGCGCTCGGCCATTCGCATGGCCGGCGGGGGTATTCGAGGCTGGGTTCATGCAGAACCGCAAAGACGTGCTTTGCGGGGCGAGGGAGATTTGTGCGCGTGTTGGGTAATGAACCGCTTCGATCCACACCGTCGATCGCCGATGCCTGGGCACAGGTGCGGCGCAATCTTCGCACCCAATCGGGCGCCAAGGTGTTCGACCAGTGGCTGAAGCCCGCCGTGCTGGTGGAGGGTTCCGATTCGGAAACCGTCCGCATCGGCCTGCCGTCGCCGTTCATGACCAATTATGTGAAGAGCCATTTCGGCGACCGGCTGCGGCTGGAGTTCAATCAGGCGCTGCCCGGCATCCGGTCGGTCGTCGTTGAAACCTCGACCCGCTCGATCCAGCGCGCCGGCGCCAATGACGAAGCGCCTGCCATTGCCGCGATCGAGCCGGCGGTCGCGCCGCGCGTGCTGAGCGCCGACCGCCCGCTGGCCATGCCCGCGGCGCGGCCAGCGGACGCAGGCGCGCGATTTGCGTTCGACCCCCGGCTGACCTTTGACCGGTTTGTGTCCGATCCGTCGAACCAGGTGGCGTTCAACGCCGCGCGGATGCTGGCGGCCGAGGGACCGGTGCGGTTCAGCCCGCTCTACCTCCACGGCGCAACCGGCCAGGGCAAGACGCATCTGGCGCACGCCATCGGCAATGCGTTTCAGGCGGCGCACCCGCACGCCAGTGCGCTTTACATGTCGGCCGAACGCTTCATGTTCGAGTTCGTCAAGGCGATGCGCGAGCGCGACACCTATGCGTTCAAGGCGCGGCTGCGCGGCGTTGACCTGTTCATCATCGACGATCTTCAGTTCATCGCGGGCAAGGACGCCACGCAGGAAGAATGCTTTCACACCGTCAATGAGCTGATGACGATGGGCAAGCGGCTGGTGATCTGCGCCGACCGCAGCCCGCATATGCTCGACGGGGTGGAATCGAAGCTGGTCGGCCGCCTGTCATCGGGCCTGATCGCCGACATCCGCCCGCCCGAATATGCACTGCGCCGCGCGATCCTTACCGCCAAGCTGGGCGATATGCCGCAGATCGCGGTGCCCGACGAGGTGCTCGAATTGCTGGCGATGCGGATCACGTCGAACATCCGCGAACTGGAAGGCGCGCTGAACCGGCTGGTCGCCTATGCCCAGCTGATCGGGCAGGACGTGACAATGGACTTCGCCCTGCAAACGCTGGGCGAAGTGCTGAAAGGGCCGCAGAAGCGCATCACCATCGACGAGATCCAGAAGGCGGTGTCGTCGCATTTCGAGCTGAAGCAGCTCGAGCTGATTTCCGAACGTCGCGCGCAGGCGATCGCCCGTCCGCGCCAGATCGCGATGTATCTCGCCAAGCGGCTGACCACGCGCAGCCTGCCCGAAATCGGTCGCAAGTTCGGCGGGCGGGACCATTCGACCGTCATCCACGCCGTGCGCCGGATCGAGGATCTGCGCGGCAAGGACCGCGAGATCGACACCGCCGTCCGCAACCTGATCCGGCAGCTGGAAGGGTAGGCGGTTTCGCGGTTCATCGTGCAGTCAGCAATGGGGCCGCAGACTTTCCAAGTGTGCCGCTTGAGCGGCTGACATGCGGGAGCGTTCAATGCGAAAGCTGTCTCTGGTCGTCGGTCTGACCGTAAGTAGTGCTGCCATGGCCCAGCCGGGTTACGCGCAGTCGATCGGCGCGGGCATTGTCACGACATCAAACGCACCGATCGGTCCGGATGGTGTTTTTCCGAATGCCTTCGCGTATTCCGGTGGCGATCCCAAGCAACAAAATGAACAGCGTCTGGCGCGGATGAAGGCAATTCTTGCCGCACATCCCGATGCGACGGCGCGTTTGAACGCCATGGACAGTCGGCAGGCGCGGACGGCATATATTCGTCAACTTGATCGCCAGACGCCAGGCTACGCCGGCGGCCGCTGAACCCGGTTCAATCGACCTGCAATCCCAGCGCGTCCTGAGCAGCGCGCAGCGTGGGGGCGGCCAGCGACTGCGCCTTTGTCGCGCCCTTGCGAAGCTGAGCGGCGACTTCGGCCCGGTCGTCGAGCAGGCGGGTCAGACGGTCGCGAATCGGCCCCAGCTTCGACACCGCCAGGTCGGCCAGGCGCGGCTTGAACGCGCCGAAGCCTTGCCCCGCAAATTCGCCGAGCACGTCGACGGGCGCGCGCCCGTCGAGCGCGGCATAGATCGTCACCAGATTGCGCGCCTCCGCCCGGTCGGCCAGCGCGTCCATCGTGTCGGGCAGCGGTTCGGGATCGGTCTTTGCCTTGCGGACCTTGCCCGCAATGGCGCCGTCATCGTCGATCAGGTTGATGCGGCTCATGTCGCTGGGGTCGGACTTCGACATCTTGGCCGTGCCGTCCCGCAGCGACATGATGCGCGGCGCTTCGGCGGGGATGATCGGTTCGGGCAGCGGGAACAGGTCGACGCCGAAGTCGAGGTTGAACTTGGTCGCGATGTCGCGCGCCAGCTCCAGATGCTGTTTCTGGTCCTCCCCCACCGGCACATGCGTCGCGCGGTAGGCGAGCACATCGGCGGCTTGGAGCACGGGATAGGTGAACAGGCCGACGCTGGCGCCCTCGCGGTTCTTGCCCGCCTTGTCCTTCCACTGCGTCATGCGGTTCAACCAGCCCATGCGCGCAGTGCCACCCAGCAGCCAGCACAGCTCGGAATGGGCCGGCACGCGTGCCTGGTTGAACAGGATCGACCGGTCGGTGTCGATGCCCGCCGCCATCAGCGTCGCCGCCATCTCGATTGTCGCGCTGGCCAGCGACGACGGTTCCTGATGCACGGTCAACGCGTGCAGATCGGCCAGGAAGAACAGGCAGTCGTCGCCGGGCGCCATCGCATCCTGCATCGCAACCCAGTTGCGGATCGCGCCCAGATAATTGCCCAAATGCAGGTTGCCGGTGGTCTGGATGCCGGAGACGATACGCATGTCGGTCCTTAATTCGCTTTGCCGCGCCGGAGCGCCTTGAGGTCCGCCGGGCCATAGGCGCCGGTCAGCAGACAGGCGAGCGCATAGACCAGCCCGCCGCCCGCCACCAGCGCGACCAGCGCCGCCGCGCGGATGGCCGCCGTGTCCGTCAGCCAGGGATCGAGCAGCGGCACCAGTGCCCACAACGCCGCGCCCATCGCCACCGCCGCCAGCGCCAGCCGGGGCAGTCGCCGCCGCAGCCGGGCGTCGATGACGAAATGCCCGCGATTCATCAGCGTGGCGGCCAGCAAGCCGATATTGACCCACGCCGCCAGCGCGGTCGCCAGCGGCGGGCCGACATGGGCGATGGTGGGAATCAGAATCAGGTTGGCGATCAGGTTGACCGCCACCGCCAACATCGCGAAGCGCGCGGGCGTTCTGGTGTCGCCGCGCGCGTAAAAGGCCGGGGCCAGCACCTTGATGAGGACATAGGCGGGCAGCCCGATCGAAAACGCCGCCAGCGCCATGGCGCAGCGCGCGGCGTCCACCGTCGTAAAGGCGCCGTGCTGGAACAGGCCGCGCACGATCGGCTCCGCCACGACCAGAAACGCGACCGTCGCGGGCAGCGTCAGAAACAGCGCCAGTTCGATACCGCGATTCTGCGTCGCCATTGCGGCGGCATCATCCCTTGCCGCCAGCAGCCGCGACAGGGTGGGGAGCAGGATGGTGCCCAGGCCGATGCCGATCATGCCGAGTGGCAACTGGTTCAGCCGGTCGGCGTAATAGATATAGCTGATCGATCCGGCATCGAGCAGCCCGCCCGCCAGCGCGGTCGACACCAGCAGGTTGATCTGCGTCGCGCCTGCGCCAAGTGCGGCGGGCAGCACCAGCCGCCCCAGTTCACGCAGGTCATTGTCGATGCGCGGCATCCTGAGACGCAATCTCACCCCCGCGCCACGGCAAGCGATGACCAGCCAGCCCAGTTGCAGCACGCCGCCCGCCGTCACCGCCACGGCCTGCGCGCGTGCCGTTTCATAGGGATTGTCGCCGTGAAAAAAGACCAGCGCCACGATCATCGCGACGTTCAGCAGCACCGGTGCCGCCGCATTGACCCAGAACCGCTCCAGCGAGGTCAATATGCCGCCCAGCAGCGACACCAGCGACATCAGCGCCAGATAAGGGATGGTGATCCGCGACAGCGTGACGGCAAAGGCGAACTGCGCCGGTGTCGGATCGTCGAATCCGCCCGACAGCGCCAGCGTCACCGGTTCGGCCGCGATCAGCATCGCGGCGGTGAACACGACCAGGATCGGGAACAGCACTGCCAGCGCGCGTTCGGCAAAATCGAACGCGGCCGGGTAATCCTGATCGGCACCGACCTTTTTGTTGAACAGCGGGGTAAAGGCGGCGTTGAACGCGCCTTCGGCGAAGAAGGCGCGGAACATGTTGGGCAGGCGGAATGCGACGAGGAAGGCGTCCGACGCAAAGCCCGCGCCGACGAACGTCGCCTGCAACGTATCGCGGCCCAGCGCCAGAACGCGGCTGACCAACGTCAGGCCGCCGACCGACCCCAGCGCGCGGACAAGGTTCATGGTGTCATGCGCCCGCGCGCCTGCCTGCGATGCGGGTCAGGCGTGACCGATATCGCCGCTGATCTGACCCTGTTCGGCAGCCGCCGCGGTCTGCGCGAAATACAGCGCGTTGAAATCGATCGGCTCCAGCAGCAGCGGCGGGAAACCACCGTCGCGAACCGCGTCGGCCAGCACCCGGCGCGCGAACGGGAACAGGATGCGCGGCGCTTCGCCCAGCAGGAAGGGCTGGAGATGCTCGGCGGGAATGTTGCGAAGGCCGAACAGCCCGGCATAGCTGAGTTCGCACAGATACATGACGCGCCCGTCAATCTCGCCGCGCGCTTCGACTTTCAGCACGACTTCATGCACATCGTCGCCGACCTGTGCCGCGCCGATGTTGAACTGCACGTCCAGCTTGGGCGCGCCCTGCGACTGATAGATGGCGGGTGCGTTCGGGTTTTCGAACGACAGGTCCTTCACATATTGCGACAGCACGTTGGCGGCGGG
The DNA here is from genome assembly GCF_035490575.1 of Sphingomonas sp. Classification (GTDB taxonomy): domain Bacteria; phylum Pseudomonadota; class Alphaproteobacteria; order Sphingomonadales; family Sphingomonadaceae; genus Sphingomonas. The sequence continues at coordinate 4,238 of NZ_DATJLI010000013.1, read as the reverse complement.
GCCATTATCCTCGCCATTGGCTGCGGCGTCCATGTCGAAGGGCTGTTCGTTGGCGTCCATGTCGTCCTCGTCAAAATCGGATGGGGCAGGGGCAGGCGCTGCCCAATGAACCCCCGCGACTAGCAGCGGTGGCGCGCCAGTTCAACGATCGGCCCGCATCGTTGCGACGGCATTTGAAAGAATGACGCGGTGCGCCTATGTTTGTGCGTGAACCAGCGGAGGTCCGGTGCTCTACGTCATAGTTCTTGCGATGATCGCGGCCTTTCTGGCCCTGCGGCTTTACTCGGTGCTCGGCAAGCGCACCGGGCATCACCAACCGATGCCGCGCGCGGCGGAGGATGCGGCAGTGGCCGCGCGCCCTCAAGCGCGCACGATCGACATGCCCGCCGAGGCGCGTGAGCCGCAGATGCGCGCGATCGATGACAAGGCCGAAGCGGGTGTGCGGGCCGTCATCGCCGCCGATTCAAGCTTTGACGTCGCGCAGTTCGTCGACGGCGCCAAGGGGGCCTATCGGATGATCCTGGAGGCGTTCTGGAAGGGCGATCGCGAAACGCTCAACTGGCTGGCCGAGGACGATGTGAGGGCCGCGTTCGAACGCGCGATCGATGAACGTGAGGCAGCGGGTCAGACGCTGGAGAACCGGCTGGTCGCGATTGAGCGTGCGACGATCGTGGATGCCGGGGTCGAAGGGTCACTGGCGCGGATAGCGGTCCGGTTCGATGCCGATATCGCTGCGGTCACGCGCGATGCCGATGGCAATGTCATCGCCGGCTCGCTGAGCGACGCGGTCGAGACGCATGATGTATGGACCTTTGCCCGGCGGCTGCGGAGCGACGACCCGAACTGGAAGCTCGCCGAAACCGACGAAGCATAAGCAGGGCAGGGCGTCTGATGCGCGCGACATGGGGGCGCCATTGCGGCGGATTGGCGCTGGCGATGCTGGCGAGTGCGTGTTCGAACGCGATTGTGCCCGCCAGCGTTCAGCGCGGCGCACCGCCGCCGCAGCCTTCATCACCGCGACCCGCCGCTTCGTTGCCCGCGCCCGCCGTGAAGGTCGGGCGACCGGCGACACCGATCGCCGCCGTTCCCGCCGCCGTCGCCGCGGCGGATGCGGTGAGTGCGTTGTCCGCCGGATGGGTGCCGGGTCCCGCAATGGCGACACTCCCGATCGAACCCGCCGTTGCACAGCGTGCACTGGCGGCGTTTCGCACCAGTTGCCCCTCGCTTCAGCGGCGCACCGACGCGACCGGGCTGACGCGTGGCGCCGACTGGGTGCCCGTCTGCGGCGCCGCTGTGCGCGCGAGTGACGCGACCCGCTTCTTTCGCAAGCAGTTTGAAACCATCCAGATCGCCGATGGAAAGGCGTTCGCAACCGGTTATTACGAGCCGGAAATCGCGGGCAGCCGCACGCGGCGCGCAGGCTACGATACGCCCGTTTACGGCGTGCCCGGCGATCTGGTCGAGGTCGACCTGACCCCATTCGCCACCGACCTGGCAGGCCGCAAGATTCGCGGGCGGATCGAAAATGGCCGTTTCCTCCCTTATCCCGACCGCACCGCGATTGAAAATGGCGCGCTGGCCGGACGGGGACTGGAAATCGCCTGGGCGGCGGACCCGGTCGAGCTGTTCTTCCTGCAAGTGCAGGGTTCGGGCCGCCTGCGCCTGCCCGATGGCGGCGTGATGCGGATCGGTTATGCGGGGCAGAATGGCCGCCCCTATACCGGCATCGGCGCGCTGATGCGCGACCGGGGGCTGCTGGCGCCGGGACAGGCATCGATGCAGGGGATCATGGCATGGCTGCGCGCCCATCCTGAAGAGGGGCGGGCGATCATGCGCGAGAACAAGAGCGTCGTGTTCTTCCGTGAACTGACCGGGCCGGGACCGCTCGGCGCGATGGGGCTGCCGGTGACGGGCCGCACGAGCATCGCCGCCGATCCGCGCTTCGTGCCGCTGGGCGCGCCGGTGTTCCTGTCGATGGACCGTGCCGACGCCAATGGCATCTGGATCGCGCAGGATACCGGCGGCGCCATCAAGGGCGCCAACCGATTCGACACCTTCTGGGGCGCAGGCGCCGAAGCCCGCGCCATCGCCGGGGGCATGAGCGCGCGCGGCACGGCCTTCATCCTCGTCCCGCGCGGCACCTTGTCGCGGCTGGCTGCCAGTGGCCGGACGCCGGCTCGGCCCTGAAGAAGCCGCGCTGTGGGCGCGGGTGGTCGCGACGGTGCAGCCGCTGCCGGGACGCAGCCGCCCCGCGTTGCCGCCCGCACCCGTCGTGCCACCGCCCGCCGTCGCCACGGTTGCAAAAGCCGCGCTTCAGCCGGTGCGCGCCAAGCCCGTTCCCAAACCCGCGCTGCGCCCGATCGGCGTCGATCTGGACGGCGGCTGGGAAAGGCGGCTGTCGCGCGGGCTGGTCGCGCCGGAGACCAGCCTCGACCTGCACGGCCATACGCTGACCAGTGCCCATGCGATGCTCGATGCGGGATTGAGCCGTGCCATCGCGCGCGGCGACCGGGTGCTGCTGCTTGTCACGGGCAAGCCGCCCCGGCCGGAGGCGGAGCGACCCTATGCGCGCGGCGCCATTCGCGCCGCGGTGGCCGACTGGATCGCAGCATCCCGCCACGCCGATCGCATCGCCGCGATCCGGCAAGCGCATCCGCGCCATGGCGGCACGGGCGCGCTGTATATCGTGTTCAGGCGAGCGCGCGGCGGATGATGTCACGGTAGATTTCGGCCAGTGCGACCAGATCGGCGATCGCAACTGCTTCGTCGCCCTTGTGCATCGTCGCGTTCAGCAGGCCGAACTCGACCACCGGGCACAGCCGCGACAGGAACCGCGCGTCGGACGTTCCGCCGCTGGTCGACAATTCGGGACGCAGGCCCGTGGCCGCCTCGATCGCATCGCCGATCATCGATGAAAAGGGACCGGGTTCGGTCAGAAAGGCTTCCCCCGATACCACCGGCCGCACGGTCGCCTCGGGCGCGTGGCGGTGGACGATGGCGGCGATCCGCTCGCCCAGATCCGCCCCGCGATGCCGGTCGTTGAAGCGGATGCTGAGCCGCGCGGACGCCATCGCCGGAATGATGTTGGTCGCGCCGTTGCCGACGTGCAGGTCGGTGACTTCGATATTCGACGGCTGGAACCAGTCGGTGCCGTCGTCCAGCACGACGCCGCCGATTTCCGACAGCGCGGCGATCAGCCGGGGGATGGGGTTGTCCGCCAGATGGGGATAGGCGACATGGCCCTGCCGGCCGGCCACGTCGATCCAGATATTGACTGATCCGCGCCGGCCGATCTTTATCATGTCGCCCAGCCGGTTGACCGATGTCGGTTCCCCCACCAGGCACAAATCGGGCTTCAGGTCGCGCGCCGCCATCCGTTCGATCAGCGCGCGGGTGCCGTGGATCGCGGGGCCTTCCTCGTCGCCAGTGATGACCAGGCTCAGCGTGCCGCGTGGCTGGATTGTCGCGGCGGCGGCGACGAACGCGCCGATCGCCCCCTTCATGTCCACCGCGCCGCGCCCATACAGCATGTCGCCGCGCACCACCGGATCGAACGGCCCGGCCGTCCAGCCGGTCCCTGCGGGCACGACATCGACATGCCCGGCAAAGGCGAAATGCGGCCCGCCCGTCCCACGCACCGCCAGCATGTTTTCGACCGGCCCATCGGGCGCGCCGCCCGATACGAAGCGGTCGATGGTGAAGCCCAGCGGAACCAGCATCGCCTCCAGCACGTCAAATACGGCCCCGCGCGCGGGCGTCACGCTTTCGGCGGCGATCAGGGCCTTGGTCAGTGCGGCGGGCTGGGGCAGGATGGTCGGGTCATTCATGGGAGGTCGCATTGCCCAAGCTGAACCTCGACGCAATCCCGCAGGACAACCGCACCGGCTATCCCCCGGAATATGCCGGCGTGGTGCAGGACCGATTTTACCGGCGTCTGGCGCCCGCCGCCGGACTGAGCGATTTCGGCGCCAGCCATGTCGTGCTGCGGCCCGGCGCCTGGTCCGCCCAGCGCCACTGGCATGAGGGGGAGGACGAACTGGTCGTCATGCTGGCCGGTGAAGCGGTGCTGGTGGAGGAGGATGGGGAGACGATCCTGCGCCCCGGCGACATCGCCGCTTTTCCCAAGGGCGTGGCGAACGGCCATGTCCTGCAAAATCGCAGCGAGACCGATTGCGCCTTTGTCGCGGTCGGCCGCCCCTCGGGCAGCGATTGCCATTACCCCGACATCGACCTTCACC
>NZ_DATJLI010000012.1:0-7948 GCF_035490575.1 Sphingomonas sp. | reverse complement strand
AGCCTGGCCCGCCACGCCGCTGCCGGGCCGCGCGGTGTTTACCCGGCTGGACGACGATGCCCGGCGACTGGCGCCGGCACTGGCCGCGCATGGGCTGACACAGGTCGAGGCGCTGTAACTTGACTTTCGTGCACCGATACGCCATTTGCCGCACCGCAGCGACGCTTTCGTAAAACCGGAACCAAGCAGCGTGATCGGCAGGTCTTATCCCTGCCAAGGCTCGCGTCGCGGCTCGACCAGCATCCCAAGTCACGCGGGGCGCCTTTCGACCCCCGCTCGTCGTGCGTCTGGCACGGCGCGCCAGATAACGAGTTTTCCATGTCCTTTTCGTCACTCGGCCTTTCGCGGTCCGTGCTCGATGCGCTCGCGCAGAAGAATTACGACACCCCCACCCCCATTCAGCAGCAATCGATCCCGGCCTTGCTGGAGGGCAGCGACCTGCTCGGCATCGCCCAGACCGGCACCGGCAAGACGGCGGCGTTCATGCTGCCGTCGATCGACCGGCTGGTAAAGGCGAACGAGCGCCGCAAGCCGATGCGCTGCCGGATGCTTGTCCTTGCCCCTACGCGCGAACTGGCCAGCCAGATCGCCGATTCGGCCCGCGCCTATGCCAAGTTCACCAAGCTGACGGTCGCCACCGTGTTCGGCGGCGTGCCGATCGGCCGCAACCGCCGCGATACCGCGGCCGGTGTCGACATTCTGGTCGCCACGCCCGGCCGCCTGATGGACCTGATCGAGCAGCGCTGCATGAGCCTGTCCGATGTCGAGATCCTGGTGCTGGACGAAGCCGACCAGATGCTCGACCTGGGTTTCATCCACACGCTTCGCAAGATCGTGACGATGCTGCCGCAAGACCGTCAGTCGCTGTTCTTCTCGGCCACCATGCCCAAGACGATCAAGGAACTGGCCGACAAGTTCCTGACCGATCCGGTCGAAGTGCGCGTCGCCCCCGTCGCGACCACGGCCGAGCGGGTCGAGCAATATGTCACCTTCATCAACCAGGCCGAGAAGCAGGCGCTGCTGACGCTGTTCTTCCAGCGCAACGAGGTCGAGCGCGCGATCGTCTTCACCCGCACCAAACATGGCGCCGACCGCGTGGTGAAGCTGCTCGCCTCGAACGGCATCGTCGCCCATGCCATCCACGGCAACAAGTCGCAGCCGCAGCGTGAACGCGCGCTGGCCGATTTCCGGTCCGGCAAGGTGACGATCCTCGTCGCCACCGACATTGCCGCGCGCGGCATCGACGTGTCGGGGGTCAGCCATGTGCTGAACTTCGAACTGCCCAATGTCGCCGAGCAATATGTCCACCGCATCGGCCGCACCGCGCGCGCGGGCAAGGACGGCATCGCCTTTGCCTTCTGCGCCGACGATGAGCGGCCCTATCTGCGCCAGATCGAGAAGCTGACGCGCCAGAGCATCTCGGTCGTGCCGCTGCCCGACAATTTCCAGGCCGAATCAGAGCGTATCCGCAACAGCCGCGTCGGCCCCATCCCGGCCGAGCGGCCCGATCGTCCGCGCCAGGAACAGGGTCCGCGCCGTCCGCGCGCGACGCATTCGGCCAAGCCCGCGGGCGAGGGGCGCGGCGGTGCCGGTCGTCCCGGCGGTCCGCGTCGCGGCGGGCGCCCCGGTGGCGGCAGCGGTCGCGGCGGCCAGCGCGCACAGGGCTGACCTGCCGCTTCGGCATCGGCCACTGGACCCGTTTCGCTTTGACCGTCGCTGTGCGATGGTGACGGTCAGCGTGAAATGATCCGGGGGACCGACAATGCGATTTGTGGCTGCGATATTATTGGCGACGACGATGATCGCGCCGACTTGCGGGGCCGTGGCGCAAGCATCGGCCGCACCCCAGCCGCAATTCGTCCACCACGTCTTTTTCTATCTCAAGCGGCCCGGCAACGTGCAGGACAAGGCCCGATTGGCGGCGGCGCTTGAGCGTCTGGCGCGCGCGCCGACGATTCGTAGCTATCAGGTCGGCGAACATGCCGGCACGACCCGCGCGGTGATCGAACGCGGCTATGACCTGTCCTGGACGCTGACGTTCGACAGCGCCGCCGATCAGGAAGCCTATCAGGTCGACCCCATCCACCTCGACTTCGTTCGCGAGAATGAAGGGCTTTGGTCGCGGGTCGTGGTCTATGATACGGTCCCCGTCACCCGCTGAAACCTTCGCTTTCGCGCGAAGCTCGTTTTCATCGCGAAACAAACTTGCGGTTAACGCTCGACGTGGCAAAAGCCCGGTTCATGGCAACCCAGCCGCTTCATGACGCGCCACCGCCCATACCCGCGCCCATGTTGCTGCGGGCCGCATCGCTTGCGGGCGCCGGAGCGTGGCGATGCGAGCTGGCGGATCAGCGCCTTGGCTGGACACCGGGCATTTACGCGCTGTTCGGCCTGGAAACCTCGCGCCGGGTCGATCGGCGAGTCGCGGTTTCGCTATACGAACCCGAATCGCGCGCCACGATGGAACGGCTGCGCGCGGAAGCGATCGAGACAGGGCAGCCCTTTACCTTTGACGCGCAACTGATCCGCACCGATGGCAGCCGCCGGTGGATGCGCGTCTGGGGCGAAGTCGAACGGCATCATGGCCGCTCGGTCGCGCTCAACGGCTGGAAACAGGACATCACCGACGAACGCCTGGCGATCGAACGGTTGCGCGCGCTGGCGGAAAACGACGCGCTGACGGGGCTTGCCAATCGCGCGGCATTTCATGCCCGCCTCGAAACGGGCGATGGCGCCGTCGTGGTGGTGTTCGACCTCGACGGGTTCAAACAGATCAACGACCGTTTCGGCCATGCGGCGGGTGACGAATGCCTGCGCGTGCTGGGCGAACGGTTGCGCTCGGCGCTGCCCGACGCGCTGATTGCGGCGCGGCTGGGCGGTGACGAGTTCGCCGCGCTGCTGCCGGCGGGCACCGGTCGGCTGGCGATCGCGCGGCGCATCGCGGCAGTGGCGCGCGCGCTGGCGATGCCGGTGCCCTGGGACCGGCAGATATTGCGGTTCGGCGTGTCGGGCGGCGTCGCCTTTGCCGGCGATCGCACGGCGGGCGAGCCGCATCTCTGGCTGGCTGCGGCCGATGCCGCGCTGTATGAGGCCAAGCGTATGGGGCGCGGCCGGGTGCGGGTCGCCCCACCCGCCTGACCGGACGCGGCGCTGTTCCATTTCGCTTTCGTTACACGTCGCGCGCGCCTATATGATGGGCATGGCAACCCCCACCGAGAATGAATACGGCGCCTCCTCGATCAAGGTGCTGAAGGGCCTCGACGCCGTTCGCAAGCGGCCGGGCATGTATATCGGCGACACCGACGACGGTTCGGGCCTGCACCACATGGTGTTCGAGGTCAGCGACAACGCGATCGACGAGGCGCTGGCCGGTCACTGCGACCGCATCATCATCCAGCTGAACGCCGACGGGTCGGTCAGCGTCGAGGATAATGGCCGCGGCATCCCGACCGGCATCCATGCCGAGGAAGGCGTGTCGGCGGCGGAAGTCATCATGACCCAGCTCCATGCCGGCGGAAAGTTCGACAACACCAACGACAGCAACGCCTACAAGGTGTCGGGCGGCCTGCACGGCGTCGGCGTGTCGGTGGTCAATGCGCTGTCCGAATGGCTCGACCTCAACATCTGGCGCGACGGGGAGGAGCATTATATGCGCTTCCGCCACGGCGACGCCGAAGCCCCGCTCAGGGTGATCGGTCCCTCGGACGGCAAGAAGGGGACGCGCGTCACGTTCCTTGCCTCGCCCTCGACCTTCAAGATCACCGAATATGATTTCGACAAGCTCGAACACCGCTATCGCGAGCTGGCGTTCCTGAATTCGGGCGTCCGCCTGTTCCTGCGCGACGCGCGGCACGAGGATGTGCGCGAAGTCGAGCTGTTCTACGAAGGCGGCATCGCGGCGTTCGTGAAATATCTGGACCGCAACAAGACGCCGCTGATGCCCGATCCGGTCGCGATTTCGGGCACGCGCGACGATGTGACGATCGACGTCGCGCTGGAGTGGAACGACAGCTATTACGAAAATGTCCTCTGCTTCACCAACAACATCCCCCAGCGCGACGGCGGCACGCATCTGGCGGCGTTCCGCGCGGCGTTGACGCGCACGCTCAACAACTATGCCGACAAATCGGGCCTTCTGAAGAAGGAAAAGGTCACGCTGACCGGCGATGACATGCGTGAAGGGCTGACCGCCATCGTGTCGGTCAAGCTGCCCGACCCCAAGTTCAGCTCGCAGACCAAGGACAAGCTGGTCTCGTCCGAGGTGCGCCAGCCGCTGGAAAGCCTGATGGCCGACAAGCTGGCCGAATGGCTGGAGGAAAATCCTGCCGTCGCGCGGCAGATCATCCAGAAGGTGATCGACGCCGCCGCCGCGCGCGAAGCCGCGAAGAAGGCGCGCGAACTGACCCGGCGCAAGGGGGTGATGGACATCGCCAGCCTGCCGGGCAAGCTGGCCGATTGCCAGGAACGCGATCCCGCCAAGTCCGAACTGTTCATCGTCGAGGGCGATTCGGCCGGCGGATCGGCCAAGCAGGGCCGCGACCGGCATTTTCAGGCGATCCTGCCCTTGCGCGGCAAGATTTTGAACGTGGAGCGCGCGCGTTTCGACCGGATGCTGGGGTCCAAGGAAATCGGCACGCTCATCCAGGCGATGGGCACCGGCATCGGCCGCGACGACTTCAACCTGGCCAAGCTGCGTTACCACAAGATCGTCATCATGACCGACGCCGATGTCGACGGCGCGCACATCCGCACGCTGCTGCTGACGTTCTTCTATCGCCAGATGCCGGAAATCATCACCAACGGGCATCTCTTCATCGCCCAGCCGCCGCTCTACAAGGCGACCAAGGGCCGCTCGGAAGTCTATCTCAAGGACGATGCCGCGCTCGACGAATATCTGGTGGAAGCGGGAGTCGCGTCGAACGTGCTGGAAAGCGTGACGGGCACGCGCGCCGACAAGGATCTGCGCGGGCTGCTCGATCATGCGCGCCGGATGCGGACGCTGATGCGCTATGTGCCGCGCCGTTATGACGCCTCGATCATCGAGACGCTCGCGCTGGGCGGCGCGCTGGACCCCGAAGCGACGCGGGAAGTTCGCGCCGAACGGCTGGCCGAAGTCACTCGCCGCCTCGACCTTGCCGACAGCGAGGCGAAATGGACGGCCTCGCTCAGTGAAGAGGGCGGTTTCCATTTCCAGCGGTTCTGGCGCGGTGTCACCGATCACCATGTGATCGAGGCGAGCTTCATCGCATCGGCCGAGGCGCGCAAGCTGCACGGTCTGGCCGCCGAAGAGGCGCAGACCTATGTCAACGCCGCCAAGCTGGTGCCCGCACGCACCGCGCAGGCGACCGACGAGAGCGCAGTCGAGGACGGTGAAGAGGCCGTCACCATCGCCAAGGGCGAAACCCTGGTCGGCCGCCCCAGCCAGCTGCTCGAAGCCATCCTGATTTCGGGACGCAAGGGCTTGTCGATCCAGCGCTACAAGGGGCTGGGCGAAATGAACGCGGAGCAGCTTTGGGAAACCACGCTGGACCCCTCCAACCGCTCGATGCTGCGCGTCGCGATCGATCAGGCCGATGTCGCCGACGAGATCTTCACCCGGCTGATGGGCGACGTGGTCGAACCGCGCCGCGAGTTCATTCAGGAAAACGCGCTCAGCGTCGCCAATCTCGACGTCTGACCCGCGCGCGGATCAGCACCGCGCCCCGCCGACGGGCGCGGTGCTGCCCCGGACGATCAGTTGGTGGCGCAGCGTGACGCGCTCGACGGGTTCGGGCGTGCCGCGCAATATGCCGACCAGCAGGTCGACCGCCCGCCGCCCGATCTGTCCCTTTGGCTGGGCGATCGTGGTCAGTGCGGGCTGAAAGAACGGCGCCAGCGGCAAGTCGTCGAACCCCACGACCGACACGTCGCCGGGGCACGACAACCCGGCGCGGCCGATCGCGCTGATCGCGCCCATCGCCATTTCATCGTTGAAACAGAACATCGCCGTCACGCCGCGCGCCAGCAATTCGCGCGTGTGATCGAATGCCGACCGGGCCGAATAATCGCCGACGCACAGGTCGAGGGCGGATGACAGCCCGTGCCGGGCCGCTGCCCGCTCCGCCCCGGCCAGACGGTCGCGGCTGATCGGGCTGATCGCCGGGCCGGTGATGACGCCGATGCGCCGGTGCCCCAGTGCGATCAGATGGTCGATGGCATCGCCGGCGGCGGCGGCGTTATCGATATGCACGCTCGGCACGGGCAGTTCGGCGCTGTATTCGCATCCGTTGACCACCGGGGCCGACGCGCCCAGCCGCTCGATCAGCGGCATGACGCTGGCGGGCAGGCGGTGGCCGAGGAAGATCAACCCGTCGACTTCGCGGCGCGAGAGCATGTCGGCATATTGATCCTCGACATCGGGATCGTGCCGCGTATCGCCCAGCACCACGGCATAGCCGGCGTCGCGCGCGGCTTCCTCGGCGCCGCGAATCACGCTGGCGAAAAAGGGGTTCGATATGTCGGGGACGGTCAGCAATATCTTGGCGGCGCGCAGCGTCCGCAGCGAACGCGCGGCGACATTGGGCGAATAGCCCAGCGCACGCACCACTTCGAGCACGCGGTCGCGCGTTTCCGCCGCGACGCGTTCGGGCTGGCTCAGCACGCGGGAGACGGTGGCGGTCGAAACACCGGCAGCCTCGGCGACCTTGACGATCGTGGTCATGGTTCCTTCATGTCCCGTGCGGCCAATTGTGTCGACCGGTTTGATGTAATCCTTTACATCGCTGGGGCGGGCCAATAGTCTGACGACCGAAACGTGGGGGGAACCGCGTTCGGGGAGGACAAGCGCATGGTCGCTGCTGAAGGGGTGTCGGATACCACGCGCCCGGTGCCGGGAATGCTGACAGGGCGCCTCAGCGCGCTGATGTTCATGCAGTTTTTCGTCTGGGGCGCATGGAACGTCACGCTCGGGCTGGTGATGCAGACCGTCGGGATCGGCGACCTGATCGCCAACGCCTTTTCCGTCGGACCGATCGCATCGATCGTTGGTTCATTCCTCCTCGGCATGGCCGCCGCCCGCTATCTCAGCCCGAAAATGCTGATGGTCATCCTGCACCTGGTCGGCGGCGTCATCCTGTTCATCTTGCCGGGGCTTATTACCTCCGAACATGGCGACAGTTTCGTCTGGCTGCTGCTGGGCTACATGATCCTCTACATGCCGACCGTCGGTCTTGCGAACACCATCGCGCTCAAGAGCTTTGGCGAGCGGGTCGACCGGTTTCCGTTCGTGCGCGCATTCGGCACCCTGGGGTGGATTGCGGCGGGTCTCATCATCGGCTGGGCCGGCCTGTCGGCGGACCCGGCGATCTTCACCGTCGCTGCGGTCGTGTCGATCGCGCTCGGCCTCTATAGTTTCACTTTGCCCAATGTCGAACCCGACGCGCCGCGCGACGAAAGCGTCATTCGCCAGGTGCTGTGTGTCGAGGCGTTCGCGCTGATGCGGCAGCGTTCGTTCCTGATCTTCATCACCTGCGCCACGTTGATCTCGATCCCGCTGGCGATGTATTATGCCTATGCTTCGCCCTATGTCGGGACGGCGGGCATCACCAATGTCGGCGGCACGCTGGCGATCGGCCAGATGTCCGAGCTGGCGTTCATGTTTTCGATGCCGTTCCTGTATCGCCGTTTTGGGGTAAAGCCGCTGCTGCTGGTCGGCATGGCGGCATGGGCCGTTCGCTATGCGCTGTTCGCGATCGGCGACGGCGGCGATTCGCTGTGGGCGATCTATCTGGGCGTCGCGCTGCACGGGGTCTGCTACGACTTCTTCTTTGTCGCGGGCGCGATCTATACCGGCACGATCGCGACGCCAAAGGGCGTGAACGCGCAGGCGCAGGGGATGCTGACGCTGTTCACCTACGGTGTCGGCATGTTGCTCGGCTCGCAGATCGGCGGGTTGCTCTACGCGCAACTG
>NZ_DATJLI010000011.1:0-14281 GCF_035490575.1 Sphingomonas sp. | reverse complement strand
CGGGTCGCGGAAACGATGGCGTCAACCGCACTGCACGCCGCGGCAAAGCAGTCCGGCTTGAGCCGTATTTCCGCGAGATACGTCAACGACATCAGGCAAACGTCTTGGCAAAGCTGTCGAGCGCCGCTTTGAGCTTGCCCTTGGTATCGTCCGACAGGTCCTTGGTATCGCGGATCGCGGTCAGCACGTCGGCGTGCCTGGCGCGCATCTCGGTCAGCATCGCCTGTTCATAGCGCACGACATCGCTGGTCGGCACCGCGTCGAGATAGCCCTGCGTGCCGGCAAAGATCGACACGACCTGCTCCTCGAACGGCATCGGGCTGAACTGGGCCTGCTTGAGCAGCTCGGTCAGGCGCGCGCCGCGATTGAGCAGCTTTTGCGTCGAGGCATCGAGGTCCGAACCGAACTGCGCGAAGGCGGCCATCTCGCGATACTGGGCCAGCTCCAGCTTGATCGAGCCGGCGACCTTTTTCATCGCCTTGGTCTGCGCGGCCGAACCGACGCGGCTGACCGACAGGCCGACGTTGATCGCCGGGCGGACGCCCGCGAAGAACAGGTCGGTTTCGAGGAAGATCTGGCCGTCGGTGATCGAGATCACGTTTGTCGGGATATAGGCCGACACGTCGCCTGCCTGCGTCTCGATGATCGGCAGCGCGGTGAGCGAGCCGGCGCCCATTTCGTCCGACATCTTGGCGGCGCGCTCCAGCAGGCGGCTGTGCAGGTAGAACACGTCGCCGGGATAGGCTTCGCGGCCCGGCGGACGACGCAGCAGCAGCGACATCTGGCGATAGGCGACCGCCTGCTTCGACAGATCGTCATAGACGATGACGGCGTGCATTCCGTTGTCGCGGAAGAATTCGCCCATCGCACAGCCGGTATAGGGCGCGAGGAACTGAAGCGGGGCGGGTTCCGACGCGGTGGCGGCGACCACGATCGAATATTCCATCGCGCCGTTTTCTTCGAGCTGGCGCACGATCTGCGCCACGGTCGAGCGCTTCTGGCCGACGGCGACATAGATGCAGTAGAGCTTCTTGCTCTCGTCGTCGCCCTTGTTGACTTCCTTCTGGTTGATGAAGGTGTCGATCGCGACGGCGGTCTTGCCGGTCTGGCGGTCGCCGATAATCAGCTCGCGCTGGCCACGGCCGACGGGGACGAGCGCGTCGAGCGCCTTGAGACCGGTCTGCATCGGCTCATGCACCGACTTGCGCGGGATGATGCCGGGCGCCTTCACCTCGACTCGGCTGCGCTTGTCGGCGACGATCGGCCCCTTGCCGTCGATCGGGTTGCCCAGCGCGTCGACCACGCGGCCCAGCAGGCCACGACCGACGGGCACGTCGACGATGGTGCCGGTGCGCTTGACGGTGTCGCCTTCCTTGATCTCGGCGTCCGAGCCGAAGATCACGACGCCGACATTGTCGGCTTCGAGGTTCAGGGCCATGCCCTCCACCCCGTTGGCGAACTGGACCATCTCGCCCGCCTGGACATTGTCGAGGCCGTGGACGCGCGCGATGCCGTCGCCGACCGACAGCACCTGTCCGGTTTCCGACACCTGCGCTTCGGTGCCGAAATTGGCGATCTGGTCCTTGATGACCTTTGAGATTTCTGCGGCGCGGATGTCCATTTTCAGCCCTTCATGGCATGTGCGAGAGAGTTGAGGCGGGTCTTGATCGAACTGTCGATCATCTGGCTGCCGATCCTGACGACCAGGCCGCCCAGAAGCGATGGGTCGACCGACAGGTCGACATTGACGTCGCGACCGACGCGGGTGCGAAGCTGCTGTTTCAGCGCGTCGACCTGACTGTCGCTCAGCGGGTGGGCGGAAACGATCTCGGCCGTGGTTTCGCCGCGGTGGCGCGCGGCGAGCGCACGGAACGTCGCGATGATCGCGGGCAGATCGCGCAGGCGGCGGTTTTCGGCCAGCACGCCCATGAATTTCGTCGTCACCGGATCGAGACCCAGATGCGCGGCGACGGCGGCAATCGCCCTGCCGGCGTCCGCCCGGCCGATCAGCGGGCTGTTGACCAGCGCGCGCAGATCGTCCGATTCGTTCAGCGCCTGACGCACCGTCGCCAGGCTGCCCTCGACCGCGACCAGCGCATTCTGTTCGCGGGCAAGGTCGAACAGGGCGGTCGCATAGCGTCCGCTGAGGCTGGCCTGAATACCGCCGGATGTCTCCACGCGCGTCCCTTCTCGCGAAACTGGGCTTCCCATCGCGCCGGATGCGCGAACGGGGCCGCAGCGGCTGCGGCCCGTCGGGAATGGCGCGCGGCTAGCATCGTTGCGCGGTCCGTGCAAGTCGAGGCGTGCCCTGCAGGCCGGCACCCGGAAAGCCTGACGCAGATGGGATCAGCGGCGCAGCATGGTCCAGGCAAGCCACAGCCAGCCCGCGATCATCAGCGCCCCGCCGATCGGCGTGATTGCGCCCAGCCAGCGCGGCGCACCCAGCGCCATGGCATATAGCGTCGCGGCAAAGATGGTCGCGCCCGCCAGCAAGGCCCAGCCGGGACCGGTCGCGCGCTGCTGGACGACGACCAGCACCGCGACGGCGTGGATCAGTTGATAGGTGCCGCCGGTGCGGAGCCATTCGGCGGCCTGGCCGCTGACGCCGTGCGCGCCGAACGCGCCCGCGCCGATCGCGACCGCGCCCGACAATGCCGCCAGAAAGCCCAAAAGGTTCATGGCTGTTCACGCACGCCTGGTTCGTCCTGCCGCTGACGCTTCTGCCGCGCCTGGCTGAACATCACGTCGCGCGCGGCATAGATGTCGCCGGCCTCGAGCTGGATGCCCAGCCTTTTGGCGTCGACCCGGCGATATTCACCCTCGCTGCGTTCGATCTCGCCATCGTCGACGCCGACGGCGCGCAGTGCCTGCCGCGCCATCACCACCGCCGATTCGAGGACTTCGCGCACGGCGCCTGCCAGCGGCGCGTCCTTGAGCGCGATCAGCGTGCGGCGGTCGAACACGCGCGTCATCACCGCCGCCTTGGGATAGGCATTGGCGACCATCTCCAGCATCTCCTTGGTGATCTGGTCACCGTCGAGGCAGAACAGGATCAGTTCCGCATCCTGCGCCCCGGCCAGCCGGAGCAGGTCGGGGCGGGTGCCGTCGCCATAATAAACCTTCATGCCGAACTTGCCGCCGGTTTCGATCACCTGCGGATCGCGATCGATCAGCGTCACCGACAGGCCCTGCGCGATCAGCATCTGAGCGACCGTCTGGCCGAATCGGCCATAGCCGACGACGATCGCGCTCGCCCCGTCATGGCGCGGCGGTTGCAGCGCGGCCCCGTCGCCCGCCGCGGGTTCGGTGCGGAAGCGCTTGGTCAGCATCATCAGGAACGGTGTCGTCGCCATCGACAGGGTGACGATCGCGCCGAACAGGCTCGCCGCTTCGGGCGCAATCAGATAGGCGTTCTGCGCCTGCGCGAACAGGACGAAACCGAATTCACCCCCCTGGCTGAGCAACAGGCCCATGGCGAGCGCCGGGCGCCAGTTCATGCGGAATGCAAGGCCGATCAGGAAGATTACGCCCGCCTTCACCGCGACCAGCGCCAGCGCCATGCCGATGACGAAACCGGGCCGCGCGGCCACCGCGTTCAGGTCGAGCATCATGCCGACCGCCAGGAAGAACAGGCCGAGCAGGATCGACCGGAACGGCTCTACATCGGCCTCAAGCTCATGACGATAGGGGCTGTCGGCGAGCATTACGCCCGCGATGAATGCGCCCAGCGCCGTCGAAAGCCCCAGCGCCTCCATGATCGCGGCGGCGGCGATGACGGTGAACAGCCCGGCGAACACGAACATCTCGCGCTCGCCCAGATTGCCGATCAGCCGGAACAGCGGGCGAAGGATGAAGCGGCCCGCCAGGATCAGCCCCGCGATCGCCAGCACGGTGTTGAGCGCCAGCACCCAGCCCGGCGGCCCGGCGGCATCGGCGGGATTGCGACTGAGCGCGGCGATGATAGTGATGAGCGGGACCAGCGACAAATCCTGAAGCAGCAGCACCGAAAAGGCGCGTTCGCCAAAGGGGGTTCGCAGTCGCCCTGCCGATTGCAGCATCGGCAGCACCTGTGCCGTCGAGGACAGGGCCAGCGGCAGGCCGAGCGCGATCGCCGCCGCCAGCGTGAAGCCCGCGCCCAGCAGCACCAGCCCGGTGACGGCCAGCCCGCACAGCACCACCTGTAACAAACCAAATCCGAAAATGTCGTGTTTCAGCCGCCACAGCCGCTGCGGACTGAGTTCGAGGCCGACGAGGAACAGCAGCAGCGTGATGCCCAGTTCGGCAAAGGTCAGCTTGCTCTCCGCATCGCCGACCAGTCCCAGCACCTGCGGTCCCACCACCGCGCCCGCGACCAGATAGCCCAGCGTCGCGCCCAGGCCCATCCGGCGAAACGCCAATACCGAGATCAGCCCCGCGCCAAGCAGCGGCGCGAATTCGCGAACCAGCGACAGTCCCCCATGCACCGCCATCAGCGCGCCGGGGCCTTTTGCCGCGCGGCCTCGGCTGCTTCGGCGGCTGCTTCAAAGGCGAGGCGGATCGAGGGATGGCGCGCGCTGTGCGGCAGGGCGGGGGCGAACAGGTCCAGCTCCGGCCAGTCGGGCGGCGTTTCGCCCCCGGCCAGCCAGGCGGTCAGCGCATCGCTGACGGCGTTTAGTTCTTCGGGCGATTTGCCGACCGCGCCCTTGGCCATCAGTGCCGACGACGCCTGACCCAGCGCACAGGCACGCACGCGCATCCCGATTTCGGCAATGCGCCCCGCGTCGTCCAGATTGACGTCGACCGTCACCCGGCTGCCGCAGATCGGCGAGCGCCGTTCCGCGCTGCCGTGCGGATCGGGCAGGCGCGCGTCAAAGGGGACGCTGGCGGCGAGGCGCAGGATTTCCTGGTTATAAAGCGTGGCTGTCACGGGACCCA
Organism: Sphingomonas sp.; assembly: GCF_035490575.1. GTDB lineage: Bacteria > Pseudomonadota > Alphaproteobacteria > Sphingomonadales > Sphingomonadaceae > Sphingomonas. Next base: position 9,367 of record NZ_DATJLI010000011.1, on the reverse strand, counting down.
TTTAGGGCGGCCGGCCCGCGCGCGCTACCGTCCGATGCGCGCCAGCGTTTCTTCGGTGAACACGGGTTCGCCGCGCCGGCGCCGGTCGACGAAATCGGCGATGCTGGCGCTGGTGCTGTTGAGCAGCGGATAGGTGCGCGAGTCGCGAATCCATGCCGGCCGCCGCGCCGCGCCGCCGTTCCAGGTATCGACCACCAGCACCACGACGACGAACGCCAGGCTGACGAGGATCAGTCCTTTCAGCGCGCCGAAGCCGAACCCTAGCGCCCGGTCGACCGGACCCAGCACCGATGCCTTGGTCCGCCGCCCGATGGCGCCCGCCACCATCTTGCCGCCCAGCCACACCACGCCGACGATCAGCGCGAACGACAGCACTGCCGCGCCCGATGTCGTGCCGACGGGACCCAGCAGCATCGCCGCCAGCGGCGTGTGGAACAGCCGGACGGCCAGCACGACCAGCAGCCATGCTAGCAGCGACAGCACTTCAGTCACGAATCCGCGCATTGCGCCCAGCACGGCGGCGCCGCCGATCGAGAGGAGAACGACGATGTCGAGCGCGGTCAGGTCCATGATATCGCCTCTATCGTGCGCGCCCGCGCTTGCGAAGGGGGTGGCTCAATCCTGAAGCCTGAGCGCCACGTCATTCATGAACCGCACATCGTCGCCCGCCGCCAGCCAAGGCGCTTCCGCCGCCACCGCGCCCAGCAGGTCGCTCAGATCCTCGATCTCGGCCTTGGCGAAATTGCCCAGCACATGGCCGGTCACGCGGTCCTTGTGCCCCGGATGGCCGATGCCGAGGCGCACCCGGCGAAAATCCGCTCCGGCATGGGTGATGGTCGAGCGAACGCCATTGTGCCCGGCCGCGCCGCCGCCACGCCGCACCTTGACCTTGAACGGCGCAAGGTCGAGTTCGTCGTAGAACAATGTCACATCTTCGACGCCGAGTTTGTAGAAATCGAGTGCCGCGCGCACGGCACGGCCGCTGTCGTTCATGAAGGTCGCGGGTTTCAGCAGCAGCAGTTTTTCGGCGCCCATCCGCCCTTCCTGCAGCCAGCCCTGAAACTTCTTTTGCGGCGGGGAGAAGCCATGGACCCCGGCGATCGCGTCAATCGCCATGAAGCCGATATTGTGCCGGTGCATCGCATAAAGCGGCCCCGGATTGCCAAGCCCGACCCATAATTGCATCGCCGCACTCCCAAAAGCCAAGACGGCGGCCGGATCGTAATGACCCGGCCGCCGCCCGATATTCCAGCCATAGGCGCCAGGCGATTACTCGCTGGCTTCCCCGGCCTCGTCGGACGCGTCGGCATCCTTCTGCTCGGTGGCCTCGACGGCGTCGGCAGCGACTTCTTCCTCGTCGCCGGCTTCCGACTTCATCGCCGACGGCGCGATCACGGTCGCGATCGTGAAATCGCGGTCATCGATCGCCGATTCGGCACCGGCGGGCAGCGTCACCGCCGAGATGTGCACCGTATCGCCGACTTCGAGACCCTTGAGCGAGACCTCGACCGATTCGGGGATCTTGTCGGCGTCGACCACCAGTTCCAGCTCGTGACGGACGACGTTCAGAACGCCACCCTTCTTGATGCCAGGGGCGGCGTCTTCATCGACGAACATGACGGGCACGGCAACGTGCACGCTGGCGTTCTTGCTGACGCGCAGGAAATCGACATGGACGGGGCGGTCGGTGACGGGATCGAACGCCACGTCCTTGGGCAGGGTGCGGATCGCGCTCTTGCCGGCGCCGGCGATCATCACGATCGAGTTCATGAAATGGCCGGTGCCGAGCAGCTTGGCCAGTTCGCGCTCCTCGACGTGAATCGAGAGGGGTTCCTGCTTGTTGCCGTAGATCACGGCGGGGACGCGGCCTTCACGACGAAGCGCGCGGGAGGCTCCCTTGCCAACCCGCTCGCGCGTCTCGGCCGACAGGTTAAGCGTATCGCTCATGTCGGTGCTCCGAAATGCTGGTTATAACACATTCATCCGGCCGAGCCTCCAGGGATGACCCCGGCACGGAAGCGGCGGCGCATAGGGCAAATGGCCACGCTCCGCAAGGTTCAGCGGGGATCGAGGATCGTGCGCGCGGTTGCTTCGGTATCCACGCGCTCGCGTGAGAAGATCAGGGGCAGCATGCGCCCCTCGATCCAGGGCTGCACCTGATCGCGGTAATGCGGGCTGGCCGGATCGCCCGACTGGCCGGGGAAGTTCAGGAACAGGCTGTCGTCCCAGCCGCCGACATCGATCGCCTGAAGGTAGCTGGCGCCGCCCGACACCCCCATGTCGGACGCGACCCAGCGAGCATTGACGGTGTGGCGGTTGCCACCCGACCCGCCCGCTTCGATCGCGGGAAACGCCGCCGCGATCGCGGGAAAGCGGGCGGCGAGCGGGTGTTCGACGCGGACATCGTGGATCGTGCCCCAGCGCCACAGGGCGGGTTCCGGTCCCATGCGCCGCACCGCTTCCGCCCACCCGGCGATCAGCGCCATCGCGACGATCAGGTCGCGCGAGCCGGTGGGGTTGGGGCCAAGCCGCTTGTCGGGCTGCTCAAGGATCGCCAGCATCACGCCGGTTTCGAGATGCGACGCCATGTCACGCGCATCCAGCGGCACGACAATGTTCAGCAGCCGCTGTTCCAGATCGGCCCAACTGAGCGCGAACAGCGCGGCGGGACCGCTGTCGGCGGCCATCGTGCCGTCCCAGCCGCGCAGCATCTCGACCGCTTCCCGCGCCGCCGGGGCGGGGTCGGCGGGCAGCATCGCCACGAAGCGGCGCGCGGGTGCGGATGACAGGTCCTGCATCAACGCCGCTGAGTCGGCCACGCTGTGGCGCGTCTGGTTTTTCAGGACCGCCGTGATCCGGTCATATCGCCATGGCTCGCTGAAATCATGGCTGAGGGTCGGCTTGTAATCGGCGGGCAGGTTGTTCTGGTTGGCGCTGGCCATCCAGCCCGATTCGGGATCGGTGATCGAAGGCATCTGATCGAGCGACAGGCGCCCCTCCCAGTCATAGCGGCCATCGCCGGGGGCCGGGACCATGCCGTCATGCCCGCCGCGTCGCCGGGGCGCGAAGCCGATGATCGACCATGCAATATGCCCGTCGACATCGGCATAATGGAAATTGGCGGGCGACGGGTGGTGCCGGAATGCCGCGCGCAATCCGGCCCAGTCGCGCGCCAGGTTGATCGCGATCATCGCGAAGATGCCGCTGGCGCCGGGTTGCTGGGCGATGTTCGCCAGCGCGCTGGCCCGCCGGGTCTTCGGATCATGGGCGATCACCGGTCCCTGCACGGCATGGCGCAGCACCCGTTTGCGCGGTTCCTCTCCCCGCACGCGGATGGTCACGTCCTGCCGGTCAAAGGTCTTCCAGCGGGCGCGGTGCCAATAGCGTTCGGGGTCCACCGGATTTAGCTCCAGTACATACAGGTCCGACTGGTCGATATGGCCGTTGGTGCGGCCAAAGGCGAAGCGGTCGGTATGCCCCTGCATGATGCCGGGCAATCCGGGCGCGCCGCCGCCGATCACGTCGAGGCCGGGCGCCGACAGATGGGCCACATGCCGGGGGGCAAAGCCACCGATCGACAGGTGCGGGTCGTTGGCCAGGATTGGGCGGCCGGTCGCCGTGCGCGACGGTGCGACGGTCCAGGCGTTGCTGCCATCGGGGCTGCCATCGGCCTCGGGCGTGCGCGGGGCCAGCAGCCCCAGGTCGGCAGCCGTCACGGCCTCGATGTCAAGCCCGTCAGGAAAGCGGATGGCATGGTCGGGCCGCGGCGGCGCGATCAAGGCGTCGAGGTCGAGCCGCTTCATTGCCGACAGCCGGGCGCGGCGCACCTCGTCCCCGACATTGCCGGCGACCAGTTCGCGCGCGGCGACCAGATCGGCCAGCGACCAGCGCAGCGGCTTCAGACCCAGGATCGCGTGCTCGGCCGGCAGCAGGGCAGGGTCGGCGCTCACCTGTTCGATGCGCGCGTTAATACCCGCGACATAGGCCTCGGCACAGGCGCGCACCTCGTCGGGGACGGCGCGCAACTCGCCATCGACATCGCCGCGAAACCGGGCAAGCGCGGCGCGGATGTCGCTGTCGACGAAATCGGCGCCGAACGCCTCCGCCAGCCGGCCCATGCGGCGGCGATAATCGTAATCGATCTGGAACAGCCGGTCGCGCGCGACGACCCAGCCCTGACCGAAAAAAGCATCGGCCTTGGTGGCGGCGCGGATATGCGGCACGCCCCAGCGATCGTCCACGATCTCGATTGCCGCCGATAGCCCTTTGAGGCGGACGCGGCGGGGCAGTGGCGGGGGCACCGGCGGCGCGCTCGGCTGGATCGACACGAACGGCACATCCTGTGCGCGCAGCGGCGTCGCGGCCATCGCCACGCCGCCCAGCAACAGCGCGCGGCGCGTGATCTTCAAGGGCAAGCGGGCGTCGGTCATCGGCCGACAGCTTCGTCGCCAGCCAGCGCGCCATGTCAACCGCCGCTGCGCTCAACCGTCGCGGAAACGCGCGATCAGGTCAGGATCAGATAGGTCGAACCGAAAATCGCCAACGCGCCGCCGCTCAGGCCGCACAACAGCCCGAAGCGACATTGGCACAATGACGCGCCGATGCGTTCCATGCCACCTCTCCACGCCGCCGCGCATTGATGGCGGTCGGCGGGATCGAGGATATCACCGTTCGGATTCGCCGCAAAGCGAGTCCATGCCGGCGATCAGCTTTTCGAGCGTGGCGCCCAGCACGTCGCATTCAGCGGGATCGAGCGGGGCGAAAATCTCGAGCGTCAGGCGGTGGCGGAGCGGTTCGGTCGCGGCGATCGCGCGGCGCCCTTCGTCGGTGATGCGAAGCCGCTTGACCCGACGATCGGCCGCGTCGGGCGTGCGTTCGATCAGCCGGTCGCGCTCCAGCCCGTCCAGCGCCTCCGTCACGGTGCGTGGCGCCTGGCCCAGCCATCCGGCGAGGTCGGCGGCCTTGGCCTCACCGCCCTGTTTCTCGATCAGCAGCAGCATCTTGGTGCGCGCCAGCGACGCGCCCTGTTCGGCCATCGCCGCATCCACGCGCCGGTGCATCCGCATATAGGTGCCCGCCAGCAGGCGGGTGAGATCGTCGCTGCGATATTCCATGAGGAACCTCAATATATGGTCTTGCACAATGCTGCAAGTGCGAGCACATGGGCGGCGAACGATTCGTTAAAGGCACTGCCATGGCTGACTCCGCCCTGACCGACACCCCTGCTGAAGCCGAACCGGCGCCCGCATCCCCCGCGAAGAAGCGACGCGCGAAGATCATCATCCTCGTGCTGCTGGGCGTCGCGCTGGTCGGCGGTCTTGTCTGGTTCCTGCGCTATCAAAGCTATGGCAAGTTCCAGCAATCGACCAACGATGCCTATGTCCAGGCCGATTCGGTGACGGTCGCGCCCAAGGTGTCGGGCTATGTCGACCGCGTGCTGGTGGCCGAAAACCAGACGGTGAAGGCGGGCGACCCGCTGGTCCGGATCGATGCGCGCGATTATCGCGCACAGGCCCAGCAGAGCGAGGCGCAGATCGACGTGGCGCGGGCCAATGCGCGCGGGGTGGAGGCGCAGATCGCCGAACAGCAGGCCGCGATCGCCCGCGCCCGCGCCGAACTGGCCGTCGCGCAAACCGACGCCAGCTTCGCCGATGCCGAAGTGGCGCGTTATGCGCCGCTTGCCGAAACGGGTGCGGAGACGCGCGAGCGCGTCGCGACGCTTCGCAATCAGGCGCGACAGGCAAGCGCCCGCGTCGCTGCCGCCCGCGCCGCGCTGACCGCGGCCGAGCGCCGGGTCGGCACGCTGCGCGCCCAGATCGCGCAGGCTGAGGCACAGGCGGAAGGCGCGCGCGCCCAGCTCGACGCCGCGCAGACCGATGTCGGCGCGACGCTGATCCGCGCGGCGATTGACGGGCGCATCGGCGACAAGACCGTGCGCGTCGGTCAGTTTGTCCAAGCCGGCACGCGCCTGATGTCGGTGGTGCCGACGCGCGACCTGTATATCGAGGCCAATTTCAAGGAAACGCAGCTTGGCCTGATGCGCGTCGGCCAGCCCGTTCGCATCGAGGTCGATGCACTGCCCGGCGTCGAAATCCCCGGCCGCGTCGCCAGCATTGCGCCGGGCACCGGCGCGCAATTCTCGGTCCTGCCGCCCCAGAACGCCACGGGCAACTTCACCAAGATCGTTCAGCGGGTGCCCGTCCGCATCGCATTGTCGGCGGGTCCGGCGGCGCGTGCGCTACTGGTCGCGGGCATGTCGGTCGAGGTCAGCGTCGACACGCGCAGCGCCCGCGATGCCGCCGAGCGCATCGCGCGGGAGCAGGAGGCGCATAACGAGCGGATCGGCCGGTGAGCGCCGCCGCCGCCACGGCGGACGCCCCGCGACCGGTGCCCGAACGCGCCGACGCCGCCGCATGGCTGGCGGTCGCGGCGGGCAGCCTGGGCGCGATGATGGCGACGCTCGACATCTCGATCGTCAATTCGGCGCTGCCGACCATCCAGGGCGAGATCGGCGCCAGCGGGACCGAGGGGACATGGGTCGCCACCAGTTATCTGGTTGCCGAGATCATCATCATCCCGATGGCGGCATGGCTGTCGCGCGTGTTCGGGCTTCGCAACTTCCTGATCGTTGCCGCCACGCTGTTTACCCTGTTCTCGATGGTCTGCGGTATTGCCAATGATCTGACGACGATGATTATCGGGCGCGCGGGGCAGGGGATTACGGGCGGCGCGCTGATCCCGACGGCAATGACGATCATCGCCACACGCCTGCCGCGATCGCAGCAGCCGATCGGCAACGCATTGTTTGGTGTTACCGTCATTCTCGGCCCCGTGCTGGGACCGCTGGTTGGCGGCTGGCTGACCGAAAATCTCAGCTGGCATTATGCATTCTTCCTCAACCTGCCGGTCGGCATCGTGCTGGTCACGCTTCTGATCGTCGGCCTGCCGCACCAGAAACCGCATCTGGAGGAGCTGGCCAATGCCGACTGGCTGGGCATCATCGGGCTGGCGCTGGGACTGGGCTGCCTGACCGTGGTGCTGGAAGAGGGGCAGCGCGAGCAATGGTTCGAGAGCCGCGAGATCGTGGAGCTGTCGATCCTGTCGGTCATCGGCTTCATCTGTCTGTTCGCGGGTCAGTTTGTCGCGAAACGACCGGTCATCAAGCTGAAACTGCTGCTCGACCGGCAGTTCGGCGCGGTGGCGGTGATGGGGGTCGTGCTGGGTATGATGCTGTATGGCACGGCTTATGTGATCCCGCAGTTCCTGGCCGCGATCGCGGACTATAATGCGTTGCAGGCGGGGCAGATCGTGCTGATCTCCGGCTTGCCCAGCCTCATGCTGATGCCGTTCACGCCGATCCTGATCCGCCGGCTGGACATCCGCATCGCGGTCGGCGCCGGGCTTTGCATCATGGCCTATAGCTGCTTCATCGACACGACGCTGACGGCCGATGCGGTCGGCAACGAGTTCGTCGAGTCACAGTTGCTGCGCGGTGTCGGCACGATCCTGGGGTTCCTGTTCCTCAATCAGGCCGCGATCGCGTCGGTCCCGCCGGAGGATGCCGGCGACGCCGCCGGGCTGTTCAACGCCGTCCGCAATCTGGGCGGATCGCTGGCGCTGGCGGGCATCGCCACGATCCAGGATCAGCGCATGTGGTTCCACAGCCGCCGGATTGAGGAATCGCTGTCGGCCAACTCGCTGGCCGTGCAGGATTATCTGGCCGGCCTTACCCGCACGTTCGGCAGTGCGGAGGCGGCGATGCGGACGCTGGGCGGCACGATCCAGCGGGAAGCGCTGGTGATGACCTATAACGATATTTTCCTGGTGCTGACGGTGCTGATCGTCGCCGCGGTGCCGCTTGTCCTGTTCCTGCGTCCGCTGCCCCAGGGGCAGATGGCCGCGATGCATTGAGGTTGCTCATGCGAAAGATCCTGCCGCTTCTGTCGCTGTCGGCGCTGGCCGCCTGCACCGTCGGTCCCGATTATGACGGGCCGAAAACCGCCGGTGCCGTCGCCGCGCCCGCCGGCTTTGCGCGGGCGGGCGACCTGTCGGTCGCCGCGCCGCAGGTTGCCGATTGGTGGACGACGCTGAACGATCCCGTGCTCGACGCACTGGTGGCGCGCGCATTGGCCGAAAACCCCAGCGTCGATGTGGCCGAGGCGCGGTTGAAACAGGCACGCGCCGCGCTGCGCCTCGACCGCGCAAATGGTCTGCCCAACGGCAATGTGCAGGGCACCTATGTTCGCGCCGAACTGCCCGAAGGCGGGCTGACCGGTGGGGAGGGCGAGTCGGGCGGTGGCGGCACTGCGGTCGATTTCTACAATGTCGGCTTTGACGCCAGCTGGGAAATCGACCTGTTCGGCGGCCAGCGCCGCCGGGTCGAGGCCGCGCGCGCGGGCGTGGCCGCGGCGGAGGCGCAGGTCGCCGACGCGCAGGTCAGTCTGACGGCGGAGGTTGCCAGCGCCTATGTCAATTTGCGCGACCGGCAGCGGCGGCTGGAACTGGGACGGCAGACGGCGGAGACGCGGCGGCGGATGCTGGCACTGACCGAACAGCGTTTCCGCGCGGGCACCGCCAGCCAGCTGGATGTCGAGCGGCTGCGCGGGCTGGTGGTCGAAAGCGACGCGGCGATCGTGCCGATCAATGCGGAGCGCGACGCCTATCTCAATGCACTGGCGGTGCTGGTGGGCGAAGCGCCGGGGACACTCGATGGCGAACTGGCGGCGATCCGCCCCGTGCCGCTGCCCCCGGCGGAGGTGCAGGTCGGCGATCCGACGGCCCTGCTGGAGCGTCGCCCCGATGTGCGGGCCGCCGAACGGCTGCTGGCGCAGCGCAGCGCGCAGATCGGCGTGGCAAAGGCCGCGACGCTGCCGCGCATCAGCTTTCTGGGCCTGATCGGCATCGGCGGCACCGACCCTGGCGACCTGTTCGACCTCGACAGCCTGGCCGGGCTGGCCGTGCCACGGCTGACCTGGAACGCGCTCGATTTCGGTCGCGGCGGTGCGCGGGTGGGGCAGGCGGAAGGCGCGCGGGACGAAGCCGCCGCGCAATATCGGGGCGCGGTGCTGACTGCGCTCCGCGATGCGGAGGATGCCCTGTCGCGCTTTGCCGCGCGCCGCAGCGCCGTCGCCAACGCCGCCCGCGCAACCGCGACCGCCGACCGCGCCGCGACGCTGATGCAGCAACGTTACCGCGCGGGCGTCGCCACGCTGATCGACACGCTCGACGCCGAACGCCAGCGCACCGCCGCCGAACAGGGGCTGGTGGAAGCGACGGCGGCGATGACCGCCGATTATGTGGCGTTGCAGAAGGCGCTGGGACTGGGCTGGCGGGGGTGAAGTTCTGATGCTAATCGGGTATCAAGAAG
>NZ_DATJLI010000010.1:0-13580 GCF_035490575.1 Sphingomonas sp. | reverse complement strand
AAGCTGAACCGCGTGAATGTCGAAAGCGGTGAGGCGCGGCAGATCCCGTTCCGCGTGCGCGACACCCGCGCCGTCGCCATGGCGCCGCATCCCCAAATTCCGGTGGGTCAGGTCGACTTCACGACCAGGATGCCGCGCTTTGCAACCGTGTCGCCCGACGGGCGGCAGGTCGTGTTCGAGACACTGGGCAAGCTGTATATCAAGCCCGCCGCCGGGGGCACCGCCCGCCGCCTGACGCGCGGCGGCGAGGGGCGGGAGCTGTTTCCCGCCTGGTCGCCCGATGGCCGCACCATCGCTTATGTCGACTGGACCGATGCGGGCGCGGGCCGGTTGATGAGCGTCGCCGCCAGCGGCGGCACGGCCAAGGCGATCACCAGCCGCGCGGGCCATTATGCGCGCCCGCGTTTCTCACCCGACGGCAAGACCATCGTGTTCGAGGCCAAGGGCAATCGCGGCGTGACGCTGCCCGCCTTTGCCAGCGATCCCGGCGTTTACCGCGTGGCGGCGACCGGCGGCGCGCCGGTGCTGGTGGCAAAGGGCATGGCCCAGCCGCAATTCGGCGCATCCAGCGACCGGCTGTTCATGGTGGGCGAGGATGACGGCAAGCAGGTGCTGTTGTCGACCGACCTGTCGGGTGGGGCCAAGCAGACCCATTTCGTCGGCGAACTGGCCACCAATTTCTCCGTCGCGCCCGATGGCCGGGCGGCGGCGTTCATCCAGAATTACGAGGCATTCGTCGTGCCGCTGCTGCCCGGCAACCAGAGCGTGGAAGTGGCGCCGGACATGAAGGCGCTGCCCGCCGTGCGTATCAGCGGCAACGGCGCGACCTATGTCCACTGGTCGACCGATGGCGAGCGCGTTCACTGGTCGATGGGACCGACGCTGTTCACCGCCGAGCGCGCGCGGCTGTTCCCCGATGCGCCGATGGGTGAGGATGCGCCGAAATTCGTGGCACCCACCACCGGCCTCGACCTGTCGATGCCGGTGGAGGCCGATGTGCCGGCCGCCACCGTCGCGCTGGCCGGCGCGCGGATCGTCACCATGGCATCGGCCGATGGCGGCATTGTCGATGATGGCGTGATCGTCATTCGCGGCGACCGCATCGTTGCCGTCGGCCCGCGCGCGACAACGCAGGTTCCGGCCGGTGCGAAGGTGATCGACGTGGCGGGCAAGACGATCATCCCCGGCCTGGTCGACGCGCACGCGCATGGACCGCAGGGCGACGATGAAGTCGTGCCGCAACAGAACTGGTCGCTGCTGCAAAATCTGGCACTGGGCACGACGACGATCCACGATCCGTCATCATCGGCGAGCGAAATCTTCGTTGCGTCGGAAATGCAGCGTGCCGGATTGCTGACCGGCCCGCGCATCTATTCGACGGGTGAGATCATCTATGGTGCGCGCGCGGCGGATGTCTATGCGCGGATCGACAGTTATCAGGACGCGCTGGACCATGTTCGCCGTCTGAAGGCGCAGGGCGCGCATTCGGTGAAGAACTACAACCAGCCGCGCCGCGAACAGCGCCAGATGGTCGTCGCCGCCGCGCGGGCGGAGGGGATGCAGGTCGTGGCGGAGGGCGGTTCGCTGTTCGGCATGGACATGAACCTGATCGCCGACGGCAACTCCACGCTGGAGCACAACATTCCGGTGGAGAAATTCTACGCGGACGTGATCCAGATGTTCGGCCAATCGGACACCAATTACACGCCGACCTTGGTGGTCAGCTATGGTGGGCTGGCGGGCGATCCCTATTGGCGGCAGGCGACCAATGTCTGGGAAAACCCGCTGCTGGTGCACACGCCGCGCGACGAACTGCTTGCCGCCACCGCGCGCGTGACCAAGGCGCCTGAAAGCAATTTCGTCGACGACGACAATGCGCGCGAGGCACATCGCATCGCCAAGGCAGGGCGGCTGGTGTCGATCGGCGCGCACGGGCAGCAGGCGGGCATCGGCTCACATTGGGAACTGTGGTCGTTCGTGCGCGGCGGCATGACCCCGGTCGAGGCACTGGGCGCGGGCACGATCGAAGCCGCCAAGTCGCTGGGCATGGCGCGCGACATCGGCAGCCTGGAGGCGGGCAAGCTGGCCGATCTGGTCGTGCTGGACGCCGATCCCAGCACCGATATCCGCAATTCGGACAAGATCGCCCGCGTGATGCTGGGCGGCCGGCTATATGACGCGCGCACCATGAACGAGGTCGAGACGGGGACTGCGCGGCGTATGCCCTATTGGTGGGAGTGACCATGCGCCTGCCTGCGTCCCATGGCGGGACGCGGGCGGCAATTCCGGCTTGAGCCAAATCGTAAACGGCGCGTTAACGATGCGCCATGCGAGAACAGCTTACCCTTTCAAGCCATCCGCTGCGCCGCCAGCTTCGCCTGACGCGCGCCGATCGTGTCGCCAACCGCAAGCGGGCCGAGGACAGCGACGTAAAGCTGTTCCTGCTCAGCTTCTCGGCATTTTTCGTCTGCTTTTATACGCTGATCGCCTGATCGCGGCTCAGTCGCAGGCGCGGTGCAGGGCGCGGGCGATCCACGCCGCCACCAGGCACATCGCCGCGACCAGCAACAGCATGTCGGCGGGGCCGACGCCCATCGCGGTGATGGCGATGACGGCGAGTGCGCCGATCGTCATCGCCCCCGCATTGACGACATTGTTCGCCGCCACTGTGCGCGCGGTCTGGTCCTTGGTCACCGTGGTCGTCAGAAAGGCATAGAGCGGCACGACGAACATGCCGCCGGTGATCGCGATCGCCATCAATGTGCCCAGCACGATCAGCGATTGCGGGTGGCTGATGAAATCCCAGATGCCGTAAAGCATCCCCGGCGCGGCGGGTTGCCAGAACCGCGCCTCGATCGAGAAGGCGACGACGCACACCGCCATGCCGATGACCGATGCGGGGGCATGTTTCGCCGAAATATGCGATTTCAGCATTGAATTGATGATGATCGATCCGATCGCGACCCCGACCGAGAAGATCGCGATCATCAGGCTGGCGACGCGTTCGTCGGCGGTCAGCACATTCTTGGCCAGCGGCGGGAACACGACGATCAGCACCGCGCCGATCGTCCAGAAAAAGCTGATCGCGCAAATCGCCAGGAACAGCCGCTTGATGTGCATGGTTTGGCGGATCAGGTGCCATGATGCGGTAAACGGGTTCCAGTTGATCGCCAGCATCGGTCCCATGCGCGGCGCCGGCGGCACTTGCCGGCCGGCCAGCAGGCCGACGCACGCGACGATGATGACCAGCCCGGCCGCCGCCTCGACACTGATCCACCCGGCGACGACGGTGCCCAGCAGGATCGACAGATAGGTGCCCGCCTCGACGAGGCCGGTGCCGCCCAGCACCTGATCGTCGTCCAGATGCTGTGGCAGGATCGCGTATTTGATCGGCCCGAAAAAGGTCGAATGCACGCCGAGCAGCAGGACCGAGCCGAGCATCATGACGACACCCGGCGTGGTGTGCCCATGCTTTGCGATGAGCAGCCCCGCGGCGCCAAACATCATGATGAAGATCTCGGCCAGTTTCACCAGCCGGATGATCCGCGCCTTGTCGTAACTGTCGGCCAGTTGCCCTGACAGCGCCGACAACAGGAAAAACGGGATCAGCGACAGGCCGGTCGCCAGCGCGTTGAAATTGGATTCAACGGCGGGATCGTTGAACACCTGATAGGTGGCGAACAGCACCATCGCGGTCTTGAACAGATTGTCGTTGAAGGCCCCCAGGAACTGCGTGACGAACAGGGGCAGGAAGCGGCGCTCCTTGAGCAATCCGAGCGCGTTAATCATGCGGGAAACGGGCCTTGTTGGGAACGCAAGCGACGAGCCATGCCTGTAGCCGCTTGCATCGGCGCGCTCAAGGCGTGGCGCCGCGCGCCCGGCGGTGATAGGGGTGCGGCGATGCTGACCCTGCCCAACATCCTGACGCTGTCGCGTATTTTCGCCGTGCCGCTGCTGGTCGGCCTGTTATGGTGGCCCAGTTGGGAAGCGGGCTATGCGGTGGCGTTCGTACTCTACTGCGTGGTCGGTTTCACCGATTATCTCGACGGTTATCTGGCGCGGTCGCAAGGGACCGTTTCCAAACTGGGCGTGTTTCTGGACCCCATTGCCGACAAGATCATGGTCGCCGCGGTCATCCTGATGCTGGTCGGCACGCAGGATATCGCCGGGGTGCACGTCATCGCCGCGATGATTATCCTGCTGCGGGAGATCATGGTGTCGGGACTGCGCGAGTTTCTGGGCGGGCTGCGCGTGTCGATGCCGGTGTCGCAATTGGCCAAATGGAAGACGACGCTGCAACTGGTGTCGCTGGGCGCGCTGATCCTGGCCGGCGCGTTGCCGGGATGGGGTTTCGTGAAGCTGGTCGGCCTTGCGTCCCTGTGGGGCGCGGCGGGACTGACGCTGGTGACGGGGTGGGACTATCTGCGCGTCGGCCTGCGGCATATGGACAGTTGATGGCGATCGACATTCTCTATTTCGCCTGGGTGCGTGAAGCCGTCGGCAGTGGCGCCGAGCGCATCGAGCCGCCCGCCGATGTCACGACGATGGCAGCGCTGGTCGAATGGCTTTCGGGTCAGAGCGACGCGCACGCATCGGCATTGGCCGAACGCCAGCGGTTGCGCTTTGCCGTCGATCAGCAATTTGTCGATGGCGATGCACCGATCGTCGGGGCGCGGGAGATCGCGATTTTCCCGCCGGTGACGGGCGGATGATCGACGTTCGGGTGTCTGATGCGCCGATCGATCTGCTTGCCGCTTTCACCGGCGTGGAGGTCGACGGCGCGGGCGGGGTCGCCAGTTTCACCGGACGCGTGCGCGCCGATGACGGCGTCCAGGCGCTGACGCTGGAGCATTATCCCGGCATGACCGAGGCGGCGTTGACGGCGATCGGCAAGGCCGCAGCCGCGCGCTGGCCGCTGATGGCGTTGACGATCCGCCACCGTGTCGGACGGATGGTGCCGGGCGACCGCATCGTGTTCGTCGCCACCGCTGCCGCCCATCGCAGCGACGCGTTGGCCGCCTGCGCCTATTGCATCGACCGGCTCAAGACCGATGCGCCCTTCTGGAAACGCGAAGCGACCGGGCAAGGCGAACGGTGGGTCGAGGCGCGGACAACGGATGTGCAAAAGGCGGCCGACTGGACCTGATCCGCGCATGGAAAAAGGGGCGCCGCGAACCGCGACGCCCCCTCGCTCCGTAGTGACACGCGAGCGATTACGAAGCGGCGGAATCCGTCGCTGGTGCCAGTTGCGGCACGACGACGCCATTGACGACATGCACAACGCCGTTCGACGCGGCGACATCGGGCTTGGCGACATAGCTCTTGTTGCCGCTGGTGTCGGTCAGCGCAATCGCCGCGCCTTCTTCGGCGACCGTCAGCGGGCTGCCCTCGACCGTGGTCAGCGTGGCCTTGCCACCGCCAGCCTTGATCTGTTCGCGCAGTTGCTCAAGCGTCACCTTGCCCGGCACGACGTGATAGGTCAGCACCTTAGTCAGCGTCGGCTTGTTTTCCGGCTTGAGCAGCGTGTCGAGCGTGCCGGGGGCAAGGCGCGTGAACGCCTCGTTGGCGGGCGCGAACACGGTGAACGGACCCGGACCCGACAGCGTGGCGCCCAGATCGGCGGCCTGCACCGCGCTGACCAGCGTCGACAGGTCGGGATTGCTCGTGGCGGCATCGACGATCGTCTGCGTCGTCGTCGCGCTGCCGGGGGTCTGTGCCGCCGTGGCTGCGGCCGGAGCGCCGGGTGTCGCGGTCTGGTCGGGCGCCGCCCGTGTCGTGCCGGGCGACACTCCGGGCGCGGTCGCGCTGGGCGGTGCGGTGTTCGACTGCGGCGTCGTCGCGGTCGTGCCGGGCTGCGTGGCGGGCGCAGGGGTCGCGGGCGCAGGGGTGGTCTGAGCGATCGCCAGGCTCGACGTGGCGGCCATGCCGGCCAGAGCGAGAATGGACAGATTGAGCATCAGCTTCTCCAATCAAAACTTACAAGGACATGTGAAAAATACGCGTGAAACAGGAAACCGGGGTGCGCGTCGCGGCGGGGGAGGGGGAGCGACACGACGCGCAGTGGGATTACGCCCCAGCATCGCCCCGGTTCCTACCGTCCTTGGGCCGGGTGCTCAACCGCGCCGGCGGCGGCGCGCAAAACCTCGGCCAACAAGCGGAAATCGCGCTCACGCGGGGACGCGCGGCGCCACACCAGCGCGATCCGCCGCGCGGCGCGCGCGGCGTCGATCGGCCGCGCGTCGATATGCGTGCCGCGCAGGATACCGGCACCGATCGCCATTTCAGGCAGCATCGTCACGCCCAGTCCGTTTTCGACCATTTGGACGATGGTGTGCAGCGAGGTGCCCAGCATCGCTGCCTGTCCGCGCAATTCGGGGTTGGCGCACACCGCCAGCGCATGATCGCGCAGGCAGTGGCCGTCCTCCAGCAACAGCAGCCGGGTCTCGTCGATATCCTCGGCCATGACCGGGCCGCTGCCGGGCAGCGTATCGCCGTCGGGAAAGGCGACGAACAGCCGGTCCTCGAACAGCGGCTCGATCTCGACATCGCCGCACGCATAGGGGAGCGCCAGCAGCACGCAGTCGGTGCGTCCGTTCTGAAGCGCCTCGCACGCCGGGCCGGTCGGTTCCTCACGCAGATAGAGTTTCAGGTCGGGATATTCGCTTCGCAACTGCGGCAGGATTCGCGGCAGAAGGAACGGCGCGATCGTCGGAATGACGCTCATCCGCATTTCCCCGGTCAGGGGCCGGCCCGCCGCACGCGCCAGTTCGCCAAGCTCATCGGCTTCGCGCAGCACCTTGCGCGCCTTGTCGGCGATACGTTCACCCAGCGGTGTGAAGCGCACGACTCGTCGTGTGCGCTCGACCAGCGTGACGCCGATCAGCGTCTCAAGTTCCCGGATTCCGGCCGAAAGCGTGGATTGGGTGACGAAACACGCCTCCGCCGCGCGCCCGAAATGCCCCGCTTCGCGCAGGGCGACCAGATATTGCAGCTGCTTGAGCGTGGGCAGGTAAGTGGTCATGCCCACTATGTGCGTTGATCGGCTGCGTCGATCAATAGGCGCGGAATCATCGGTTGGAACAGACCGGGGACATTGTTTATGTGCAGCGCAACGCAATGATGCCGCGGCGCATCATGCGCCCGGTTCACTCAACAGGAGGCACACATGCTGACCGTCGGCGACAAGCTCCCCGAATTCACCGTTCCCGTCCAGCAGGGCATCGACGCCCTGCCCGCCGGTGAAACCCTCAGCCACGATGCCTTTCCCGGCAAGTGGAAAGTTTTGTTCTACTGGCCCAAGGACTTCACGTTCGTCTGCCCGACCGAAATCGTCGGCTACAGCGAATTGAAGGGCGATTTCGAAGATCGTGACGCGGTGCTGATCGGCGCGTCGACCGACACCGCGCACGTGCACCTGGCATGGCGCAAGTCGGACCCCGATCTGGCGAAGGCCGATTTCCCCTGGATCGCGGACAATGGCCGCGTGCTGGCCGACGCGCTGGGTATCGTCGACAAGAATGAGCATGTCGCATTCCGCGCCACGTTCATCATCGACCCCGACAATGTCATTCAGGCGGTGCAGGTCAACGGCCTGAACGTCGGCCGCAACCCGGCGGAGACGCTGCGCGTGCTCGACGCGTTGCAGACCGACGAACTGTGCCCGTGCAACTGGAACAAGGGCGACGACGTCCTCCAGGTCGCGGCCTGATCCATCGAACCGACGAAGGGCGCGTGGGCATTCCCCGCGCGCCCTTTTTCGTGCCCGTTTCTCATGCTTTCAGGAGTTTTCCATGTCTCTCAAGGATTTCGCCCAGTCGCTGCCCGATTATGCCAAGGACATTCGCCTGAATGTCGGTTCGCTTCTGAACGAAGCGGGGCTGAACGATCAGCGCAAGTTCGGCACCATCCTGGCCTGCGCGCACGGCACCGGATACAAGCCGCTGGTCGAAGCAGCGGAGGCTGAATGCACGCCCAAGCTGTCGGCGGAAGCCGCGACAGCCGCACGCGCGGCAGCGGCGGTGATGGCGATGAACAACGTCTATTACCGCTTCACGCACTTGGCCGGGAACGAGGAATATCGCACCATGCCGGCCAAGCTGCGGATGAACGTCATCGGCGCGCCGGGCATCGACAAGGTGGATTTCGAACTGTTCAGCCTGGCGGTCAGCGCCATGAACGGGTGCGGCATGTGCATCGACGCGCATGAGCGGGTGCTGAAAAAGGCCGAGATGTCGGCATCGAACATCCAGGATTCGGTGCGGATCGCATCGGTGATGAAGGCGCTGGCGACCATTCACGCCACGCTGTGACGCAAGAGCCGGGACCGGCGCGTGCCGCCGGCCCCGGCCGTCATGCAAAAAAGCGCCAGATGCTGAACAGGCTGGTCGCGCTCAGCACCATGCCGACCATGACCAGCAACGCCTTGGTCGGCACGCGTTTGGCTACCAGCGCCCCAAACGGCGCGGCGATCACGCCGCCCACCAGCAGGCCCAGCACCGGATGCCAGAAATCGGGACCGAACCCGCGCGATCCGATGCCGATCAGGAATGTGATCGAGATCGAGACTGTCAGGAAAAATTCGACCGAATTGACCGTGCCGATCGTCGTGCGCGGGGTCGCGCCCTGAACCAGCAGGTTGGATGTGACCACCGGACCCCAGCCGCCGCCGCCCGCCGCGTCGAGAAATCCGCCGAGCAGCCCCAGCGGCTCGACCACCTTCGGCTCGCGTTCGCGCTGTGGCGGATAGCGGATGCCCCGCCAGAGCAGATAGAAGCCGACCAGCGCCAGATAGGTCATCACCACGGGCCGCGTCGCCGATGCGTCGATCGAGGTCAACAGATATGCCCCCGTCACGCCCCCAATAACGCCGGGGATCAGCAGCCGGAAAAACAGGCGCCAGTTGATGTTGCGGTGGAGCGCATGGCTGATGCCCGACACGCCCGTCGTGCAGCATTCGACCAGATGCACGCCCGCCGACGCCGTTGCCGGAGGCACGCCGATCACCGCCACCAGCAGCGTGCTGGAAATTACCCCGAACGCCATGCCCAGCGCCCCGTCGATGATCTGGGCGACCAGCCCGACCGCGACATAGGGCAGCATTTCGGCAAGCTCGATCCCCTGAAACATCCGCGATCCCTTTTCCTATTCGACCAATAGGATATGAAACGCCGCACCCTGTCAATCGCGTGTTTTGCGCGCATGCGAACGCGGGGCCGGGGCAATCCTTGGAATGCGCGGCGGCGCCTACTAGATTACGGGCTTGGTGCCAGGGGACGCACAATGTTGAAGGCGCTCAACGTCTATCTCGATTCGATTCGCGCGCGTGATCCCGCGCCGCGATCACGCGCCGAAATCCTTTTGTATCCGGGGGTTTGGGCGCTTGGGTATCACCGGGTCGCCAACGCGCTGTATCGGCGCGGCTGGTTCTTTGCCGCGCGCGCGGTCAATCATTGGTCGCGCTGGATGACGGCGATCGATATTCATCCCGGCGCCACGATCGGCCGCAATTTCTTCATCGACCACGGCTTCACCGTGATCGGCGAAACCGCCGTGATCGGTAACGACGTGACCATTTACCAGTGCGTGACGCTGGGCGGGACCAGCCCGGACAATGGCGTCGCGGGCAAGCGTCACCCGACCCTGCTCGACGGATCGATCATCGGTTCGGGCGCGCAGGTGCTGGGTCCCATCACCGTCGGCGCGCGCGCGCGCGTCGGCGCGAATGCCGTCGTGACCAAGGATGTGCCGGAAGGCGCGACGATGGTCGGCATCCCGGCCAAGTCGACATTGGTCGAGGCGGAAACCTATCAGAAGCGCTTCATGCCCTATGGCACGCCGTGCAGCGACTTGTCCGACCCCGCCGCGCAGAAGGTCGAGGTGCTGCGCTGCGAGATCGAGGCGATCCGCAGGCAGCTCGACAGCCTGCTCGCCGAAGAGGCGGAGCGGCGCAACCGCGCGTGACGGGCGAGGTCGTTCCCCTTTCGACCCGGCGCGAACCGCAGATCGGTTTTGACCGGCTTGAGTTGACGCGCATTCTCGACCTGTATGGCCGGATGGTCGCGGCGGGCCATTGGCGCGATTACGCGATCGAACTGGGTCGCGAGGCCGCGATCTTTGCCGCGTTTCGCCGCGCCGCCGAGCGTCCCGAAGTGCGGATCGAAAAGCGCCCGGCGCTGCGCCAGCGCCAGGGCATGTGGGCGCTGGTCAACGAATCGGGTGCGGTGCTGAAACGCGGGCATGAACTGGCCGGCGTTCTGGCGCCACTCGAACGCCGGCTGGTGAAGCTGGTCGATTGATTACGCGGTCGCTGGCGGCAGGCGCATGGCCATGTCGTGCCCGATCATGGCCAGCACGCGCCGGCGCATCGGCTGCCAGAAGGCCGAAAGCGTCAACAGCGCCGATCCGATGACCAGCCCGGTAAACGCTGCGCCCAGTTCGACCGCGCCCGCGCTTCGCAAAAGCTGATAGAGCGCGAACAACACATAAGCCAGGCTGGACACCAGCAAGGCGCGCCGGTCGACCGCCAGCGCGACAACGGCGAAGCCAAGGTAAAGCGCAAGCACGACGGCCGCGATGCCCGGCCCGACCGGCCCCTCAAACACGCCGAGCAGGTGGAACATCGGGTGGGCGATCAACGGCGCCGCGGCCAGGTGCAGCCAGAACGCCACATCGCTGGCGCGGGTTGTGCGCGTCCGGTCGGACATGTCCCAGCGCATCGCCAGCGCAAAGGTCGCGATGCCCGCCGCCAGCACCAGCGGCAGCGCCATGTCGCCGAGTTGTGGCCAGATGCTGAACGCGACCGCCACAACCGCGCCGGTCAGTGCCAGCGTCCCCGCTGCCACGGTGATCGGCACCATGAATCGCCGCCAGTGCAACCACGCAGCGCCGACCCCGACCAGCCCACAGACCGAAAGGATGGCGGCGTTCACCTGATCGCTGAGATCGGGCTGGATCGTCGCCAGCGCGCCGACCGGCGCGGAAACGGCGCCGCCGACGAACGTGACGAGCAGCAGGATGCTCGGCAATGCCATCCGCCGTCGCCGCGTGAAATATTCGGCCAGCAACCATGCGGCGCCCGCGACGCCGATCCCGCCCATCGCCGGCGTGATCGACACGCCGATCTGGGCGATTGCGGCCAGCAGCAGTGCCAGCGCCACCGCGACGAAAATGTCGTTGAAGCCCGTCAACAGCCGGAAATGTTCTTCGTCGACAGCCGGTGCATGCCGCTGTGCCGCGACATGCGCGCGCAGCGCCGCGGCCGCCGCCGGGCTGATGGCACCCGCGCTGACAGCGGCATCGAGATCGGATTCGCTATACATGGCTGACCCTCCTGTATCGGGCAAGCATGACACGGGTGTATTGCCGTTGCAATACACAAGGCCGCAGGGCGGAAGTCAGCCGATCAGCGTCGCTGTGCCGGGGTGATGCTTGTCCAGATGCCGGCGGATCAGCCGAAGGTTGCGGGTGTTTGACCGGAAGAAGAAATCGGGCACGATGCCGATGCCCGGAATCAGGCCAAGCGCCCAGTCGACGCCGACATTCCCCGCCATGCGCGCCAGCGTGGTGCGTGACATGTTCAGGTTACGCGCTTCCCACATCATATAGGCGCCGAACGCCGCGCCGATGAAGCTGCCGCCGACGGGCAGCAGGCCCAGCAGTGCGTCGAGGCCCACCGGGCGGTTGATACCGGGAATGACGACGATCCGTTCCATCAGCTTCTCCAGCCCCTCTACCCGCGCGCGCACGGCGGCGGGTTCGCGCTTGAGGGGGAGGCGGTCGAAGAACGAAGGATCGATGCGGGTGGTGCGGGCCATGATATGTCTTAATTGGGCGCGGCGCGCAGGTGATTCAATGGATGCCACGCCCGCGAATTGCCCTGCCATTCCCGCAGCCGCAGCGCGACCAGCGACCATCGCAGCGGGTGCGCCAGCGGAATGAACGCAACGTCGCGTGCCAGCATCGCATCGGCCTGGGCCAGCAGGCGGCTGCGCTCGGTCAGGTCGGTGGCCGCGCGCGCGCGATCCAGCCGGGCAGCGATCGACGCGGCGCAGGGCTGACAGGCGTTGCGAAGATACCAGCGCGCGCTGTCATACGGAGCCACCCGGTCGACCAGGCGCAGGTCGGCGGGCGCATCGGCGGCGACGCGCCGGGCAAGCACGCCGATGCTGGCCAGGTCGGCGATCAGCGCCGCCGCCAGCCGCTTCGACCCCGGTCCATCGGGCATGGCGATGGTCAGCCGGGGCGGCTGTCCACCATTGGCGGCGCGCCATTCGGCCACGCGCACCTGTGCCGCCGTGCGCCGCGCATCAAGGTCGAAGGACAACCATGATGCGCGCGCGGGCGCCGCCGCCGAATCGAGCTGGCCTGGAAGGATCGTTTCGCTGGGCGCCCATTGCTCCGCAATGCTGCGCGTCATCGCCGTGCGGTCGAACGCCATCGCCACGGCTTCCCGGCCCGCCGCCGTTTCCAGAAAGCCCTGCCGCCGCGCCACGCGCAGGCCGAACAGGCCATGCGCGGGATCGATACGGCGGTTGGGGCGCGGAACATCCGCCAAAAGGACCAGCGGCCAGTCGTCCAGCCCACCGCCCGTGACCATGTCCGATTCGCGCGCGCGAAACCGCAGGATGGCGCTGGCCGCGCGTTCGGCGCGCAGGCGCACCAGCCGGGCGGGGTCGATCGGCGCTTCGGCATCCTCAGGGTCGATATTGTCGAGCACCGGGCGCAGCAACAGGTCCGAGCGACCGCGCTCGGCGATCCGAAACGGGCCGCTGCCACCCTCCGGTCCCGGCACCGCCAGTTCGGGCCGGGCGAACAGCGGCAACAGGTCGGGCCGGGGCCGAGACAGGCGGACTTCGATGACCAGGGGCGTCATTTCGACCACTTCGTCGATAGCCGACAGATGCGGCGCCAGCGGATTGCGCGGATTGGCGATCGCCCGGCGCAAGCCACGGACGACCGCGCGCGCGGTCACGCGCTCGCCATTGCCCCATTCGGCCTCGCGCAGGCGAAAGATGTAGCTGCGGCCCCCGTCGATGATGATCCAGCGCTCGGCCAGCCCCGGTTCCACCTGTCCCGCCGCGTCGAAGCCCACCAGCCCCTGCGCCGTCGCGGCGGTCAGCATCGCGTCCGGCAGGTCGAGCGGGTTGCCCGGACGCGCGGGCAGCGACGGCACGCCCGGCGGGCCGACGGTGCTGACGACCACGGGCACGTCATCGGGCCGCCGTTCGCACGCGCCAAGCGCCAGCGCGGCAAGGATCAGCGGAACGGGACGAAATCGGGGCATGGACGGTCCGGGCAACTCGGTTCGACAGGGCAACGATCAACAGCCACGATTGGTGCCGCCCGCCCCGATCAGAATTGGCTTTCCACCGAAACCCCGGCGGGCAGGCCGGTAAAGGGCAGCAGCCCCGCGCCATCGGGGGTCAGCGTGACGCGGTAACTGCCATCCTCGCCCAACACCGCGTCGATCAGCGTGCGACGGCGCTGCGCGATCGGGGCGATGCGGATGCGGCTTTCGGTGCCGACATGCTCGGCGGTCAGGATCATCGCCGGCGTCGGCACGGGCGCGCCATCCGGCGTTT
>NZ_DATJLI010000009.1:0-28144 GCF_035490575.1 Sphingomonas sp. | reverse complement strand
ATATCCAGGTCGAGCACCCGCCGCCCCCATCGCCGCCCCCGCCGCCGCCCGAAATCGCGCTCGATCGCTTTCAGGGCGGCGAGCAGGGCGGGGGGCGACAGCTCGCTTTCCAGCAGCAGCGTGGCATTGGCATAGCGGCGGATTGATGGGCCGATGGGCGCGCTGTCGATCACTGGCGACATGGCGGTCACGCGCCCCGGCAGCAGGCCCGCCGCCGCGCGCACCGTCGCAACGGGCGACCCATGGCGGCTGGGTCGGTTCGAGCCAAGCGCGATCAGATAGGTTGCGTGCCCCACGCCCCCGCGCCTATCGCCGCCTGATGTTCGCGCCAAGCCCCATCCCCGATACCGAACCCCCGCGCGATTGCCCGCGCTGTCCCCGCCTGGTCGCCTTTCGCGACGCGTTGCGCGTCGAATATCCCGACTGGTGGAATGCGCCGGTCAACGCATTCGGCGATCCGCAGGCATGGCTGGCCATTGTCGGGCTGGCGCCGGGCAAGCACGGCGCCAACCGCACTGGTCGCCCCTTTACCGGCGACCATGCCGGAGTGCTGCTGTTCGACACGCTCAGAAAGTTCGGTCTGGCGACCGGAGAATATCTGGCGCGGCCCGACGATACACTGGCCCTGAAGGGCGCGATCATCATCAACGCCGTCAAATGCCTGCCGCCCGAAAACAAGCCGACACCGGAGGAAATCCGCACCTGCCGCCCTTTTCTCGAAGGCCAGATTGCGGCCTTGCCCGCCCCGCGCATCTTCGTGGCGCTGGGCCAGATCGCGCACCAGTCGGCGGTCAAGGTGCTGGGCGGCAAGCTGCCCAAGGCCAAGTTCGGGCATCTGGCCGAACACCGGATGCCCGGCGGACAAGTGCTGATCGATAGCTATCACTGTTCGCGCTACAACCAGAATACCGGCCGGCTGACGGCGGAGATGTTCGAAGCGGTGTTTGCCCGTGCGCTTGAGGTTCGAGAAGGGCTTTAGGTGGTTCCTTCATGATCGCCCGCTTCTGGGTAATCGATACCCGGAAGCGGGCGTGGACTGACCGCTGTTGCAATCCGATTTACCGGCGCTCGGGCATCACGACGTAGCGTGTATCCGGATCGCCGCTCCATGCCGCACCAATGTCGTGCAGCGGCACGCTCTGGAAGGGGGTCGTGAAGCCTGCTCCCGGCGCCGCCGCCAACAATTCCGCCGCTCCGGCCACGAGTTCCGCGACCGCGACGCTGCCGATGCCGCTGCCCAGCAACTCCAGTCCGGTGCTTCTGAACATATCACCGCGCAACGCGATCTCGTCGCCAGCGATCGTGCCGATCTGTATGTAGCGCAGACGCGGCTCGCCCGAGCGGGAGCCTCGCTCCCTGGTGGCAGCGCGCAGAACGCGTCCCGCCGGGTTGCCCCAAACGAAATCGAGAACGATGTCGATACCGCGATCGAACTCGGTTCGAAGCTGTGCATCCGCATCGTCATCCAGCGCGATTTTCGCGTCGGCATCGAGCCGGTCGAGCTTGGCGCGGTTGCGCCCGACGGCCACCACCCGGCTCGCGCCCAGATGCCGGGCGGTCTGAAGTGCCATGCCGCCCGAGGCCCCCGTGGCGCCGAGAACCAGGACACTTTCGCCCGGCTGGATCCGAGCCCGCCGCGACAACGCCACCCATGAGGCGAGCGCCGCTGTGACAATGGCTGCCGCTTCGTCACTGGCGAGCGCATCGGGAACGGGAACCGTCATGGCGCGCTGCGCCACCGACCGCTCCGCCATTGCGCCGAAGGGTGCCTTGGGAAACAGGAAATAGACCCGTCGCCCTTCACTATCTCGTCCGACACCATCGACGCCCGGCGCAAAACCGGCCTGCGTCCCGCTCGTGTAGTGGCGGCCGGAGGCGAGCAACTTGACGATGGGACTAAGCGCGGCAGCCTCAACCGTTACGACGGTCTCCTCGGCGCCCGCTTCGGGTTCGGCGAAGTCTGCGTAGGTCGGCGCCTTGCCGAACGTGTTCACGACCGCTGCCTTCATGGTCTTCGTCTCCGATGTCAGGTGAGCCTCTTTCCTAGACAGGGCGGACGAACCGAACCATGTTCGCCCGACCAGGAGTTGTTCGCGATCGTCCAGACATGACACCCGACCCCTTATCCGAGGTCCTCGCCCTTCTGAAGCCGCGCAGCTACATCACTGCCGGCTTCGACGCCGGCGGAACCTGGGCGCTGACGCTCGACGATCTGGCGGGGCGCATCAAATGCTACGCCGTTGTTCGAGGCGGCTGCTGGCTTCAGGTGGACGGCGTTGCGCCGGTTCGTCTGGCGGCGGGGGACTGCTTCGTCCTGCCCAGCGGACGTGAAGCGCGGATCGGCAGCGCCCTTGATGCCGAACCGCATCGGGCAAGCGAGGTTCTGGATCCCGACCGAAGTGGCGAGGTCGTGACCTACAAGGGCGGTGGGGACGTCTTTCTGGTCGGCAGCCGCTTCGAGGTCGAAGGCTTGACCAGCGGCATACTCTTACGCTCCATGCCGCCCTTGATCCGCATCCAGGCGTCGGAGGAACAGGCGCGGCTGCGGCTCTACATCGATCTCATGATGGAGGAACTGCGCGAGGCGAGAGCGGGATCGGTTTCGGTGTCGCAGAACCTGTCCCACATGATCCTGGCGCAGGCGCTGCGTCTTTATCTGGCCAACGTGCCGATGGGCGATGCCGGCTGGTTCGCGGCACTGGCCGATCCGCGCCTCGGCCGCGTCATGGCGGCAATTCACGGTGCTCCATCTCGGAACTGGACGCTTACAGGCCTCGCAAGGGTGGCCGGCATGTCGCGCTCGGGCCTGGCCCAGCACTTCGCCTCGCGCGTCGGTGAGGCGCCGATCGCCTACCTGACACGTTGGCGCATGATGTTGGCTGCGCGCCGACTGACGGACGGGCATGAGACGGTCGAGCAGGTCGCGGTCGCAGTGGGCTATGGGAGTGAGCAGGCGTTCAGCACCGCCTTCAAGCGTGTGATGGGTTGCGCGCCGCGGCAGTACGCCAGAATGGGCGCATTGGTGTAGATCGCCGAGGCAACCGTCCGCTAACGGATGAACGGCGCTTCCAACGGAACGGCGACCTTTTGGAGTGAAAGCCGAAACGTCGCATTAATGAGCCTGCGGCCTGGGACAGGGCGGGCTTTAGGACAGGACCGGAGAAAAGCGGCTGGCGGCGCATTGAGGGGGCATGACTCCGCTTCGCCTGTTCGCCGTCCTGTCGCTGACACTGCCCGCCGCCTGCAACGCTGCGCCCCAGCCACAGCCGCCCGCACCCGCTCAGGCCGAGCGGACGGCGACAACCAGCGGCCTCGACCGTGCGATGCTGGAGCGGACGGTGCAGGCAGCGTCGCGGCTGTCGAGGATCCGGTCGATGATCGTGATGCGGGACGGGCGGGCGCTGGCCGAACATCGTTTCAACGGCGGGCCGCCGCTCGACCGGGCGGTCAACATCAAGTCGGCATCGAAATCGGTGATGTCGGCAATGGTCGGCATCGCCATTGCGCGCGGGGTGCTGGACGGCACCGATCAGCCGGTGCTGTCGGTCCTGAGCGCGGACGCGCCCGCCGATCCCGATCCCCGGCTGGCGCGCGTGACCGTCGGTAATCTGTTGTCGATGCAGGCGGGGCTGGATCGCACATCGGGGCCGAATTACGGGCGCTGGGTGACCAGTCCCAATTGGGTGCGATACGCGTTGTCGCGGCCGTTCGTCGACGAACCCGGCGGGCGGATGCTGTATTCGACGGGCAGCACGCACTTGCTGTCGGCGATGCTGACAAAGGCGTCGGGGCGCACGACGCTGGACCTGGCGCGCGACTGGCTGGCGGGGCCGCTGGGCATCACCATCCCGGCATGGTCGCGCGATCCGCAGGGCATTTATTTCGGCGGCAACGAAATGCGCGTCAGCCCGCGTGGCATGGCGCGCTTTGGCGAACTATACCGGCTGGGCGGCACGATCGACGGCAAGCGGATCGTGCCTGCTGAATGGATCGAACAGAGCTGGACCCCGCGCACCGTGTCGCCGTGGAGCGGGCAGCGTTACGGCTATGGCTGGTTCATCGGCGATATGCGCGGCCATCCGGTGCGCTTCGCATGGGGCTATGGCGGGCAGATGATCTACATCCTGCCCGATCTGAAACTGACGGTGGTGATGACGTCGGACGCGACGGCAGCGCGGGAGGGCGGGCATATCGACGCGCTGCACGCGCTGGTCGCCGACGGCATCGTCCCCGCCGCCGAACGCGGAGGGCCTCAGACCCCCTCGTCGCCCTGATAGCGGATTTGCAGGTAGCGCCCGCGCGTGGCCAGCAGGTCGAGATCGCCCTGCGCCAGTTGCGCGGTCATCGTTGCGATTTCCTGATCGATGACGCGCAGCCCTTCCACCAGCTGCGCGTCGGGCGTCTGGCCGTTGCGTTCGGTGCCGCGCAAGGGTTCGGGCACCCGGCGATAGCTGTTGACCAGTTCGGGCAATTGTTCGGCGACCAGCTTGCGAACCTCCGCCGCCGCCGGTTCCTGGTCGTCGATGCGTTCAAGCTGCGGCGCCAGCGTTTCCAGCTTGACGCCGATCGAATCGACCAAGGTGCGCGCTGGGGCGGGCAGGGCAAGGCGCTGCCCCTCCAGCCATTGCTCGGTTTGCAGCGGCAGTGCCTTGATCGGCGCCTCTGCCAGTTTTTCGGGCGTCGGCGCGGTGTCGGTGCGGGCAAAGGCGATGGCCAGGGTGGTCGCGACCAGCAGCGCCATGACGATCAGCGCGCCCACCATGCCCAGCGGCACGAACGATCCGATGACCAGCGCCAGCGCGATGATGACACCGTCGGCCAGCGCGATCGCGCCGACGCGCCGCACGATCGTCCCTTCGCGCCGCCGGCGACTGCGCTGCGACACGCTCGTGCGGCGCGTCCGGGCGCGTTCCAGCGCCTCGCTGGCGCGGGCAATCTGTTCGTCGACCTGGCTCACAGCGCCTCCAGCCGGAACGCCTGACCGCCGCCGCCCGCATTCTGCGCGGCACCCTCGGCACGGGCGATATAGCCCTTGGACCGCTCGACTTCCTGACCCAGCGTGGTCACGGTCGTCTTCATGCTGTCCAGCGCCTTCAGCTTGAAGCTGTCGATCGCGTCCATCGTGTCATAGATGTTCTGAAACGCGCGTTGCAGCGTTTCCAGCGGGATGGTCGAGCTGGCCGATTGCTCGTGGATCTGCGCCGTCTGCGATTTCAGCAGCTTGCCCGTCGAATCGATCAGCCCCGCCGTCGTGGTGTTCAGCGCGGTGATCTGTTCCAGCACCAGCTTCTGATTGGTCAGCGCCTGCGCCACCGTCACCGCCGTGCGGAGCGCGGAGACGGTGGTGGTCGATGCGCGGTCGACGCCCTTCACCAGCTCGACATTGTTCTTCTTGACCAGATCAAGCGCCAGATAGCCCTGCACCGTCACTGCCATCTGCGTCAGCAGGTCCTGCGTGCGCTGGCGGGTATAGAACAAAGCGGTCTCGCGAATCGCCCTGGCCTTGGCGGGATCGGTGTGATCCAGTTCGTTCGCCTTGTCCTCAAGCCGCTGGTCCATGGCCTTGGACAGATGGATCATCTGCTCCAGCCGCCCCATCGCGGTCCACAGGTTGGCGCGTTCGGTGTCGATGGCGGCATTGTCCATCAACAATTCGTCCTTGCCCGATTGCAGGCGTTTCAGGATCGCGGCGATGTGGCTTTGCGCCGACTGATACCCCTCGAAATAATCGCGCATCTTGTTGCCGAACGGCAGGATGCCGAACAGCTTCTTGCGCGTCATCAGGTCGCCGCGCGCACCGGGGTCGAGATCCTCGACCGTGCGGCGCAGTGCCAGCAGGTCGGCGCCGACGCCCGATTCCTGATCCATCGCCCGCACCGGCCGGTCGAGGAAACGGTTGGACTGGCCCGCCGCGTCGCGGATTTCCTTGTTGCCCATCGCCGCGATCGCGTCGACGCGCTTGCCGAATTCGGGCGAGTTCACGTCCTGCGCCACCAGGTCGTCGATAAACGCATCGACGCGGGCGTCGAGTTCGGACTTCTTGCCCTCATCCACCGGCACCAGCCCGGCGGCCTGCGTCGGCGCGACCGCCGGCACCGGATCGGGCGGCGTCAGCTTGAGCGCGGGTTCGGCAGTCGTCGTGTCGGTCGCCATTCAATCCCTCCAGAGCGGCACGGTTGCGACGATGGCCGCGTTCGCGCCGGGCTTCAACTGTATTAGATAATCAATACAGCTTCGCCTGCAAAGCCATGCGGCTAAAATCGCGATTGCGCGCGGGCCGGGCGATGCCCAGATAGGCGCGGCATGACGGTCGTAGCGGCAACCCTTTATCGCGCGGGAAAGGTGGTCGGGCCAGTCGCGCTGGACGACATGCCCGAATGCCATGGCGATGACGAGTTCGTCTGGATCGGCCTTTACGAACCGGATGAGGCCGAACTGCAAACGCTGGCGGCGCGTTATGGCCTTCACCCGCTGGCGGTGGAGGACGCGGTCAAGGCCAACCAGTTGCCTAAGGTCGACATTTACGGCGATCAGTTGTTCGTCGTCACCCGCACCGCGCATCTCGACGGCGATCATATTCGTTATGGCGAAACCGCGATTTTCGTCGGCAAGCATCACGTCATCAGCGTGCGCCACGGATCGGCGCGCGCGCATACGGCGCTGCGCCGTGATCTTGAGGCGGCGCCCGCTTTGCTTCGTCGTGGCACCGATTATGTGCTGCATGCGATCCTGGACTTCATCGTCGACGGTTATCTGCCGATGGTCGACCAGATCGAGGAATGCGTGCTGGATATTGAAAAATCGACGCTCGACAGCTTTCTGGATCGCGAACAGGTGGGTCGGCTGTTCACCTTTCGCCGGCAACTGATCCGTTTTCAGCGCAGCATCGCCGCGATGGGCGAAGTGGTGGGCAAGCTCGTCAACCTCGACCTGCCGTGCATCGACCGCGACATGCGCCCCTATTTCCGGGACGTGCTCGACCATGTGCGCCGCGTCGAATCGATGACCGCGACGCTGCGTGAAGTGCTGGGTCAGGTGTTCGAGGTGTCGAACCTGCTGGAACAGCAGCGACAGGGCACGATCACGCGCCAGCTGGCGGCATGGGCCGCGATCCTGGCGGTGCCCACGGCGATTGCGGGCATCTACGGCATGAACTTCGACTATATGCCCGAACTGCGGGTCAGGGGCGCCTATTTCGTCGCGCTGGGCATCATCGCGGTGCTGTGCGGCGTGCTCTATACCCGGTTCAAGGCGCTGAAATGGCTGTAGGCGAGGGCGAAGTGTTGGCCCGCATCGCGCGCGGCGTGTCGGCGGTTGCCGCTGCCGACTGGGACGCATGTGCGGGGGCGGGCAATCCGTTCCTGTCGCACGCGTTCCTGTCGATCCTCGAACGGTCGGGTTCGGTTGGCGGGCGCAGCGGGTGGACCCCGCTGCCGATCATCGTCGACGATGGCGATGGCCGTCCGGCGGCGATCGCGCCCGCTTATGCCAAGACGCACAGCCAGGGCGAATATGTGTTCGATCATGGCTGGGCCGATGCGTGGGAACGGGCAGGCGGCAGCTATTACCCCAAGCTGCAACTCGCCGTGCCGTTCACCCCCGTGCCCGGCCCGCGCCTGTTGTTGCGCGAGGGTGCGAAGGCCGCGCCGCTGATCGCCGCGGTCGAAGCGGTGGTCGACCAGAACGGCCTGTCATCGGCCCATGCGACGTTCCTCGACGAAGCACAATTGCCCGCGTTCGACGCGGCGGGGTGGCTGGTGCGGCAGGGGGTCCAGTTCCACTGGGCCAATGACGGTTACACCAGCTTTGACGATTTCCTTGGCGCGCTGGCCAGCCGCAAGCGCAAGACGCTTCGCAAGGAACGCGCGGCGGCGGTCGATGGGCTGACGATCCGGCACCTGAGCGGCGGGGAGCTGACGGAGGCGCATTGGGACGCTTTCTGGACCTTTTACCAGGACACGGGCGCGCGCAAATGGGGGCAGCCCTATCTGACGCGCGCCTTTTTTTCGCTGCTGGGGCAGGAAATGAGCGACCGCGTGCTGCTGATCCTCGCGGAGCGCGATGGCCAGCCGATCGCGGGGGCGCTGAACCTGATCGGCGACGATGCGCTCTATGGCCGCTATTGGGGCTGTATCGAGGACGTGCCCTTCCTGCATTTCGAACTGTGCTATTATCAGGCGATCGACGCCGCCATCGCGCGCGGGCTGGCGCGGGTGGAGGCGGGCGCGCAGGGCGAACACAAGCTGGCGCGCGGTTATGCGCCGGTCGCCACATGGTCGGCGCATTACATCCCCGACCCGTCCTTTCACCGCGCCGTGGCCGATTTCGTCATGCGCGAACGCCAGGCCATCGCGCAGGAGGCCGAGTTTCTGGGCGAGATGACGCCGTTCAGGAAGCCCGGTTGAGCGCGTTGATCGCGTGCATCCGCTGGCGCATTTCGGGACCGTAAGGCCCCAGATCCTGCATCATCAATTGCGGCGGTCGTGCCCGGTCGTCGACGCGGAACAGCGCGCTGGTGCCGCTGCGCCACACGGGGACCAGCCCGGCCTCCAGCCTGCGGTCATAGGCGGGCGGCTGGATCACCCAGACATAATCGAACGCATCGCGCGGAAACCGCACCAGCGCGACCGCGATCGGCCGCCACCATTCGCGGGCGCATTTGACGTCGGTGACGATCTGCGACGGATCATGGTCGAAACCGCGCGCACCCGGATAGCGCACCGTCAGCAACTGCGCGCCCGCCATCGACCACTGGTCGTTCGAATAAGCCAGCTTTCGCGACAAAGCCAGGCCGGGGAGATGTTCCAGCCGCGACATCATCCACTCATAGCGGCACGTCTCACCAACAAAGGTAATCAGCCGCGCGCCCTGCGGCAGGCGCTTCAGCGCGGCCAGTTCACGGTCATAGGTGCGGTCATAGAGCCAGAAGCTGTAGGTCGTCGCCGCCATCCGCCCGCCAAAGAACGCCAGCCCCGCCGCCGCCAGCAGCGCCGCGTGGCGCATCGGCGCACCCGCCTTGGGCCGGATCGCCAGCAGCGCGATGCCCAGCACGAATGGCGCCAGGCGCATGTCGGCATAGGCCGATCCGAACACGATGCGCGGCAGCAACAGATATACCGCCAGCAGGAACAGCGCCGAAATCGCCAGGTGCCGCGAATATTCGAGGCGCGGGTGACGCATGGCATAGACCATGACGAGCAGCGACGCCGCCAGCGTCGCCATGTCGAGCAATTCCCAGCGGTCGCGAAAGGCCATTGTGAACCACTGCATCTTGGCGCGCCAGTTGAACCAGTCGCCCGTCGTGCCGCCGACATGCCCGCCTGACCGCCACGCCAGCATCAACAGCACCGGCGGACACAGCGACAGGCAATGAATGCCGGCCCAGAACGGCGCTTTCCACCAGCGGTCACGCCAATCGGGATGCCGATCCCATTGCCGGATCAATTCCCCCGAAAAGGCCAGCACCCCCAGCAGGCCCCAGCCATAGGTATGACAGATCCAGATAATCAGCCCGATCGGCACGAACAGCACTGCGCGCAGTTTCAGCCGTCCCGTCCGGGCAAGGCGCAGCCAGAACCCGAACGCATTGAGCGCCAGCGCCATCGACAGCGCGAAATTGATGAAGCCGAAATGCAGCGGAAAGCTGTAGACGATCGGCAGCGCGAACAATGCGGTCGCGGGAATACGCCCATGCACTTCGCGCGCGATCCACAACAGGCCCGTGGCGATCAGCACCGGGATGGCGATGACGATCAGCTTCACCGCCGCTTCCAGCCCGAACAGTGGCTCCAGCGGTTCGATCAGCAGGTCGATGCCCAGATTGCCGATCAAC
The DNA here is from genome assembly GCF_035490575.1 of Sphingomonas sp. Taxonomy (GTDB): domain Bacteria; phylum Pseudomonadota; class Alphaproteobacteria; order Sphingomonadales; family Sphingomonadaceae; genus Sphingomonas. The sequence goes on along the minus strand of NZ_DATJLI010000009.1, from coordinate 18,312 downwards.
TGCCAGTCGAAATTATACCAGTCGTTCAGCCATGGCACCCGGTCGTGCGACAATTGCACGCGGTAACGCCCCATATGGCCGGGCAGGTCGACCAGCGGCGGAATATCCGGCCACAGCAGCGGGATCGCGGCCACGAATGCCATCGCCACGACGAACAACCTTGTCTGCCACCACCGAAGCGGCGCTGCCCCCGACCCCTGCATCCGGCGGCTTCTAGCGGGACCGGCTGCCTGCCGACAAGCGGTCGTGCAGCGCTTTACCGCATTGTGCGTCGGATCAGCGGGCGTCGAACGCGCGGACAACGGCATTGCCGGTCGCGCGGCGGAGTGCGGCGATACCGCTATCGGCATGGCGCGTGGGATGCACCCGGTTGGTCAGCAGCGCCCAGCCCAGCCCGCGCTGGAAATCCAGCCACAGCCCCGTGCCGGTAAAGCCCGTATGACCGATCGTCATGTCCGAACATGCATCGCCGCCGGGCCAGCCGGGGAAATGGCGCTCCCATCCGCAGGTTCGCGTGGGCGACGCCCGTTCGCGCATTGCCATCAGCGCCGCCTCCGACGCGCCGCTGCCGTCGAGCAGGCCAAGCGCGAAGTCGAGCACGCCGTCGATCGTTCCAAACAGTCCGGCATGGCCCGCCGCGCCCCCCAGCGCGGAGGCGTTTTCGTCATGGACCTCGCCCTTCAGCACGCGTTCGCGCCACATGCATCGTTCGGTCGCGACGCTCAGCGCCGCATCGGGCCGCCATGCAAGACCCGGTGGAAAGCAGATTTTGTCCAGCGGTCGCCGGGTCAGCCGTTCGATGGCGATGCCCAGCAGGATGAAGTTGATGTCCGAATAGACCGGCGGCCCCGCCCGCCATTCGCGTTGCAGGATGAACGCGCGCAACCGGCGCGGATCGTCGCCATAGGTATAGATCGGCTCGACCGCCGGAAAGTGGGTCTGGTGCGACAGGCACTGGCGAAAGGTCACGCGCCGCTCGATCGCCCCGGCGACATCATATTGGCGAAGATCGGGGATTACGTCCGCCAGCGGCTGGTCAAGGGCGATGCGCCCGTCATCGACCAGTCGCAGGATGGTGGGTGTGGTTGCAATGACCTTGGTCAGCGACGCCAGGTCGAACCAGTGGCCCAGCGTCAGCGCCTCGCGCCGCGGCTCAAGCTGCGCCGATCCGGTGGACACCAGCGCGCGTTCACCGTCGGCCGTGATTACGCCCAGCGTCGCGCCGGGAATGCAATGCGCGGCGATGGCCCGCGCCACAGGATTGAATGCCGCCTCCGCAATGGTGGCCAGGTGGCTCATGCCTCCGTCCGGCGCGGCTGACCGGCGATCAGGTCTGACAGGCGCGCCGAAGCGCTCTTGCCGATCGCGTCAGGCAGCGACCTTGGCCGGGCCAATATCATCTGTCGTTGCGGATGTGTTTCGATCCCGGCCATTGCCCCTCGCCGTTATTGGACGGACGGCTTAGGCGGGGGGCAAAGCGGTGCCAAGCCCCGGATATGGTTAACTTAGAATGTGCATCCACATCGGCTGTCCGACCAGGCTGGCCGAACCGCGCAGCTTTTCCAGCGCCTGCGCGACGCACCGTTCGGGGCCTTCATGCGTGACGATGGTGACGATAACCCCGCCACTTGTCGTCGCGCCGCGCTGCATCAGGCTTTCGATCGATACGCCCGCATCGCGCATCGCCGCCGCGATTTCGGCCAGCACGCCCACCTTGTCGACCACTGTGAAGCGGAGATAGGCGCGCCCGCGCCGCTCGCCCGTTTCCGCCGGCGCCTGTGCCGTCAGGCTGGCCGATGGCATGGCATAGGCCGGGCCGAACTCCCCGCGCGCAATGTCGATCAGGTCGGCGACGACCGCGCTGGCGGTCGGCCCGTCGCCCGCGCCCGCGCCCTGGAAGAACAGGCGGCCGACGAAATTGCCCTCCGCCACCACGGCGTTGGTCGGGCCGGTGACATGCGCCAGCGGATGATCGACGGGCACCAGATGCGGGTGGACACGCTGGAACAGCCCGTTCGCATCTGCCTCTCCCACGCCCAGCAGGCGCACGCGATAGCCCAGTGCCGCAGCCTCCGCGATGTCGGCGGCGATGACGTGGCGAATGCCCGTCACCTGCACATCGGCAAAGGCGGGGCGGGTGCCGAAGGAAATGCTCGACAGGATCGACAGCTTGTGCGCGGCATCAACGCCGTCGATGTCGAAGCTGGGATCGGCCTCGGCAAAGCCGTTCGCCTGTGCTTCCGCCAGCACCTCGGCAAAATCGCGCCCCTCGGCCTCCATGCGGCTGAGGATGAAATTGCAGGTGCCGTTCAGGATGCCATAAACCCGCGCGATCTCGTTCGCCGCCGTGCCTTCGCGCAACCCCTTGATGACCGGCACGCCGCCCGCGACCGCCGCCTCGAACTTAAGCGCGACGTCCGCCGCCTCGGCCGCTTCGGCCAGTTCCAGGCCGTGATGCGCGATCATGGCCTTGTTGGCGGTGACGAAGCTCTTGCCCGATTCCATGGTGCTGCGCGCAAGCGCAAGCGCCGGGCCGTCGGACCCGCCGATCAGTTCGATCACCACATCAGCGCCGTCGTGCCGCCCCAGCGCGACGGGGTCGTCGACCCAATCAAAGCGGCCGATATCGACGCCGCGATCCTTGGCACGGTCGCGCGCGGACACTGCCACGACCTGTATCGGGCGGCCCGCGCGCCGGGCGATCAGGGCGCCATTGGCATCGATCAGGCGAATCACGCCTGCGCCCACAGTGCCCAGGCCAGCAATCGCAACGCGCAACGGTTCGGTCATGAAATTACCCTCCACGCCGGCGCGGCTAGTCGATCCTTGCGCGCGATGGAACCCCCGGCGCGCCGCCTACTTCCTGACCAAGCCGATCTCGACCAGCCGTTCGTGCAGATAATCATGCGCGGTGATGGGTTCCGGATAGTGATTGGGCCGATCCGCCGTAATGCAGCCCGGCAGCGTCTTGATGACGAAATCGGGCGCGGGATGCAGGAAGAAGGGCATCGAATAACGCGAATGGCCCCGCCGTTCGACCGGCGGGTTGACCACACGGTGCGTGGTCGACGGCAGGACATGGTTGGTCAGGCGTTGCAGCATGTCGCCGACATTGACGACCATCGCTCCCTCCGGCGGCTTGACCGGCAGCCAGCGCCCGTCGCGGTCGAGCAGCTCAAGCCCCGCTTCCTCGGCGCCGAGCAGCAGGGTGATGAGGTTGATGTCCTCATGCGCTCCGGCGCGGACGTTCGGCGCATCCTCCGTCACCGGCGGATAATGGAGTAGGCGCAGCACTGAATTGCCGTCCTTGACCGCCGGTTCAAACCAGTCGGGCGACAGGTCCAGATAGCGTGCGATCGCCGACAGCAACCGCTCGCCCGCCCGGTCGAACGCGGCGAACAATTGGATGAAGGTGTCGCGAAACCCCGCCGGCGCATCGGGCCAGATATTGGGGGCCATCACGTCGCCATAACGATGCCCCGCGGGCAGTTCACGCCCGATATGCCAGAATTCCTTCAGGTCGACATGGCTCGCGCCCTTGGCGATCTCGGTCTTGAACGGGGTATAGCCCCGCGCGCCGCCGCCGCCGGGGACGAACCCCTCGCGCTTCTGCGCTTCCGGCAGCGCGAACAGCGCCTGCGTCATGTCCCATGCGCGCGCGATCAGTGCATCGTCGATGCCATGGTCGCGCACGATCGCGAAGCCGTAACGCTGGAACGCCTCCCCGAAATCGCGGGCAAAGCCATCGGGATCGGCAGCTTGGTCGGCCAGCGAAACGGGACGGATATCGGCAAGGGAGGCGTTGGACATGGCGGGCGCCTGAATCGCTTTCGGGTTGATTTCGGAACGTTGCCGCCAAAGATAGGGTGCCACACGGGGCGGCGGCAAGCCGCGCTGCCATTTGTATGCAACACTTATATTCGACGTGACGTTCCCGTTCCGGGCGTTAAGGACCCCCACATGCACCAACCGCTGCCCGACGCGTCGATCGACCGCGCACCCATCCCCTTTGGCGAGTTTGTCGCGCTGGCCGCCGCGTTGATGGCCCTGACGGCGCTGGGCATCGATTCGATGCTGCCCGCGCTGCCCGCGATCGGCGACAGCCTGGGCGTTGTCAGCCCGAATGATCGCCAGTTCGTCATCACCAGTTTCCTGATCGGTTTCGCCGTCGCGCAACTGGCGCACGGGCCGTTATCGGATCGGTTCGGCCGTCGCCCGATACTGGGCGTCGCATTGCTGATCGCTGTCGCCACCAATTTGCTGGCGGCGGTGGCGGGCAGTTTCGAGCTGCTGCTGATCGCGCGCTTCATGTCGGGCATGGCGGTGGCCGGTGCGCGCGTGGTGACGGTGGCGATGGTGCGCGACTGTTTCGCCGGGCGACCGATGGCGCGCGTCATGAGCCTGGTGTTCGTCGTGTTCATGGCCGCGCCCGTGCTGGCGCCCGCATTCGGCCAGATCGTGCTGATGTTCGCGCCGTGGCGCTGGATCTTCGTCGGCATCGCGACCGTCGCGGGGATGGTGCTGGCCTGGTTCTGGCTGCGGATGCCCGAGACGCTGGCGGTGGAGAAGCGCAACACGCTGAACCCCCTCCATATCCTGCGCGGCTTTCGCGAAGTGACGCGCGACCGCATGGCGATGGGTTATATGCTGGGCGCGACCCTGTTGCAGGGCGGGCTGTTCGGCTTCATCAATTCCATCCAGCAGATCATGGCCGATATCTTTGGCGTGCCGCACCTGCTGACCATTGTGTTTGCGTGCGTCGCGGGCACGATGGCGGTGGCCAATTTCATGAACTCGCGCGCGGTGATGCGGTTCGGCACGCGGCTGATCTCGCACAGCGCGCTGACCGGGCTGATCGTGATTGCCGCGATCCATCTGGGCGTCGCGCTGGCCGATGCCGAATCGCTGCCGCTGTTCATTCTGCTCCAGGCGCTGCTGATGGGCTGTTTCGGGCTGGCGGCGTCCAACTTTTCGGCGATGGCGATGGAGAATATGGGCCGCATCGCGGGTCTTGCCTCCAGCTTCCAGGGCTTTGTCTCGACGCTGGGCGGGGCGTTGCTGGGCGCGGCGATCGGCCAGGCCTATGACGGGACGACCGTGCCGCTTTATGGCGGGTTCGTCGTTTGCGGGATCATCGCGTTCATCATCGTCGCCATCGCCGAGCGCGGCCGCATGTTCCGCCCGCATTGAGGGGAACGCGAAGCCGCGCTGGTCCGTTAGCGCCTCCACACATCACAGGAGGTCGACATGGGCGGACATCGCGTGCCCGAACAGGGTCCTAACGACGACGGTTACGAAGAAGAAGGCTATGACGAGAGCCAGCGCGCCGAAATCCTGGAAGCCACGCGTGACGGGCCGAGTGACGGCACGGTCCTGACCGACCTGTCCCCCGACCTGGGCGATGACGACAGCGACGAGGAAGAAGACGAAATCCTGATGGTCGATGACGAGATCGGCGAGACGGACGACGATGCCGACCTGGATGAAGACGACATTGAAGAAGACGAGGCGCAGGCCGATTTCGACGACGATGCGACCGAGAGCGAGGACGGCGACGACGACCTTGATGATGGCGAGCGCGTTTCGATCGAACCTTGACGCTGCCATGGCGGGGTGGGCAGGTTGCCGCCCATGACCAGAATGCGCGCGTTCGCCCTTGCCCTTCCCCTGACCCTCACCGCTTGCGGGGGGGCGCCGGGGGAGGGCGACCCGGCGGGTAATACCGCGTCCACCGCCGGCGGCGCGCTGATGCCCATGAACGAGGAAGCGGCGCTTGCGGAAAATACGGCGCTCGCCCCCTTGCCGGAGCCGCCGGCCAATCTCGCCGCCGAGGATGCGGCGATGCCGGGCATCGATGCGCCGCCCAACCCCGATCGCAGCCGCCCCGTCGCCAGCCCGTCGCCCGAACCGGGGCGCGATGCCGCGGCACGATTGGTCCGGCACTATTATGCCCGCATCGCCAAGCGCGACTTTGCCGCTGCCCGCGCGATGTGGGACGATGGCGGATCGGCCTCAGGTCTGTCGCCCGAGGCCTTTGCCGAACGGTTCGAGCGCTTTTCCGAGTTCGGTGTCGAGGTCGGCATCCCCGACCACATCAACGCGGGCGCGGGGCAGCGTTATGTCGAAGTGCCCGTGCGGGTATCCGGCCGGTTGAAGGAGGGCGAAGAGCAGTTCGAGCGGCGCGGCATCGTGACGCTGCACCGCACCGGCGATATCGAGGGCGCGACGCCCGCGCAGCGCCAATGGCGCATTGCCGGGGCGGAAATCCTGCCCAAGACCGAGTCCGGCGACGCGGCCGATCCCGCGCAAAAGGCGCCCGCCACCGACGCACCGGCAATCGTCATCGCGCGATATGACTGCGCGAACGGCGCGCGGATCATCGCGCGGTTCGACAATCGGGCTGAAACCGCCATGTTGCGGCGGGGCTATCAGAAGTTTGGCACGCTGGAACAGGTGCGCGCCGCGTCGGGCATCTGGTATCGGGGCGAGGGTGTCGAACTGCGCGGCAAGGGCGATCAGGCGACCATCACGTTGCCGGGTGAGAAGCCGGTGCAGTGCGAGGCGCGCGCGCGATGACCCCCTTTCGCCGCGAGATCGTCGCGGGCGAAGCCGACATCGACGAACTCGGCCATGTCAACAATGCGGTCTGGGTGCAGTGGATTCAGGACGTCGCCGTCGCGCATTGGCGATCGGTGGCGCCACCCGATCATGTCGAACGCTATATCTGGGTCGTGACGAGGCACGAGATCGACTATCGCGGCAATGTCCGCGCGGGCGAGATGGTGACGGCTGAAACCTGGGTGGCCGAAGCGCCGCGCGGGGCGCGGTTCGACCGGTTGATGCGCTTCATCGGGGACGACGGGCGGGTGCGGGTAGAGGCGCGAACGACCTGGGCGTTGATCGAACGCGCGAGTGGCCGGCTGATGCGCGTGCCGGCAGCGGTCGCAGCACCGTTTCTGGATTGAGCAGACATGAAAAGGGGCCGGACGTTGCCGTCCGACCCCCTTTTTTCATGCGGTGCGGCGATCAGGTGCCAAAGGTGCGCTGCCACCAGCCACGACGCGGCTGACCCTCACCTTCAGCTTCGCCACCTTCGCCGGGTTGGGCGGCGTCGCTGTCGACTGCCTCGACCGCGGCCACCGGTGGCGTCACCACCGGCTGGGGGATCGTGACAGCGACGGGCGGTTCGGCGCTGGCCGGTGCCGTCTCGGATTCGGCGACCGGTGTCGCGTCAGCCTTTTTGCGCCGCGTCCGCTTTGGCTTGGGCGCTTCTGCTTCTGCTTCTGCTTCGGGAGCAGCGGCTTCGCCCACCGCCAGTTCGGCCGCGACATCCGCCTTTTTGCGCCGCGTGCGCTTGGGCTTGGCGGGTGCTGCTTCCAGCTCGGCTGCTGCCACGGGCGTCTCGACCGGGGCTGCCTCTTGGGCGGTTGCAGGGGCGTCCGCCTTTTTGCGGCGCGTGCGCTTGGCCTTGGGCTTCTCGGCCGTCGCGTCACCTGCGCTTTCGCTGGCCGGCTCGGCGGCCAGCGGCTCAGCCATGGCGGCGTCTTCGGCCAAAGGCTCGGCCGAAATGACCGGCTCGGCTTCGCTTTCATTGCCCTCGACAGCGGGCAGTTCATCGCGGCGGCCACCACGGCGCCCTCGACGGCGGCGCTTGCGGCGTTCACCCGGCTCGCCATTGCTCTCGCGCTTCGGCTCACCGTCGGTCGCTGAGTCGTTTTCGGCTTCCGCTTCCCCCGCGCGGTCGCGATCGTCGTCCGTGCCGTCGGCCTCGTCCTCGGCGCGCGTTTCCTCGCCACCGTCTTCACGGTCGCGATTGCGGCCCCGGCGGCCCCGGCGGCGGCGTCGCTTGCGGCGGCCATTGCCGTCGCCTTCCTCGGCGCGTTCACGGCGCGGTTCCTCGCCCGCGCCATCGGCCTCGACCGCTTCTTCCTCGTCCTCAAGCTCGTCGATCTCTTCGATCTCCGGCTCGTCGGGTTCCTCGATGATCGGATCGATGCGCGGTGCGTGCGCGGGCGGCGGGCCACCCGCTTCGACCGACATCCGCGCGCCTTCCATCTCGCCATCGGCCGCAACCTCGACCGTCACGCCATAGCGATCCTCGATCTCGGCAATGTCGGCGCGCTTGCGGTTCAGGACATAGAAGGCCGCTTCCTGGCTGGCGCGCAGCAGCAGTTGCGACCCGCGGCCGCGTGCGGCCTCTTCCTCGATCATGCGAAGCGCCGACAGGCCCGCCGACGATGCGGTGCGGACCAGGCCCGTGCCCTCGCAATGCGGGCAGGTGCGCGTCGATGCCTCAAGCACGCCGGTGCGAAGGCGCTGGCGGCTCATTTCCATCAGGCCGAATGCGCTGATGCGGCCGACCTGGATGCGCGCGCGATCGTTCTTGAGCGCCTCCTTCATCGCCTTTTCGACCTTACGGACGTTGGACGAATGGTCCATGTCGATAAAGTCGATGACGACCAGTCCCGCCATGTCGCGCAGGCGAAGCTGGCGGGCGATTTCATGCGCCGCTTCAAGGTTGGTGGCGGTCGCGGTCTGCTCGATATTATGCTCGCGCGTCGACCGGCCCGAATTGATGTCGATCGATACCAGCGCCTCGGTCGGGTTGATGACCAGATAACCACCCGATTTCAACTGGACGACGGGGTGATACATCGCCGCCAGCTGGTCCTCGACGCTGAACCGCTGGAACAGCGGCACCGCGTCGGCATATTGCTTCACCCGGCGCGCATGGCTGGGCATCAGCAGCTTCATGAAGTCCTTGGCCTGGCGATAGCCGTCCTCGCCCTCGACGATCACCTCGTCGATCTCACGATTATAGATATCGCGGATGGCGCGTTTCAGCAGGTCGCTGTCGCCATAGACCAGCGCGGGTGCGGCCGATTTCAGCGTGTTTTCGCGAATGCCGTCCCACAGCCGCGCCAGATAGTCGAAGTCGCGCTTGATCTCGACCTTGGTGCGTTGCAGCCCGGCGGTTCGCACGATGCAGCCCATGGTCGAGGGCAGCTTCATGTCGGCCATGATTGCCTTCAACCGCTTGCGGTCGGCAGCCGACGAGATCTTGCGCGAAATGCCACCGCCATGCGCGGTGTTGGGCATCAGCACGCAGTAACGGCCCGCCAGCGACAGATAGGTGGTCAGCGCCGCGCCCTTGTTGCCGCGCTCTTCCTTGACGACCTGAACCAGCAGCACCTGGCGGCGGCGGATCACGTCCTGGATCTTGTAGCGGCGGCGCAGGTTCATGCGGCGCTGGCGCAGCGCCTCTGCCGGGTCTTCGCCATTGCCCTTCTTGCGGCGCGAACCTTCGCCTTCGCCGGATTCGGCTTCTTCTTCTTCGTCGCTGGGGCGTTCGACCAGTTCGACGTCGCCGTCATCATCGTCGTCATGATCCTCGGCGGCGCGCAGAGCCGCTTCCTCGGCCGCGTGCTCGGCCTCTTCGGCGAGCAGGGCGTCGCGATCCTCCTTGGGGATCTGATAGTAATCGGGGTGGATTTCACTGAACGCCAGGAAGCCGTGGCGATTGCCGCCATAGTCGACGAACGCCGCCTGCAGCGACGGTTCGACGCGTGTTACCTTGGCGAGATAGATATTCCCTTTGAGCTGCTTGCGCTCGGCCGATTCGAAGTCGAACTCCTCGATCCGGTTACCCTTGACGACGGCGACACGGGTTTCTTCCCGGTGCCGTGCGTCGATCAGCATACGTGTTGCCATTAAAAACTCTCCGCGGCCGCCGCACGCCGGACATGCCGGGCGGTGGCCGATGCGATGGATTGGCCGGCCCGCGATTCGCGTTGCCGGTCATTCGATGTGGATGAAATGCCTCTGCTGCCATGTTCGGGCCGGGGCATTTGCCCGGCACTCCCGTCGCCACACGCGCGCCCTTTGGGGCGGCGGGTTGGCGGAATACGGGGATAGGCCTCATGTGCAGCGTCAACCTGTGCGTGTTCGGCACGATCCGCTTGCGCGTCGTTCCGAACGAATGTCATCGGCCCCGGCTTTCACATCGCGAGCGACGCTACAGCGGCCGATATACTCGACCTAGCACTGCCTGCGCCGCGCTTCAACCGGCGCGTTTCTGCCGCCTTTGCCGGCAAAAACAGGCCAAACGCGAAATTAACCCTAACCTTTCACCATCGGGGAAGCGGCCCTGCGATAGCTGATGATGGCAGCGAGTATCGGGGCAGCAGGGTTATGCGTTTTGACTGGACCACCGCGCGCAGGGCGCGGCATAGCGGCCATGTGTCGTGGATCGTCGCGCTTTTGGTGACATGGTTGGGCGGCGTCCCGGCGTGGGCGGGCGATGTCGCCGATGTGCGCGTGGCCGATGAAGCGATCACGGTGACGCTCGACGGCGCGGTGGCGGGGGCGTCGACCTTCGTGCTCGACTCGCCGCGACGGATCGCCCTCGATATCGCCGGTGCTTCGCCTGGCGCGCGCGTATCGCCCGGCGGTCCGGTCGCGCGCGTGCGCCAGGGCGCGATGGCGGGCGGCGCGCGGCTGGTATTCGATCTCGACCGGCCCACGATCGTGCGCGAGGGGCGCTTCGATGCCGGACGGGGCACGCTGACGCTGGTGCTCAAGCGGGTGGACGGTGCCCGTTTCGCGCGCGCCGCGGCGGCGGGTCGACTGGCGCTGCCGGGGTTCGACGCGCCGGTGCCGGTGCGTTCGCGCGATCGGGGTCAGGGCCGCGTCAGCATGGCGGTGCCGCCCGCGCGCAAGGCCCCGAAGCTGCCGCGCATCTATGGTGATGATCCCAGCCGTCCGCTGGTGGTGATCGATGCCGGGCATGGCGGCAAGGACCCCGGCGCGATCAATCCCGATGCCGAGCTTCAGGAAAAGGAAATCACGCTCAAGACCGCGCTGGCGATCAAGGACCGGTTGCTCGAATCGGGGCGCGTGCGGGTTGCGCTGACGCGGGAGGACGACCGGTTCCTGATCCTGCAGGAACGTTATGGCATTGCCCGTCGATTGGGGGCGGACCTGTTCATATCGGTCCATTGCGACAGCGCGGGCAATCCGATGGCAACGGGCGCGACCGCCTATACTCTGTCCGAAATCGCGTCCGACAAGGAAGCCGCACGGCTGGCCGCGCGCGAGAACAAGGCCGATATCATCGCTGGCATCAATCTGGGTGACCAGTCGAACGATATCTCGTCACTGCTGATCGACCTGGCGCAGCGTGAGACCATGAACCGCTCGGCCAATTTCGCGCGCCTGCTCGGGCGTGAGGCACGGCCGCTGATGCCGACCAAGAACCAGTTCCACCGTATGGCGTCGCTGGTGGTGCTGAAAGCGCCTGACATGCCGTCGGTCCTGTTCGAAACCGGCTATATCTCGAACAAGAATGATGCCGAGTTCCTGGGTTCGAAGGACGGCCGCAAAAAGGTCGCCGAAAGCGTGTCGCGCGCGACCGAAATCTATTTCGCCCGCCGGTTGGCGTCGCGGTAAGCGTCTCGGAATTGTTGAGGCGGGGCCGGCCCGCGCCCCCGCCCGGCGTCCCATCAACATGCTTAGTGGGGGTGCGGGCCGGTGCGGCAACCGGCTCGGGACATCCGACCAAGCCTCGATTGGTCGTGGGCGGCATTCCCAACCGGCGCACCATGTTCTAAACCGCGCGCCCAATGGCGGATTCAGACGCGAACTCGGTTGATTTCACGCTCCAGCGCGGGCAGGGCGAAGGCGCGCGCGCGCGCTTCGCGGCAATCCGGCGTCGCTGGTGGTTCCGGCTGATCGCATGGGCGGCGCTGCTGGCGGGCATCGGCGCGATCGCCGGTTGGGCGGTCTTTGCCCGCGACCTGCCCAGCGTCGATGCGCTCAAGGCTTATGAACCGCCCTTGCCGACGACGATTCGTTCGGGCGATGGCAGCCCCATCCATCGTTATGCGCGCGAACACCGCGTCGAACTGGACTATGCCGAGTTTCCGCCGCTGCTGGTGCGCGCATTCCTGGCGGCCGAGGACCGGACGTTTTTCGAGCATCACGGCGTCGACATCCCCGGCCTTGCGGGCGCGGTGGTCGATTATGCGAGCAAGATGGGCACGGGTGAGCGTGCGCGTGGCGGGTCGACCATCACCCAACAAGTCGCCAAGAACCTGTTAATCGGCAACGAATATTCGCCCTCGCGCAAAATCCGCGAGATGATCCTGGCGTATCGGATCGAGAACACGCTGTCCAAGGCGCAGATTCTGGAACTCTATCTGAACGGCATCCCGATGGGCCGCCGCAGTTTCGGCGTGCAGGCGGCGGCGCGCGCCTATTTCAACAAGGATGTCGACCAGCTCGCGCTACAGGAAATGGCGTTCCTGGCCACGTTGCCCAAGGCGCCCGAAGCCTATGGCCGGGCGCGCAACGCCGACCGGGCGATGGAACGGCGCAACTGGGTGCTGTCCGAAATGGCGCGCAACCGCTTCGTGAGCGAGGCACAGGCCGCGCGCGCACAGGCGCTGCCGCTTGGCCTGATCGACCAGCGGCCCGACACGCTGCAATCGAATGCCGGCTATTTCGTCGAGGAAGTGCGCCGCCGCCTGATCGGCCGGTTCGGGGAAAAGGCGGCCGATGGTCCGCATAGCGTCTATGACGGTGGCCTGTGGGTTCGCACCTCGCTCGATCCGGCGGTTCAGCAACACGCCACCGCTGCGCTGCGTCGCGGGCTGCTGCGTTTCGATGCGGGGCGCGGCTGGTCGGGACCGATCGAGACGCTCGATGTAGCCGATGGCTGGCGAGGACCGCTGGCGGCGAGCAACATGGCGCTCGAATATGACGACTGGCGCGCCGCCGTCGTGATCGCACGCGGCAGCGACAGTGCCGAGATCGGTTTTGCGGACGGCGAAACCGGCACGCTGCCGCGCAGCGGCGCGCAGATGCCCGTTCGGGGCAAGGGCGGCACCGCCTTTGCCGCGCTCAAGGCCGGTGACGTGATCGCGGTCGCGCCGGATGGCGATCGCTGGGCGCTCAGAAGCGTGCCGGCCGTGTCGGGCGGCATGGTGGTCCAAGACCCGCGCACGGGCCGCATCCTTGCCATGCAGGGCGGTTTCGAATCGCGGATCGACAGCTTCAATCGCGCGACACAGGCGATGCGCCAGCCCGGTTCGACGATCAAGCCGATCGTCTATACCGCCGCGTTCGAAAACGGGCTGACCCCGGCCTCGATCATCGTCGACGGGCCGTTCTGCGTCTATCAGGGCGCGCGACTGGGCCAGAAGTGCTTTCGCAATTTCGGCAATTCGCGCGGCGCCGGGCCGCGCACGATCCGCTGGGGCCTGGAACAGTCGCGCAACCTGATGACCGTGCAGGCCGCGAACAAGACCGGCATGGACAAGGTCGTCGGCCTGATGCAGCGCGTCGGCATCAGTGACGAGAAATATCCGCCCTATCTGTCGTTCGCGCTGGGTGCCGGTGAGACGACGGTGGAACGGATGGTCAACGCCTATTCCATCCTGGCCAATAACGGCCGCGAACTGACGCCCAGCGTCATCGATTTCGTCCAGAACCGGCGCGGCGAAGTGATCTGGCCCGAACGCTGGCGCCCTTGCGACCGTTGCAACGCGCCCGATTGGGATGGCAAGCCGATGCCACGCCCGCGCATCCGCGCGCGCCAGCTGGTCGACCCGATCAGCGCCTATCAGATGGTGCATGTGATGGAGGGCGTGATCGAACGCGGCACCGCGACGACGCTGCGCGACCTGAAGCGCCCGATCATGGGCAAGACGGGCACATCGTCCGGCCCGACCGATGTGTGGTTCGTGGGCGGCGCCCCCCAGATGATCGCCGGCCTGTATCTGGGCTTCGACCAGCCGCGCAGCCTGGGCGGCTATGCCCAGGGCGGCACGGTGGCCGCGCCGATCTTCAAGGCGTTCGCGGCCCAGGCGTGGGAGGGGATGGAAGTGCTGCCCTTCAGAGCGCCGCCGGGCACGCGCATGGTGCGGATCGACCGCCGCTCGGGTCGCCCGGTGAGCGGCGGCTGGCCGAGCGGCGAACCGCTGGCGCCGGTCATCTGGGAAGCGTTTAAGCCGGAGATCGCGCCCGCTCGCCAGCGGCGCAACCGCGAGGCCGAGGCCAAGGCAGCGGCAGAGGCCAAGGCCAAAGCGGCGTCGGAAGCGGCGCGCGCGCGCCAGCAGCAGCAACGCGCCACCGACAGCGATTTCTTGCAAAGGGAGGGCGGGATTTACTAACGCCGCCGCAGACCATCGCCGCTGTGACGCGCGGCCCCCCGTTTCCTGGACCCTTGGAGAGTTCCCATGCGCGCCGAAGCGCAGGCTTACGCCGATCAGATCAACGCCGCACTTGAGCTGCTGCGCCGCTTCCTCGACTGGGACCGCGCGCTGCGCCGCCTCGACGAGCTGAACGCGCGGGTCGAGGACCCGACCCTGTGGGACAATCCCAGGCAGGCGCAGGAAGTGATGCGCGAGCGCCAGCGGCTGGATGCCGCCATCGGTGCGACGCGCGCCATCGAACAGGAACTGGCCGACACCGCCGAACTGATCGACATGGCCGATGCCGAGGGCGATGCCGAAATGGCCGACGAGGGCGTCGCCGGTCTCAAGGCACTCGCCGCGCGGGCCGAGGAGGACAAGATCAAGGCGCTGCTGGCCGGAGAAGCCGATGCCAATGACGCCTTTCTCGAAGTCCATGCCGGCGCCGGCGGCACCGAAAGCCAGGACTGGGCCGAGATGTTGCAGCGCATGTATATGCGCTGGGCCGAGCGAAAGGGCATGAAGGTCGAACTGGTCGACTATCATGCCGGGGAACAGGCGGGCATCAAGTCGGCGACGTTGCTGCTCAAGGGCGAGAACGCCTATGGTTATGCCAAGACCGAAAGCGGCGTGCACCGGCTGGTCCGCATCAGCCCCTATGACAGCTCGGCGCGGCGCCACACCAGCTTTTCGTCGGTATGGGTCTATCCGGTGATCGACGATTCGATCGACATCGAGGTCAACGAAAGCGACCTCAAGATCGACACCTATCGCGCGTCGGGTGCGGGTGGGCAGCACGTCAACACCACCGATTCGGCGGTTCGCATCACCCACGTTCCGTCGGGCATCATCGTCGCCAGCCAGAACGACCGTTCGCAGCACAAGAACCGCGCGACCGCGATGGGCATGTTGCGCGCCCGCCTGTATGAAGCCGAGCTGCAAAAACGCGAAGCCGCGGCGATGAGCGATTATTCGGCCAAGACCGAAATCGGCTGGGGCCACCAGATCCGCTCCTATGTGCTGCAACCCTATCAGCTGGTGAAGGATCTTCGCACCGGGGTGACTTCGACCGCGCCGTCGGACGTGCTAGACGGCGAACTCGACCCGTTCATGGCCGCCGCGTTGTCGCAGCGCGTGACTGGCGAAAAGGTCGAGGTGGAGGACGTGGATTGAGGATGCGGGGGGCGCCGATGCCGATGTTGGTGATGCCGGCGCTCGCGCTGGCCGTCGCATCGTGCGAGGCACCCGTCAGGACGCCCGCCGCCAATCAGGCGATCGAACAGGTCGATGGCAGCTTCCCCGCCGCCGACCGCCCGATCGCCACGATCGTGTCGAGCCGCTGGTCGACCGAGGAAGCGCGCGACCGGCTGAACGAAGCCGGCACGGTGATGGACAAGGCGGGTATCCGGCCGGGCATGACCATCGCCGATATCGGCGCGGGGGAGGGTTATTATACCGTCCGCCTCGCCGCCCGCGTCGGCGAAAATGGCCGCGTGCTGGCCGAGGATATCATGCCCGCCACCCGCGATGAACTGGCGCGGCGCGTTGCGCGCGAACGGCTGGACAACGTCAGTGTCCGGCTGGGCCTGCCCCAGGACCCGCGCCTTCCCGACAACAGCTTCGACCGCATCCTGCTGGTCCATATGTATCACGAGATCGCCGAGCCATATGAGTTTCTGTGGCGGATGCGGCCATCGCTGCGTGAGGGCGGCGAAGTGATCGTCGTCGACGCCGACCGCGCGACCGAAAATCACGGCACGCCGCCCGCGCTGCTCGAATGCGAATTCGCAGCCGTCGGCTACAAGCTGGTCCGGCGTGAGGAAATGCCGTCGGCGGGCGGCTACCTTGCCGCCTTCCGCGCCGAAGGCCCGCGCCCCGACCCCTCAAACATCCGCGCCTGCCGCATCGACCGCTCCGCCCCCCAGCCCACGCCGCGCGCGACCGGGGACATGCCGGGGTGAGGGTTTGGGCGACGGCCCGCCGTCCGATCTCGTTTCTACCTCAGCCATGTCGCGCGCTGCGGTATTGCACGAACGCTGCGCCGGGTTATGTTGGCGATATGACGTTCATCACTCTCAATCGCGCGTCGGCCTTTCCGCTGATCTGAGCGGACGGTTCCGGTCTTATCCGGCGGCTTTGCCGCCCGGTGACTCGCGCAATTTGAGGGGCAATATGAAAACCGTATCACCAACTGCGCTCGGCGCAGATGATATCGACGCGTTCATCCGCGACGGGTTTGTTCGCATCGACGACGCATTTGCCGAAGGCACGGCCGAACAGGCGCGTGCAATCCTGTGGAAAGCAACTGGATGTGATCCAAATGACCGTTCGACATGGACCAGACCGGTCGTGCGTCTGGACCAGTTCGGGCAGGCGCCGTTTCGGGAGGCCGCGAATTCGCTGAAACTGTACCGGGCATTCGACCAGCTGGTCGGGATCGGCCGCTGGTTGCCGCGCGACAGCATCGGCACGTTCCCGATTCGCTTCCCGTCGAACGAAGCGCCTGGCGACGACGGTTGGCATATCGATGTCAGTTTTGGATATGACCATCCCGATTTCATGGAATGGCGGGCAAATATCGGCAGCAAGGGTCGTGCCTTGCTGATGCTGTTCCTGTTTTCCGATGTCGGTGCGGATGACGCGCCGACGCGGATCCGGATCGGTTCCCATATCGACATCGCCAAGCGCCTGGCACCGGCGGGTGAGGTCGGGTTGACCTTACGCGAACTCGCCGCGACCGGATTTTCCGAATCCGAGCATCGCGAGGAGCGCCTTGTGGTCGGGAAAGCGGGGACGGTTTACCTGTGCCATCCCTTCCTGGTGCACGCCGCACAACGGCATCGCGGCAAGCAGCCACGTTTTCTGGCACAACCGCCCCTGATGCCGCGCGTGCCGCTGTCGTTGTGTCGAGCGGATGGCGACTATTCGCCCGTCGAACGAGCAATCCTGCGCGCCATATCGGAGTGAGGGCGTCCGGCACGCCACGAGCCAATCCGTCTTTTTCAAAAGGCGGACCGGCCGCCCATCACTCCGCCGCCAGCAGGCCTTCGGCGGCGCCCAGATCGACGCTGACCAGACGGCTGACGCCGCGTTCCACCATCGTCACGCCGAACAGGCGGTGCATCCGGCTCATCGTCGCGGCATTGTGCGTGACGATCAGGTAACGGGTGCGCGTCTCGCGCGTCATCCGGTCGAGCAGGTCGCAGAAACGGTCGATATTGGCATCGTCCAGCGGCGCGTCGACCTCGTCCAGCACACAGATCGGCGCGGGGTTGGTCAGGAACAGGCCGAAAATCAGCGCGACTGCCGTCAGCGCCTGTTCGCCGCCCGACAACAGCGTTAGCGATTGCAGCTTCTTGCCCGGCGGCTGGGCCATGATCTCAAGCCCCGCTTCCAGCGGATCGTCCGAATCGACCAGCGCCAGATGCGCCTGTCCGCCATCGAACAATGTCGTGAACAGCCGGCGGAAATGGCCGTCGACGGCCTCGAACGCGGCAAGCAGCCGCTGTCGCCCCTCCCGATTGAGCGTCCCGATCGAACCGCGCAGCCGGTTGACGGCTTCGCCCAGTTCCGTCCGCTCGCGCGCATTGTTGAAGCGGTCGGTATCGAGCGCGGCCAGTTCGCTTTCGGCGATCAGATTGACGGGACCGATCCGTTCGCGATCGGCCACCAGCCGGTCGTGGCGCGTGCTTTCGCTGTCGGGCGTGCCGACATCGGCAGCGTCGAAGCCCGCGCGTTCGGGCAGCAGCGGTGGGGGGCATTCGAAACGTTCGCCCGATACCCGGCTCATCTTGACACGGCGCAGGTCCTGGTTTTCGGCGCGCGCCGCGGCACCCGCGCGGATTTCGCGCGCTTCGGCCAGCGTCTCCGCCGCGGCGCGCGCGGCGTGCTCGGCGTGGCGCAAGGCCGTTTCCGTCGCGCGTTCCACTCCGGCGAGCCGCTCGGCATCCTCGCGCAGCCCGAGCGCTTCGGTCTCGGCCGCGCTCTGTGCGGCGAGCAGCGCGGCGGGGCGGTGGGTCAGCTTCGCGCGGTCGCGCGCGATCTCGGCGGCGCGTTTGTCGAGGTCGGCGATGCGCCGCGCCGCTTCGCCCGCGCGTGCGCGCCAGCCCTTGGCCTCGGC
>NZ_DATJLI010000008.1:0-15010 GCF_035490575.1 Sphingomonas sp. | reverse complement strand
GGTAGGTATAGACCACGCGACCCGAAATGCCTTTCCGATCATAGAGCAGGCCCGCGTTGAAATTGTATTTCGACACACCCTGCAACGAATAGCCTGCCAGCGGGTCGTCGCCGCCGATTTCGCTGTCGGCATAGGTGAAGTTACCGAACGCACCGAAACCGGCAAGGTCGCCTGGCAGGAAGTCGAAGAACATCTGCCCGCTGACTTCAACGCCCTTCAGTGTCGCCTCGCCGACGTTGCGCGGCCGCGAGATGTTGTATTCGACGCCGCCGATCGTCTCGACCTGCACATCGTTGACGACGCGGTTCTGGATGTCGCGGTAATAGCCGCCGATCGCGAAATAACCCGACCGCCAGTAATATTCGAGCGTGGCGTCGAAGCTGTCCGACATCTGCGGCAACAGGTCCGGGTTCCCGCCCGACCCGCCATTGCGGATATTGGGGTTGGTCGACACGATATAATTAAGGCCGGGGTTGAGCGAACCGAAGCCGGGGCGCGCCAGCGTCTTTGAATAAGTCGCGCGGGCCTGGAGGCCACCGCCGAATTGTATGCGCGCGCTGGCGTTGGGCAGCCAGTCCTCGTCAGTGGTGTCGGCGGTGGTCGTGACCGCGTCGCCATCGACAATGCCCGTTCCAGTGATCGTCCGATCGGTCCGGCTGTAGCGGACGCCGACCTTGCCGTCGATCGTCATCGCGCCGATCGGGATCTCATACCCGCCCTGCAGATAGGCGGCATAGGTTTTTTCGCCTGCTTCGAACCGGCGAGTGGGGTCGAAGGGCGGCTGGCCCGATGGCGCGCCGAAAAATGCGCGCAACTGTTCCTGGCCGTTTTGCGACAACAGATATTCGCGGCTGGGCACCAGGAAGGGGGCGCCGTTGTTGATCTGCGGAATGCCGGGGGCATAAATGAAGAAGTCGTCGGGCACACCGGCCGCCGTCACGGGCGGGACGCCCGACCCTCCCGGAACCGGCGAGCCAAGCTGCACCTGCTGGAACAGCGCGCCGCGATCGGCGACGCGCGCGCCGAATTCGATCGTCTTGAGGAACGTGTCGGTCTCGTAAACGCCGTCGCCCTTGATCGCCAACAGGTCGCCGCTGGCGCGCAGATAGTCCTGGTTCAGGCCGTTGACGAAGGTGTAGCCGTCGGCAAACGCCATCGGGTTGCCGGGCACGGTGATCGCGGCGGCGTTGTCGGGATTGTCGAAATCGACGGTGGCGGACGCCACGCGCTTGCCGGTGTCGACAATGAAGGTTTCGTTGTTGACGATCGATTCCTGATACGACCCATCAATCGTCAGCTTCAGGCGATCGCCCTCATATTTCATGCCCAGCGCGCCCAGGAAGCTGTCGGTCCTGTGATCGCGCGCCTGCATACTGGTGAAGGAATTGATGTTGTTAAACGTGCCCCCGACCATGTTGCATATTTCGCGCTGCTCGAACTCGCCGTTCTCGATCTGACCCGGATTGGGGTTGAAACCGTCCGGGCTGACACGCGCGGTGAAGCAGTTGTCGTCGGTAACGACATTCGACACGCTGTCCGCATTGAACAGCTGATATTCGTAGAAGGCGGTCGCGTCGGTGCCGCGATAGGCCGAATACAGCCCGTCGGCATAGAATTCGATTTCCGGCGTCGCCTGCCACTGGAGCGAGCCGTTCACCTGGGGCCGCGAATAGCTGCCATATTGATTGAGACCGCCGGTCGAGATCGGGACGGCGACGTTCGGGTTGCCCAGCGCATCGCCCGCGCGCCGTTCGGCGACATAATTGGTCGGGCGGTTATAGCGGATGCGATACCATGACACGTTCAGCAGCGCGCCGATCTCACCGATGCCGGTGTCCCAGCGGTCGGTCACGAGGGCGCTGATCTGTGGCCCGACATCCTCGATGTTCGACGCATAATTCAGCTTGCCGCTGATCGCGATCGTCGGGTCCTTGTAATTGAATGCCTTGTTGAGCTGGAGGTCGATCGCACCGGCGACGCCGCCCTCGATCAGATTGGCGGTGTTCGACTTGAACACGTCAACCCGTGCCAGGGCTTCGGCGGGCAGGTCCTGAAATGCGAAGCCGCGGCCTTCGGCGGTGAAGATCTCGCGCCCGTCGAGCGTGGTCAGGATGTCGCCCAGGCCGCGGATCAGGGGATTGACGATCTCGTTGTTGCCGCCGACCGTCACCTGCACGCCCGGCACGCGCTGAAGCGCGGCGGCGGTGGTCGGGTCGGGGAACTTGCCGATATCCTGCGCGACGATCGAATCGACGACCTGCGCGGCATCGCGCTTGATGTCGGCGGCGCGTGACAGGCTGGCACGGATGCCGGTGACGACGATGTCTTCGCCCGGCTGGGTGTCGGGCTGGGCGGGAACGGGGGCCGATTGCGTCATGTCGCTGGCGGACGGTGGGGTCTCCGGCGCCTGGGCCGGACTGGCGCCCTGCTGGTCCATGGTCTGGCCCATGGCCGGGGACATGCCCGCGACGAGCAGCAGCGCCGTCGTCGCGTGCAGAGCGATAGGCAAACGCCTCATGTCATCCTCCCTAAAAATCCGCCAGGCAAACAAAAACAATGCCTTGGCTCCAGCGCGCTCATCGGCGGCGATTGCGGGCCTCTTAATCGCCACCGTCGCCGACGACAAGTATCATTTGTATTACTTTTGGCTTGTCGGGTGGGCGGCGAGCCTTATAACGCTGAAAACAGGTCATCGAGGAGAGGCAGATGAACACACGCTTTCGTGAACCCGGAGCGGGAAACGCGCTGTGAGCGGTGGCGAATGGCGGGGTCTGCGGTCGCGCGCCTGGTTCGACAATCGCGACAATCCCGACATGACGGCGCTGTATCTGGAGCGTTATCTGAACTTCGGGCTGAGCCTTGAAGAGCTTCAATCGGGGCGTCCCATCATCGGCATCGCCCAGTCGGGCAGCGACCTTGTGCCCTGTAACCGCCACCATCTGGTGCTGGCCGACCGGGTGCGCGACGGCATTCGCGAGGCGGGGGGCATCCCCATCGAGTTTCCAACCCATCCGATGCAGGAAACGGGCAAGCGCCCGACCGCAGGGCTGGACCGCAACCTTGGCTATATGTCGCTGGTCGAGCTGCTTTACGGCTATCCGATCGACGGCGTGGTGCTGACCATCGGTTGCGACAAGACGACGCCCGCTGCGCTGATGGCGGCGGCGACGGTCAACATCCCGGCGATCGCGCTGTCGGTCGGGCCGATGCTGAACGGCTGGTTCAAGGGCGAGCGCACCGGATCGGGCACCATCGTGTGGAAGGCGCGCCAGATGCTGGCCGCGGGCGAGATCGATTATACCGGCTTTATCAAGCTGGTCGCGTCTTCGGCCCCCTCGACCGGCTATTGCAACACCATGGGGACCGCGACGACGATGAACTCGCTGACCGAGGCGCTGGGCATGTCGCTGCCCGGCTCGGCGGCGATTCCCGCGCCCTATCGAGACCGACAGGAAAACGCCTATCGCACCGGGCTTCAGATTGTCGAGATGGTGGCGGCGGATCGCAAGCCGTCGGATATCCTGACGCGCGAAGCGTTCCTGAACGCCATCCGCGTCAATTCGGCGATCGGCGGTTCGACCAATGCGCCGATCCACCTGAACGCGATCGCGCGGCATATCGGGGTCGAGCTGGAACTGGCCGATTGGGAAGCACATGGCGCCGACATTCCGCTGATCGTCAACCTGCAACCCGCGGGCGAATATCTGGGCGAGGATTATTACCGCGCGGGCGGTGTGCCCGCCGTCATGGGCGAACTGCACCGCGCGGGGCTGCTCCACGGCGAAGCGCTGACCGCCAATGGCAGCACCGTCGCCGATAATGTCGCGGACGCGCAGATCGAGAATTTGGACGTCATCCGTCCGCTGTCCGACCCGATCATGCATCATGCGGGCCTGACGGTGCTGCGCGGTAACCTGTTTGACGGGGCGGTGATGAAGCTGTCGGTTATCTCCGACGCGTTTCGCGAACGCTATCTCAGCGACCCGGCCCGGCCCAATGTGTTCGAGGGCAATGTCGTGGTGTTCGACGGGCCGGAGGATTATCACCACCGTATCGATGACCCCGAACTCGGCATCGACGAGAACAGTATTCTCGTCATTCGCGGGGCCGGGCCGGTCGGCTATCCCGGTGGGGCGGAAGTGGTGAACATGCGCCCGCCCGCCGCGCTGATCCGCGCGGGCGTCGCGGCGTTGCCGTGCATCGGCGATGGCCGCCAGTCGGGCACCAGCGGCAGCCCGTCGATCCTGAATGCCGCGCCCGAAGCGGCGGTGGGCGGCGGGCTGGCGCTGCTTCGCACGGGCGACCGTGTGCGGATCGACCTCGACGCGCGCACCGCCGACATGCTGGTCGATGCGGCCGAGATCGAGCGCCGCCGCGCCGCGCTGGTCGAGGTGCAGGCGAGTGTGACGCCCGAATCACAGACGCCGTGGCAGGAAATCCAGCGCGCGCTGGTCGGCCAGTTCGACAAGGGTGCCGTGCTGGAGCCTGCGGTAAAGTATCAGCGGATCGCCCAGACACGCGGCCTGCCGCGCGACAGCCACTGACAGGAACAGGATTGAGGGAGCGGACATGAAACGCACGTTGTTCACGGCGACCGTGCTGGCAGCGATTGCTGCCGGGCAACCCGCGCTGGCGGGGGAGGCGAAGCGATCGACTTTCGGCGCGATGCCCGACGGACGCCCGGTCGCGGCGGTCACGCTGTCGAACGGCAAGGGCGTGTCGGCCACCATCATCGCGCTGGGCGCGTCGATCCAGGCCGTCACCATGCCCGACCGCGATGGCAAGGTCGAGGATGTGCAGATCGGCTATGACAAGATCGACGGTTATCTCACCAAGCCGGAGTTTTTCGGCGCGACGGTCGGCCGGGTGGCGAACCGCATCGCCAAGGGTCGTTTCACGCTCGATGGGAAAAGCTATTCCACCCCCGTCAACAACGGCCCCAACTCGCTGCATGGCGGCACCAAGGGCTTTGACAAGGTGTTGTGGGAAGTCACCGATGTGCAGAGTGGCCCGACCGCTTCGGTGACGATGCGTTATGTCAGCCCCGATGGCGACATGGGGTATCCCGGCACGCTGACCACCTATGCCACCTATTCGCTGAACGATGCCAACCATCTGACGATCGAATATCGCGCGACGACCGACAAGCCGACGGTCGTGAATCTGTCGAACCATGCCTATTGGAACATGGCCGGCGTCGGATCGCCGCGCGGGGCGATGGGGCATGTCGTGACCATTCCGGCCGACCGCTTCACGCCGACTGACGCGACCTCGATCCCGACCGGCGGGCACAAGTCCGTAGCGGGCACCGTGTTCGATTTCCGCCAGCCGCGTGCCGTGGGCGACCGGGTGCGCGATGCCGGCGACCCGCAGATCGAATATGGTCGCGGTTATGACCATAATTGGGTGATCGGCGACCGGGTGACGCCCGACCAGCATCTGATGGCGCGCGTGGTGGAGCCGGTATCGGGGCGCGGATTCGAACTCTGGTCGAACCAGCCGGGCCTGCAATTCTACTCGGGCAATTTCTTCGACGGCACGATCAAGGGAAAGAAGGACCAGATCCTGCGGATGGGCGACGCGATCGTCATGGAGCCTCAGCTTTTCCCCGATGCGCCCAATCAGCGCGATTTTCCGTCGGTGCGGCTGGCGCCCGGCCAGACCTATCGCAACGTCATGACATACCGGCTGTTCGTTGAGCGTTGAGCACCCGAAACAATACAGGGAGAGGAAGATGAAAAAGATTATCGCGGGGCTGCTCGCCTCGATCACGCTGTTTGCCGCACCGGCGCAGGCGCGCGACCGCTGGACCGAGGCGGAGGCAAAAACATGGTATGACCGTCAGCCTTGGCTGGTCGGCGCCAATTACGCGCCCGCCAGCGCCATCAACCAGCTTGAGATGTGGCAGGCCGACACCTGGAACCCGACCGAGATCGACCGCGAGTTCGCAATGGCCGAGCGGATCGGCATGAACACCATGCGCGTATTCCTGCACGACCAGCTCTGGGCGCAGGATGCGGAGGGGTTCAAGCGCCGCATCGACGAATTTCTGACCATCGCGGCGCGGCACAAGATCAAGCCGCTGTTCGTGCTGTTCGACAGTTGCTGGGATCCCAATCCGCAACTGGGACCACAGCATCCGCCGATCCCCGGCGTCCATAATTCAGGCTGGGTGCAGGGACCGGGCATGGCGGGCCTGCGCGACAAGAGCCGCTATCCCGGCTACAAAGCCTATGTTCAGGGCGTGATCCGCGCCTTCGCCAAGGACGACCGGGTGCTCGGCTGGGACCTGTGGAACGAACCGGACAACGGCGCCACCCAGTATAAGGGGCAGGACGGCAAGGAGCCGCTGGTTCGCGCGCTGCTGGCGCAGGTTTTCGACTGGGCGCGCGATGCCGATCCGACACAGCCGATCACGTCGGGCGTCTGGCTGGGTGACGACTGGACGCCGGGCGGCAAAAGCTCGCCCATGGAAAAGCTCCAGCTTGCCCAGTCCGATGTCATCACCTTCCATGATTATAACTGGCCCGAGACGTTCGAGGGCCGCATCCGCCAGTTGCTGCCCTATAACCGGCCGATCCTGTGCACCGAATATATGGCGCGCGGGAATGGTTCGACGTTCGACGGATCGCTGCCGATCGCGAAGCGCTATAACGTCGCGATGATGAACTGGGGCTTTGTCGACGGAAAGACGCAGACGCGCTTCCCGTGGGACAGCTGGCAGAAGCCCTATGTCATGGCCGAGCCGACCATCTGGTTCCACGAGGTGTTCCGCGCCGACGGCACCCCCTATCGCCAGGCCGAGGTCGATTTGATCCGTCGCCTGACGGCCGCGCCCAAGGGCGTGGTCCCGCCGACGCCGACGATGGCGGCGGCGCAGACGAACTGATCGCGACCGGCCCGCCGCCCTTGATAGGCGGCGGGCCGTTTGGTTGTCAGGGGGCCGGTGCGCGGCCCGTCGCAGGCACCGGGAAGACCGGCATTCCGTCCTTCGACCAGGTGACTTCCTGAATATGCGGCGCGCGGCGCGGGCTGCATCCCAGCTTGGGCGCATTATTGGCGTGATAGATCACCCAGCTTCGCCCGCCGGAGGTGAAAAAGCCGTTATGTCCCGGCGCCCACACGCTGGTCGCGGGTGATTTGGCGAGCACCGGCCGGGGTGCCTTGTGCCAGCTTGCCGGCTTCATCGGATCGCTGCCCGGCGCGGCGCTGAGCAGCCCCAGCGCATAATCATCGGACCAGCACGCGCTGCCCGAATAGGCGATGTGCAGCCCGCCATCCGGCCCGCGCAGAAATGCCGGTCCTTCCAGGATCTGGCGACCGCCTTGACGCTCCCAGGCCTGATCGGGCCGCGCGATGATCGCCTCCTTACCCACCAGCGTCCACGGATTTTCCATCCGCGCGATGGCGATCACGCTGTCGGGACCGACATAGGGGGAATAGGCGAAGTAGCGCGTGTTCCCGACCGTAAAGGTGGTGCCGTCGATGCCGGGGCGTTGCGTCGCGATGCGGCCCCGGTCAACCCATTCGCCCTTCAGCGGATCGGCGGCGCGATTCTCCAGCACCCAGATACCGCGATGCGCGTCGTCATCGGCGGCCTTGTCGCTGGCCGTGTAATAAATGAACCAGCGCCCTTCGATGCGGTGCAGTTCGGGCGCCCAGATCGATGCGCTGTTCGGGCCGCTGGCGGGCGCGCGCCACACCACCTGTTCAGGCGCATCGGCCAGCCGGGCAAGGTCGCGCGTGGCGCGGATCGCCAGCCGGTTTCCGCGCGTCGACATGTAATAGAATATGCCGTCTTCCTCCACGACCCATGGATCGGGACCGGAGGGCAGGACCGGATTCACCAGCGTGCGCTGATCGTCAGCCGCGATCAGCGGCGCCGCGCAGCAGGCGAGGGCGACGGCCAGCGCGCGCCTCATGGTGCGCGCCATGCGGTGACAAAGGCGCGGGCGGCCTTGCCGACGTCATTCGCGCTGGCGCCGCGACTGTAGAGCGCGGAGCCAAGGCCGAAGCCATCGGCCCCCGCCGCGCGCCACGGTCCCATCGTGTCGGGGGAAATGCCGCCGACCGCCAGCACCGGCACATCGCGTGGCAATACCGCGCGCTGTGCCTTTATGACGGCGGGGCTGGCGGCCTCTGCCGGGAATAGCTTTAGTGCGCTGGCCCCGGCCCGTAGCGCGGCAAACGCCTCCGACGCGGTGAAATAGCCGGGCAGGGATGCCATGCCGCGCGCCGCGGTTTCGCCGATCACGCGCACATCGGTGTTGGGCGACACGATCATGCGTCCCCCGGCATCGGCAACGCGGCCGACATCTTCGGGGGTGAGCACCGTGCCCGCGCCGATCATCGCCCGGTCGCCATGCGCGCGCGCCAGCGCCTCGATGCTGGCGAACGGATCGGGCGAGTTCAGCGGCACTTCGATCAGGGTGAAGCCCGCCTCGACCAGCGCGTCGCCGACCGCGACGACTTCATGCGGTTCGACCCCGCGCAGGATCGCCACCAGGGGCAGCGCGGCAAAGGCGGTTGCGAAGTCGGTCATGGTTGTAACTCCCGAATACGGATGATCCCCGCGAGGAACGCGGCGTGGCTGTCGACCGGCACGGCGACAGCGCCGACGGTCTCGATCGCGGCGGTATAAAGCGCGCCCAGCGCCGGATCGGCGAGCAGATGAACGGTGTCGCCCGCGCGCACCTGTGCCCGGCAATCAGCACCGATCAACAGCCCGCTGACATAGGCCGCGGCATCGGCGTCGTCGCGCAGCGCCAGCACGCTCGCGGCGCGTACGCCGAACAAGGCGGCGGTCAGGTCGCCTTCGCCGCTGCGCGCCACGCCGTCGCGAAAGGCCCCGCCGTCGGCGACGTCGCCCTGCATCGCCGCGCCGATCAGGGCATGATCGCGCAGCAGCGCGAACAACTCGCCTGTCATCGCGGTGGCGAAGCGCGCCAGCACGCCGCCCTCGATCCGCGCCCATTTGCAATGGGTGCCGGGCTGGCACATCATCGCATTGGCGGGCGCCAGGCCGCCGGCCACGGCGCCCAGCAACTGCACTTCCTCGCCACGCATCACATCGCCGCGCGTACCCGAAACCGAACAGACGCCCGGCACGATCCACGCATCGTCGCCCGCCGGTGTCAGCCGCGCAGCCAGCGCCGCCAGCGTCGCCGGGCAAGGAACATAGCCGGCATCGACCCAGCCGCGATTCGAACCGACCATCCCCGCCATCAGCATCGGCAGGTCGCCAAGGCGCGCGCGGACCTGTTCCGCGGCGTCGGCAAAACGCCCCGCCACGGCCAGAACGCCGGTCGCATCGCGCATGACATCGACGGGATCGCCGTCCTCGATTCGCCATGCGCGGCGATTGGTCGTGCCCCAATCGACGGCGATAAAGGCGCTCATTGCCTGCTGCCGGGACAGGGTTGCGACGCTGGCACCATTTGCGGACTCTCCTGATTCCGATCTCAAGGATGAGGCTGGTTTTTTATATTATCAATCGCTCTTGTCGAGGGGGTGGCGATCTGCAACAAACTGCCGGCATAAATTGATGGCATATGGGGTGGGACGATGGCCGATGATCCGCTGGTGCGGGGTGAGCTGGGCCGGAACCTGACGTTCGGGCTGCTCGAAGTCCTTGGCCGGGCCATCGTGACCGGCGAATATCGTGACAAGCCCTTTCCGAACGAAGCCGATATCGTCAAGCAGCACGGCGTCAGCCGTTCGGTAACGCGTGAAGCGGTCAAGATGCTCGCGGCAAAGGGGCTGCTGGGCGCACGCCCCAAGCAGGGCACGTTCCTGCGCCCCGAAGAGGCATGGAACCTGTTCGATACCGACGTGCTGCGCTGGTTGCTCGATCGGCGCTCCAGCCTGACGCTGTTGCGGCGGTTCAGCGAATTGCGGATCGCCGTCGAACCCGCCGCCGCCGCGCTGGCCGCCAGAAGCGCCACGGTGGAGCAACAGGCCGCGATCACGGCGGGGCTGGACCGTATGCGCCTGGCCGAACTGGGGCATGACGATACACTGGAAGCCGACATCGCCTTTCACGTCGCGGTGCTGCGCGCGTCGAACAACCCGTTCTTCTCGCAATTCCGTGATGTCGTGTCGACTGCGTTGCGAACCTCGATCAGGTTCACCAACCGGCTCGCGGGCCGCTCGGCCAACATCGGCGACCATGCCGCCGTGCATGACGCCATCGTTACGCGCGATGGCGCGGCTGCACATGCCGCGATGGAAAATCTGATTGAAAAGGTGCTCGAACTGATCGTTAGGTCGGTCGAGCGTGAAGGGCTGGCGGAGGGCCATTGATGAGCCGGGGTATTGCGATCATCGGCATGGGCAAGATCGCGCGCGATCAACATCTGCCCGCAATTGCCGCCAGTGGCGACTTTCATCTGGCCGGTGTCGTATCGGGCCATGCCAGCGATCTGGATGTTCCCACCGAACGCACGCTGGCCGAGCTGGTCGCCCGCGTTCCCGATCTGGCGGCGGTGTCGATCTGCACCCCCCCGATGGCGCGAACGCCGCTGATCGAGCAGGCGCTGGCCCTGGGGCTGGACGTGATGGTCGAAAAGCCGCCTGCCGCGACGCTGAGCGAAGCCGAACGCTTTGCGCCGATGGCGCGCACGGCGGGACGCAGCCTGTTCCTGACCTGGCATTCGCGTGAGGCAAACGCCGTCGCGCCGCTTGCCGATTGGCTGGATGGCCGATCGATCCGCTCGCTTCGGATCGACTGGAAAGAGGATGTGCGCGTCTGGCATCCGGGTCAGGAATGGATCTGGCAGCCCGGCATCGGCGTGTTCGATCCTGGTGTGAACGCGCTGTCGATCCTGACGCGGCTGCTGCCCGATGTTACTATGCATGAAGCACTGCTCCGCTATCCGTCCGATCGCGCCGCGCCGATTGCGGCGGACCTGATGCTGGCGAGCGCGCGCGTGCCGCGCATCGACGCGGCCTTTTCCTTCGACCAGCGCGGGCCGCAAACCTGGTCGATCGCGATCGAAACCGATGACGGCGACGCCCTGCTGCGCGATGGCGGCGCACGGCTGTCGATCGGCGGGGTGGACGTGGCGGTGCGCGATATCGGCGAATATCCTGGCTTGTATCGGCGCTTTGCGGGCATGGTCGGGCGGGGCATGATCGAGGCGGATCTTGCGCCGTTCCGGCTGGTGGCCGATGCGTTCATGCTGGGACGGCATGAACGGGTCGGCCCGTTCCGGTGGAACGACTGAACAATCGTTGAAAATACCGCCCGCATCGACGGGATCGGATCAAGGAGGATCACCAATGGCCCTGCCGAGCCAAGTCACGCCAACCCCAAATCCCGGCTCCGGCGCCGGCAGTTATGTGCCTGCGCTGACGCTGCTTGCCAGCCTGTTTTTCATGTGGGGTTTCATCACGGTCATCAACAACACGCTGCTGCCGCATCTGCGGAGCGTGTTCGACCTGAACTACACCCAGACGACGCTGATCGAAAGCGTGTGGTTCATCGCCTATTTCTTTGCCTCGATCCCGTCGGCCAAGCTGATCGAGCGGGTGGGGTATCAGAAATCGCTGGTGATCGGTCTGCTCGTCATGGCGGCAGGGGCGGCGGGAATGACGCTGGCGGCCAGCCTGCCGTCCTACGGCGTGACGCTGGTGATGCTGTTCGTGATCGCCAGCGGCATCACGCTGCTTCAGGTTGCGGCCAACCCCTATGTCGCGGTGATCGGCCCAGCCGAGACGTCTTCGTCCAGGCTCAACCTGGTGCAGGCGATGAACTCGGCGGGCACGATGCTGGCGCCCCTGTTCGGCGCCTATCTGATCCTCGGCCGCTCCAAGGGCGGCACGGCGGAGGCTGGCACCGTGCTCACCCAGGCCGAACGGCTGGCCGACGCGCAGTCGGTCATCCTGCCCTATGTCATCGTCGCGGTGGTGCTGGTGGTGCTGGCGGTCATCATCGCGCGCTTTCCGCTGCCCGCGATGGGCACCGCGACCAGCCGCGTCGCGCGTGAGGAGCGCAAGAAGCATTCGCTGTGGAAGCACCGCAATCTGGTGTTCGGCATCCCGGCGATCTTCATCTATCTGATCGCGGAGATCGGTGTCGCCAACCTGTTCGTCAATTTCGTCAGCCAGCCCGACATCGCCAACCTGACCAACGAACAGGCAGGGCGTTACCTGACCTTTCTGTGGGGCGGAATGATGGTCGGGCGGTTCGCCGGTTCGGCGATCATGCAGCGCATCCCGGCCGAGACGGTGCTGGCGGCATTTTCGATCGGGGCGTTCATCGTCATGCTGGTGACAGTGTTCACCACCGGGCCGGTGGCGATGTGGGCGCTGATCCTGGTTGGGCTGTTCCATTCGATCATGTTCCCGACGATCTTCACGCTGGGCATCCGGGGCCTGGGTCCGTTGACCGAGGAAGGGTCGGGGCTGCTCATCATGGCGATTGCCGGGGGTGCGTTGGTGGTGGTGCAGGGCTGGCTGGCCGATGCTTATGGCCTGCAATGGTCGTTCCTGCTGACCGCCGCGTGCGAGCTTTACATTCTGTTCTACGCGCTGTGGGGCGCCAAGCCCACGCACGCGCTCGCCGATCCGGTGGTGGATCCGCAGGCCTGATGCCCAGCGCGGCCAGTTTGCAGCGGTTGGCCGCGCTGCTCGCGGTCGGGGCCCTGGCGGGCGCGGTGGTGGCGCGGGGGCAGGATATGCCTGCCACCCCGTTGCCTGCCAGTCCGCTGCCTGCCAGTCCGCTGCCTGGCGGTGACGTGACGCCCGTGCATGACCCGGTGCTGATCCGCGCGGGCGAGGCGTGGCACGTCTTTTCGACCGGTCTGGGACCTGGACCGCATGGCATCCTGTCCGCGCGCCGGTCGCGCGACATGGTGACGTGGGAAAAAGGCGCGGCGCCCTTTTCGCGCATTCCCGACTGGGCGGCAAAGGCGATTCCCGGCGCCACGAATCTGTGGGCGCCTGACATCAGCTTCGTGAACGGGCGCTACCGGCTCTATTACTCGGTCTCGACCTTCGGCTCGAACCGTTCGGCGATCGGGCTTGCCACGGCGGCCACGCTGGACCCCGACGCGCCCGGCTATGGCTGGCGTGACGAGGGATTGGTGGTGCAATCGCGGCCCGGCGACGACTTCAACGCCATCGACCCCGCCTTTCTGGCCAACGGACAGGGGCGTCACTGGCTGGCGCTCGGCAGTTTCTGGAGCGGGTTGAAGCTGTTCCGGCTCGACCCGGCGACGGGCAAGCCGCTCGATCCTGCGGCGAAGCCGATCGCACTGGCGTCGCGGCCGGTGCCCGCCGGTGCGCCGTCGATCGTCGAGGCGCCGTTCCTGTTCGCGCGCGACGGTTGGTATTGGCTGATCGCGTCCTATGACTATTGCTGCAAGGGCACGGCCAGCACCTATTACACGGTGATCGGGCGGTCGCGCACTGTCGAGGGACCGTATCGCGGCAAGGACGGCAGTTCGATGCTGGCGGGCGGCGGCACGATCCTGTTACGCGCGGACCTTCAGGAGAAGGAGCGGTTTCGCGGCCCCGGTCATGCCGGCCATTTCCGCGACGCCGACGGCACCGACTGGATCGTCTATCACGCTTATGACCGCGCGGCGAAGGGCGCCCCCCGGCTGCGGATCGCGCGGCTGAACTGGGGCACGGATGGCTGGCCGGTGGCCGAGCCGCTTTCAGGAGAGATCGGATGACCGTGACCGCGAACCGCCGCCATTTCCTTGCGGGGGCGCTCGCCATCGGCGCGACGCCGGTCGTTGGTGCTGGCCGGCGCGCGCGCGGCATCGCCAATCCGCTGGTCCGGCAGCGTGCCGACGCGCAGATTTTCCGCCACGATGACGGCCAATATTACATGACCGCCTCCGTCCCCGAATATGACCGGCTGGTGCTGCGCCGCGCGCCGACTATCGCGGGGCTGGCGACCGCGCCGGAACAGGTCTTGTGGCGGCATCAGGAAAAGGGGCCGCTGTCGGGCTTTATCTGGGCGCCCGAACTGCACCGTATCGACGGCCGCTGGATCATCTATTTCGCCGCCGGGCCGAGCGGCGGGGGCGAGGATGTGTTCCGTATCCGCACCTGGGCGCTGGCGACGACCGATGCCGACCCGATCCGTGCCCGCTGGTCCATTCTGGGCCAGTTGCAGACGCCGTGGGACAGCTTCAACCTCGATTCGACCAGCTTCGTCCATCGCGGCACCCGCTATCTGGCATGGGCGCAGCGCGAGCCGGGGATCGATACCAACAGCAACCTGTATCTGGCGCCGCTGGCCGATCCGCTGACGCTGGCCGCCAAGCCCGCGCGGCTGGCCGTGCCGACGCTGCCCTGGGAAATACGCGGGTTCAAGGTGAACGAGGCACCCGCATTGCTGGCGCGCAACGGACAGTTGTTCATGACCTATTCGGCCAGCGCCACCGATGCGCGCTATTGCCTGGGCCTGCTCAGCGCGCGGGACGATGCCGACATCATGGACCCGGCGGCGTGGACCAAATCGCCCGAACCGGTCTTTGCCAGCGCGCCGCAGAACCGTATCTATGGGCCGGGCCACAACAGCTTCACCGTCGATGAAGCGGGCCGCGACGTGCTCGTCTATCACGCGCGCGATTATGAAGCGATCGAGGGCGATCCCCTGTTCGACCCCAATCGCCACACCCGCGCGCAACATTTCCGTTACCGCGCCGACGGCACTCCCGATTTCGGCGTGCCGATGGCCAACGGGCCGATTACCTGACCCGGCGGGTCAGGCTTTCGATCCGGAATCAGGCCGCCAGTTGCTCCATCGCGTCGCTCGCCTCCAGCCATGCGGCTTCGGCAGCCGCGATGGCATGGTCTAGTTCGGCCCGCGCCTTCATCAGTTCCCCCACTGACATTGCCGACAGCGGGCCTTTTGCCTTAGCGGGATCGGCCAGCGCCGCATCAATGCCGTCGCGCCGTTCGGTCAGGCGGGCGACCTCCGCCTCGGCTTCGCGCGCGGTGCGGCGCAGTGTCTTTTCGCGTTCGCGCGTGTCGGCGTTGGAGCGGCCATTGC
>NZ_DATJLI010000007.1:0-10344 GCF_035490575.1 Sphingomonas sp. | reverse complement strand
GTCAACGCCCGTGCCGCCGGAGCGACGGCACGGGCCGATGGTTTCAGCGGCGACGACGACGCGCGACAGCCAGGCCCGCGATACCCAGCGCGAACAGGCCAATGGCGGCCGGAGCGGGAACGGCAACGGGGCCACCCGACGAACCGCCTGACGCGCCACCGCTGCTGCTGGGCGGCGTGGTGGGCTTGTCGTCATAGGCATAGGCAGCGGCGGGCAGCGCGGCGAGCGTTGCGGCGGCGAGCGCGAGACGAACGGTTTCCATGATTTCCCCTGTCGATCAATTGTCGCCGTCGATCCAGCAAGGGATGTGCCAACACGCAAAACGAACGGAAAACTGTCACTCAACGGTTAACGGCGCGTCAACCGCGCTCCGCCGTTGTAAGTTCAGCCGACAGGCGATCGCACCTGAACGCCCGCCGCCGCCAGCGCGCGGTGCGCGTCAGCGATGCTTGCTTCGCCAAAGTGAAAGATCGATGCGGCCAGCACGGCGCTGGCATGGCCGTCGCGAACCCCGGCGACCAGATGGTCGAGATTGCCGACCCCGCCACTGGCGACGACGGGCACCTGCACCTGATCGGCGATGGTGCGGATCAGGTCCAGGTCATAGCCATCGCGCGTGCCGTCCCTGTCCATCGACGTGACCAGCAATTCGCCGGCGCCAAGTTCAACCAGCCGCAGCGCGTGTTCGACTGCATCGAGGCCGGTGGGCTTGCGCCCGCCATGGGTGAAGACTTCCCAGCGCCCCTCCGTTCGCCGGGCATCGACCGATGCGACGACGCACTGGCTGCCGAAACGCTCCGCGATTTCGGCGACGACTTCGGGGCGCGCGACGGCGGCGGAGTTCACCGCCACCTTGTCCGCGCCCGCCAGCAGCAACGCGCGCGCGTCGGCCGCCGACCGCACCCCGCCGCCGACGGTCAGCGGCATGAAGCACACCTCCGCCGTGCGCCGCACCACGTCGAGGATCGTGCCGCGCGCCTCGTGACTGGCGGTGATGTCGAGGAAGCACAGCTCGTCCGCCCCGGCCGCGTCATAGGCGCGCGCCTGCTCGACGGGATCGCCCGCATCCCTCAGGTCGACAAAATTGACGCCCTTGACCACGCGGCCATTGGCGACGTCGAGACAGGGGATGACGCGTGCGCGGACGCTCATGCGGCAGCGACCCGGATCGCTTCGCTCAGGTCGAGGCGCCCGTCATACAGCGCGCGGCCCGTGATAACCCCCGACACGCCGTCCGAGACATGCGGGACAAGTGCATGAATATCCTCAATCCCAGCAACACCGCCCGATGCGATGACCGGGATCGACACTGCCCGTGCCAGCGCGACCGTCGCCTCGACATTACAGCCTTTCAGCAGGCCGTCGCGGCCGACATCGGTGAACAGCAGCGCGGCGACGCCCGCATCCTCGAACCGGCGGGCCAGATCGGTGACGGTCACGTCGGACACATCGGCCCAGCCTGCGGTCGCGACCATGCCGTCGCGCGCGTCCACCGCGACGACGATGCGTTCGGGATGCGCCCGCGCGGCTGCCTTGACGAAATCCGGGTCCTTCAGCGCGGCGGTGCCGATGACGACGCGGGCGACGCCGATCGCCAGCCACGCCTCCACCGCCGCCATCTCGCGAACCCCGCCGCCCAACTGGACGCGGCCGGGAAAGGCGGCGACAGCGGCGCGCACCGCATCGCCATTGACCGAATTGCCCGCAAAGGCACCGTCCAGATCGACAACGTGCAGGTGATCGGCCCCGGCATCGGCAAATGCGCGCGCCTGTGCCGCGGGGTCGTCACCGTAAACGGTCGCGCGATCCATATCGCCCTCGGCCAGCCGCACGACCTGTCCCCGCTTCAGGTCGATCGCGGGAAAGATGGTCAGGGCCGCCATGCGAGAAACCTCTCCAGCAGCGCGATGCCATAGCGCTGGCTCTTTTCGGGGTGAAACTGGATGCCGATCAGGTTGTCGCGGCCGATCGCCGCCGTGACCGGACCGCCATGATCGGTGGTCGCCAGCACGTCATCGCCGGTAAAGGCGTAGCTGTGCAGGAAATAGGCCTCGCCCGCCTCGATCAGCGGGTGCGGGCGGGCGGGGATCACGTCGTTCCAGCCCATGTGCGGCACATGCACGCCGGGGGCGTCGGGAATCCGCGCAACCGTGCCGTCGATCCAGCCAAGGCCGGCATGACTGCCCATTTCCTCGCCCGTCGTCGCCATCAACTGCATGCCGACGCAGATGCCCAGGAACGGCACACCGCCGCGCAGCGCGCGCTCCTCCAGCGCCTCGACCATGCCCGGCAGCGCGGTCAGCCCGTCGCGGCACGCGGCGAACGCGCCGACACCGGGCAGCACGATCCGCTCCGCCCCGCGCACGACGTCAGGGTCGGCGGTGATGGCGATATCGACGGCTCCGGCGGCGCGCAGCGCGTTGTGGACCGAATGCAGGTTGCCCGCGCCGTAATCGATCAGCGCGGTCGTCATCCGAACAGGTCGGCCATCGCATCGGCAGCCAGACTGGCGGTAAACTCGACCAGCTCAAACGTCGCGGCACCGCCGGTCACGAACGGATCGGTGTTTGCGACCGGCTCGACCGCATCGGCGGCGCCCCGGAACAGCAGCACGCCGCCGGCGGCCGATGTGCGGCGCCCGGCCAGGATCATCACACCTTCATCCATCGCGCGCTGGATCCATTCGACATGCTCGGGGCGCAGCCGGTCGATCTCTTCCAGCGGCTTTACATAGGTCAGCAGCACCAATGTGCACGGCGCCATCGGGCGGACCGTCATGTTACAGCACTCCCTTGGTCGACGGGATCGCATCGGCCTTGCGCGGGTCGATCTCGATCGCTTCGCGCAGCGCGCGGGCAAGGCCCTTGAATGCGCTTTCGGCGATATGGTGATTATTGTCGCCATACAGCGTCTCGACATGCAGCGTGACGCCGGCAGTCTGGGCAAAGCTGTGGAACCAGTGCTGGAACAGCTCGGTATCCATTTCGCCCAGCCGCGTCTGGCTGAAAGCGGTCTTCCACACCAGCCATGGGCGGCCCGATATGTCCAGCGCCACGCGCGTCAGCGTCTCGTCCATGGGGCTTAGCGCGTCGGCGTAACGGCGGATGCCGCGCTTGTCGCCCAGCGCCCTGGCCACCGCTTCGCCCAGCGCCAGCGCCGAATCCTCGACCGTGTGGTGCTGATCGATATGCAGGTCGCCGTCGCATTTCAGGCGGATGTCGATCAAAGAGTGGCGCGACAGCTGTTCGAGCATGTGATCGAAAAAGCCGACCCCCGTATGAATCGAATATTGACCCGTGCCGTCGAGGTTCACTTCGACCTCGATCCGCGTTTCCGACGTGTCGCGTTTGACAATGGCGCTTCGCATGTCCGCTCACATAGCGGCTTGGGGCGTCCATGCAATCTCGACACCCATGCTTGATTCTGGGGGCGGGGACGCTAGCAAGGGGCCATGAACGCTCAAGTCCCCGACAGCATGATTCCCTATGACGAAATCGTGCAGGAAGCGCTCCGCGCCGTCGTCGGCCGCGTGCTGGGATCGGTTGCCGCCACAGGCGGCCTGCCGGGCGCCCATCATTTCTACATCACCTTCAAGACGCAGGCGGCGGGCGTCGACATTCCGCAGCGGCTGATCGACCGGTTCCCGGATGAGATGACGATCGTGCTCCAGCATCGCTACTGGGACCTCAAGGTCGACGACACCCAGTTTTCGGTGGGTCTCAGCTTCAATCAGGTGCCGTCGATGCTGACGATCCCGTTTTCGGCGATCACCGGCTTTCACGACCCCGCGGTCAATTTCGAACTGCGCTTCCAAGCGAGCGAAGCGATCGAAGAGGCCGAGCACGAACCCGCCGAAAACGACGGCGAAGGCGCGCGGGCCGAGCCGGTCGAGGATGGGTCGAACGTCGTCTCGGTGGATTTCAAGCGCAAGAAGTGAGCGTGATCGAGCCGGTCGCCACGCCCGGTCCCGATGATCGCGACGCGATCCTGTTAATCCTTGCCGCGCATAACGCGTCCGCCGCGCCGCCGATCGACGCACGCGATATCGCTTTTTACGCAACCGGCGATGATGGGCGGCGGGTCGGCGGATTGTGGGGCCGCATCGCTTATCGCTGGCTGTTCGTGCAATATCTGGCACTTGAGCCGATGGCGCGCGGAAATGGGCTGGGCACCGGGCTGATGCGGGCCGCGGTCGATGAAGCGATGGCGGCGGGGTGCGTGGGCGTGTGGCTGGACACGTTCAGTTTCCAGGCTCGTGGCTTCTACGAGCGGCTGGGCTTCACGGTGTTCGGGCAGATCGACGACTATCCGCCGGGGGACACCCGCTTCTTCATGGTCCGTCGCTTCGGTTGAATCAGCGCGCGGAAGCCGCATCTTCCAGATCGAACCCGATTTCAGGAGACGCGCATGACTGAGGCCACCCGCACCGAAACCGATTCGATCGGCGCGATCGAAGTGCCTGCCGGCGCCTATTGGGGCGCGCAGACGCAGCGTTCGATCCAGAACTTTCCCTTTGGTGCGCGCGAAGCCATGCCGATCGAGATCGTCCATGGGCTGGCGCTGGTGAAGCAGGCGGCCGTCCGCGTGAATCGTCGCCACGGGCTGGACGGCGAAAAGGCCGATGCCATCGAACAGGCCGCGGCTGAGGTCGCGCGCGGCGACCATGACGCGCAGTTCCCGCTGGTCATCTGGCAGACGGGCAGCGGCACCCAGACCAACATGAACCTGAACGAGGTGATCGCCGGCCGCGCGAACGAGATCCTGACCGGAACGCGCGGCGGCAAGGCACCCGTCCACCCCAATGACGATGTCAATCGAGGGCAATCGTCGAACGACAGCTTTCCGACCGCGATCCATATCGCCGCGTCGCTGGCGGCGCACCGGCGGCTGTTCCCCGCGCTCGACCGCTTGCGGAGCGCGATCGAACAGAAGGCCGAGGCGTGGGCCGGGATCGTGAAAATCGGCCGGACGCACCTTCAGGACGCGACGCCGCTGACATTGGGGCAGGAGTTTTCGGGTTACGCGCATCAACTGTATCGCGCCGGGCGGCGGATCGAACCGGCGATCGAGCATGGCACCAACCGGCTGGCGCAGGGCGGCACGGCGGTCGGCACCGGCCTGAACGCGCCCCAGGGTTTTGCGCGCGACTTCTGTGCCGAGCTGCGAGCATTGACCGATATCCCCTTTGCCCCGGCCGAAAACATGTTCGAGGCGCTGGCCTCGAACGATCCGCTGGTGCACCTGTCGGGCACGCTCAACACGCTGGCGGTGGCGCTGACCAAGATCGGCAACGACATCCGCCTGCTGGGATCGGGGCCGCGATCGGGGCTGGGTGAACTCGACCTGCCCGCCAACGAACCCGGCAGCTCGATCATGCCGGGCAAGGTCAATCCGACGCAGTGCGAGATGCTGACGATGGTCGCGGCGCAAGTGATGGGCAATCACGCTGCGATTACGGTGGGCGGATTGCAGGGGCATCTGGAGCTTAATGTGTTCAAGCCGATGATCGGCGCCAACGTGCTGCGTTCGATCGACCTGCTGGCAACGGCAATGGAAAGCTTCGCCGAACGCTGCGTCGACGGATTGCAGGCCAATGAGCGGCGTATTGCGGAATTGGTCGAACGTTCGCTGATGCTCGTGACGGCACTTGCGCCCGAAATCGGTTACGACAATGCCGCCGCCATCGCCAAGCACGCCCACCGGGAGGGGCTGACGCTGAAGGAAGCGGGGCTGGCGCTCGGCCTGGTGGACGAGGCGACGTTTGACCGCGTGGTCCGGCCTGAGGCGATGACGGGCGGGTGAAGGGAACCGGGCGCGGCCTTCGCGGATTGATGCGCCATCGAAACGCGGGGAAGGAAATCTGACATGGGTGCGACAACCATTGGTGCGGTCGTCGGTGCGGCGATCGACGGGATGAGCGGTGACGACGGCGTCGGCGACGGCGCGATTGTCGGTGCGATCACGGCCAATGTGCTGAAAGTCACCGTCCCCGTCATCCTGACCTATGCCGTGGGCTGGGCAGTGCTGCGGGCGATCGGCGAAGGATTTGACGCGATTACCGGCAAGGAAGTGGAAGCATGATTAAGAGCATCATCGGCGCGCTGGTCGGGCGCGAAATGGACCGGCGTGACGGGTCGGGCGGCGCCAAGGGTGCGGCCATCGGCTGGGCCGCGGGCAGTGTGCTGCGGCGCATGGGACCGCTCGGCACCGCGTTGGGTGCCGCCTATGTCGGCAAGAAAATGTATGACCGTCATAAGGGCAAGCGGCGCGTCTGATACCGGCCTTTGGCGGGCGGGGCACTTGACCTCGCCCGCTACTGGCGCCCAAAGGCGCCCATGTCCCATAAGATCGAATCCGACCCGCATGGATTGAAACGTCGCGGAGTCCTGTTCGTCCTGTCGTCACCGTCCGGTGCCGGCAAATCCACGATCGCACGAAAGCTGCTGGCGAACGATCCCGACCTTCAGATGTCGGTGTCGGCCACCACGCGCGCGATTCGCCCCGGCGAAGTCGACGGGCGCGATTACCATTTCGTCGATCTGGAACGGTTTCGCACGATGGTGGCGAATCACGAGTTTCTGGAATGGGCGCATGTCTTCGACAACCGCTACGGCACGCCGCGCCAGCAGGTGGAGGAGATACTGGCATCGGGCCGCGACGTCCTGTTCGACATCGACTGGCAGGGCGCGCAGCAATTGTTTCAGATTGCCGGTGGCGATGTGGTGCGGGTGTTCATCCTGCCGCCGTCGATGGAGGAACTGCACCGCCGACTGGTCGCCCGCGCAACCGACACGGCCGAAGTGATCGATGCCCGTATGTCGCGCGCCGCCGCCGAAGTGAGCCATTGGGATGGCTATGACTATGTGCTGGTCAATGACGATGTCGAGCATTGCTATGAATGTGTCCGCACCATCCTGTCGGCGGAGCGGCTGAAACGGTCGCGTCAGACCGGGCTGATCGGCTTTATCCGTTCGATGTTGAAGAACTGACGCGCGCGCGGGCATGCAGGCGTGCGCGAGCGATCAATGCCTCCAGATCGTCGCGCGCGATGTCGAAACTCTCGTGCATGTCGGCAAGCGCCGCATCGATATCGGCATCGACCAGTTCGGCTGCCTGCATCGGTTGCGTGGACACGGCCGGACGGTGGGGATAGCGGTGCCCTGTCGCGCGATGGAACAGCATCGCCAGTGCGACGAGCGCGACCGAATTGATGCCAACGGGCGCGAACGCAAAGGCATAGCCCGCATCATGGATCGCGGCGCTGCCGACTACAGCAGTCAGTGCCGCGGCCCCGCCCGGCGGGTGAAGACAGCGCAGCAGCGACATGACCAATATCGCCAGCCCGACCGCCAGTCCCGCCGCGAGCGCGACGTGGGGCACCGCCTGTGCCACCGCCACGCCGATCAGGCTGGAAATGATGTTGCCGCCCAGAACCGACCAGGGCTGCGCCAGCGGGCTGCTGGGCACCGCGAATACCAGCACTGCCGACGCACCGAGGGGCGCCACGATCGCGGGCAGGTCGGTTGCGGACAGGGATATCGGCGAACTGACGATCATCGTCAGCGCCAGACACACGAATGCGCCCGCGCAGCCGACAACGCGCTCGCGCCAGGTGGCACCGGTCAGCAGGGGTTTGAACCATCGCATGGCAGCGCTCTCACCGATGCGCGGCCTGAACGCAATCAAGCTTCGTTTGACGCGTCCCTAGCCTGACTGGCCACCAGAAAGGCGATGGCGGCGTCATATTCGGCGCGGCGCGCTTCCCGCGCCTGCGTGGCG
This sequence comes from Sphingomonas sp., assembly GCF_035490575.1. GTDB lineage: Bacteria > Pseudomonadota > Alphaproteobacteria > Sphingomonadales > Sphingomonadaceae > Sphingomonas. The sequence goes on along the minus strand of NZ_DATJLI010000007.1, from coordinate 2,565 downwards.
AGCGCGTCGTCGCCCCATTGCTCGCGTTGCCAGTCCTCGTCCACTTGCGCGGCGTGCCAGAGCGTGTCGGGATCAAACGTGCACTCGGCTGCGGCCAGCGCCATGACCAGCGATCCGGTGATCGTCGTGACGATCGACAGCGGCGCCAGTTCGAACGGGTGGCGTGCGGCAATGGCCTCACTCAGCCGGGCGACGGTAGCGGGCGGTTGGGCGATGTGCATCACGCCGCTCGTAACCTGGAAATGCACGTCATACCGCGCGCGCGCCCAGTCGAGCAGCGGGTCCCAGGCCGCCGCCTGTCGCGCGACCAGCGGGGCTGGGGTGTCGGCGCGGTAGCACAGCAGGTCGCTTTCGGCGTAGCGCGCCAGGCCTGCGGCGAAGCTGGCGGGGTCAGGCGCGACTCGGTCGATGGCCGCGTTGGCCAACCCGGTCAGCGGCATGGCGCGAGGGTCGATCTCGCCCTCGACACCGCGCCACTCCGCAGCGATCGCTTCGGCCAGTATGCGGGTCGGAACCGCCAGCGGTGCGCGGCCGGGGGTGCGGATCGGCTGCCGATCAAGCGCGATGCGAAAGCCGCCTCCGGGCACCACCGCAACATCGCGCCAGAATCGCTTCATGGCGCGGGCGGCGTCCGCCAGCGCCGCGCCAGCGCACGCGGCAGTGTCGCCATGACCCACAACGCAGTCAGCACGATCGCCAGTCCCAATATCTGCTGCGGCAATTGCTGTGCACGGCCCAGAATCACCAGCCCGAACAGGGCGCCCGCCACCGGCACGATGCGTGCCAGCACCATCAGATAATATCGGCCCATCGCCGGATCGTGCGGAGTGCTCATCGCCTCTTAATAGGTGCCCTGTGCCAGCCGCGCCAGTTCGCTGGCATGACCGGCGACCATCAACGCGCCCGCGTCGCGCAGTTCGTCGGGCGCATGATAGCCCCAGGCGACACCGATCGGCCGAACCCCGGCTGCCACGCCCATTGCCATGTCAAAACTGGTGTCGCCGATCATCACCGATGTTTCGGGCGTCGCCCCGGCTTCGGCGATGGCGGCGTGGATCATCGCCGGGTGCGGCTTGGACGGATGCCGGTCGGCGGTTTGCAGCGTGACGAAGCGGTGTGACAGGCCATGATGTGCCAGTATCAGCGACAGCCCGCGGTCCGACTTGCCCGTCGCCACGCCCAGCAGCCAGCCATCGGCCTCCAGCGCGTCGAGCGCCTGTGCAATCCCGTCGAACAGCGGTTCGTCCAGCAACCCGCCATTGCCGCGCAGCGTCTGAAACGCGCGTTTGTAATCCTCCGCCATCGCCCGGTGCTGTTCGGGCGGCGCGTCGGGCAGCAGCGCGCGCATCGCTTCGACCAGGCTCAGCCCGACGATGCGACGGATGTCGGCGCGGCCGGGCGCGGGCAGGGTGTGCGCGGCAAAGCATTGCTCCATCGCGACACAGATATTGGCCTGACTGTCGACCAGCGTGCCGTCACAGTCGAAAATCACCAGCCGGTTGCTCAACGCTCGCCCCGGCCGCGCCGCTCACCCCGCCGTTCCTTGCGGAACTGCTTGGCGTGCGCCCTGGCCCGTGCTTTCTTCACCTCACGCGTGGCGGGGGGCGGGCTGTCATCAAACGGCACGTCGCCCAGTGCGGGATCGAAGCCCAGCATTTCCAGCGTTTCGGCAATATGCGCGGGCGGGTCGGCGGTGATGTCCAGCTTGCCGCCATCGGGATGGTCGATGCGGATGCGGCGTGCATGAAGGTGCATCTTGCGGCTGACCCCGCCGGTCAGGAATGCTTCCTGCCCGCCATATTTACCGTCGCCGACGATGGGGTGCCCGATGGCCGACATGTGCACGCGCAGCTGGTGCGTGCGGCCGGTATGCGGCTGTAACTCGACCCAGGCGGCGCGGTTGCCCGCGCGTTCGATCACGCGGTAACGGGTGCGCGCGGGCTGGCCGTTTTCCTCATCCACATGCATCTTCTCGCCACCTGATCCGGGCTGCTTGGACAGCGACAGTTCGATCAGCCCGTCAGCGATTTCGGGTACGCCGACGACCAGCGCCCAATAGACTTTTTTGGCCGAACGCCCCGAAAAATGGCGCGAGAAAAACGCCGCCGCCCGACCCGTGCGCGCCAGCAGCAGCGCGCCCGACGTGTCCTTGTCCAGCCGGTGAACCAGCTTTGGCCGATCCTCCCGCTCGAACGACAATGCGTCCAGCAGCCCGTCGACATGCTCGTGCGTGCGCGTCCCGCCCTGCGTCGCCAGTCCGGCCGGCTTGTTCAGCACGATCGCCTGCGCGTCGCGGTGGATGACCATCGCCTGCGCCAGTTCGATCTGTTCGTCGGTCAGCGGTTCCCGCTCGCGCTTGGTGCGGGCGCTGCCATGAACGACAAACCCGAAGCACAGGTGCGCCAGTTCGTTGTTGAGGCCGATGACGACGGCATTCGGCTGGACCGCTGGTTCAAGCAGCACGTCCCCGACGCCAGTTTCAACATCGTGTCGCGCTGGGCGCGCACCGGGCAGCTTCGCGTCGACGGCGCGCGCGCCGATCCGAGCGACCGGGTCGCCACCGGG
>NZ_DATJLI010000006.1:0-15504 GCF_035490575.1 Sphingomonas sp. | reverse complement strand
GAACACGAACCAGGCGAGAAAGGCGAGCGCGGTGGCCAGGCTCCAGCGGCGCTGCAACTGTTCGCGGATCGTCGCCTGTCCGCCTTCGCCCTCGACATCATCCACGGCATAGACCGTGCCGATCGCCGCCACCGCCACTTCCCGCGCGGCCATGGCGGGGATCAGCGCCAATGCGATATCGTGATTGAAGCCGATGGGCCGCACCACGACCTCCAACCCGCTGGCGATTCGGCCGGCGACCGAATATTCGGCCTGACTGACGCCCTCGGGCGCCTTGGGAAAGCTGAGGAGCGCCCACAGTACCACGGTGGTCAGCAGGATGATCGTCCCCGCCCGCTTCAGGAACGCCTCCGCGCGCTGCCACAGCCCCAACACGAAATCGCGCGGATTGGGCCATTGATAGCGCGGCATTTCCAGCATGAAGCCCGACGACGCCCCTTGCGTCACCGTCCGGCGCAGCAGCAGCGCGGCCAGGAACGCACCCGCGATCCCCGCGATATACAGGCCGAACAGCACCAGCCCTTGCAGCCCGAAGCCCGGTCCCACCGCCTCGTTGGGGATGAAGGCGCCGATGATGATGGTATAGACGGGCAACCGCGCCGAACAGGTCATCAAGGGCGCGATCAGGATCGTCGTCAGCCGGTCTTTTTCATCGTCGATCGTTCGCGTCGCCATGATGCCAGGCACCGCGCAGGCGAAGCTGGAGAGAAGCGGGATGAACGCGCGGCCGGACAGGCCGACGCCGGCCAGAAACCGGTCCAGCAGGAAGGCGGCGCGGACCATGTAGCCCGATGCCTCCAAGAGCAGGATGAAGCCGAACAGGATTAGAATTAGCGGCAGAAAGACGACAACCGCGCCGACGCCGGCGATCACGCCGTCGACGATCAGCGAGCGCACGAACCCCTCCGGCAGCAGGTCGCCAACCGCGGTGCCGAGCGCGGCCATGCCGCCCTCGATCCAGCCGACCGGCGCCTCCGACCAGGCGAACACCGCCTGAAAAATCACGAACAGCAATACCAGAAGCACGGCCATGCCCCACACGGGGTGCAGCAGCACGCCGTCCAGCCGGTGCGTCAGCCGCCGGGTGCGCGTCTCGCTGACCGTCGCGGCCAGTGCGATGCGGCGCGCGTCGCGTTGCAGCGTCACGATGTCGGGCAGGTCTGGCGCATCCGCGCGTGCCGCTGCCTCCGCCGCCGGTCGCACCGCCGCGCCCAGCGCCTCACGCACTGCATCCAGCCCGCGCCGACGCACCGCCACGGTCGGCACCACCGTCAGCCCCAGTTCGCACCCCAATCGCTCGGCATCGAGGATCAGCCCGTCGCGCTCGGCCAGGTCAACCATGTTGAGCGCGACGACGATCGGCATCCCGAGCGCCTTCAACTGCAGGACGAACCGCAGATGATTGTCGAGGTTGCCCGCATCGATCACGACCAGCAGCGCGTCGGGCCGCCGTTCCCCCGGCAGGCTGCCCAGAACCACGTCACGCGTTACCCGCTCATCGGGGCTTGAGGGGTCGAGGCTGTAGGTGCCCGGCAGGTCGATCAGCTCCGCCGGGCGGCCATCGGCCAGCGACAGGCGGCCGGTATGCCGCTCGACCGTGACGCCGGGATAATTGCCGACCTTCTGGCGCGCGCCGGTCAGCGCGTTGAACAGGGCGGATTTGCCGGCATTGGGGTTGCCGACCAGTGCGATCAGGGGCGCGGCGTGCACGACGTCAAACGGCCGGCACGACGTGAATGGCGCGCGCGACATGGCGGCGCAGCGCGATCGTCATGCGGCCGATCCGGCAAGCCACCGGCCCGCCGCCAACGCCGGAGCGGTGCACCATCTCGACCGCCACACCTTCATCGAGGCCCAGTTCGCGCAGCCGCCGCGCTTCGGGCACCGACAGCGCGTCCCAGTCGACCGATTGCACCACGGCCCGCGCTTCCCGCGCGAGTTGAACAAGGTTTTGCGTAGGGGAAAGCATTGCGAGCGATTATCAATAGTTGCCCTGCAACGCCAGCCCCAATGCGACCACTGGCCGGATGCGCGACAACGCCCTATCATGGTGCCTGTGTCTTTTCTCAGCCGCTTCTCCCCCATCCGCGCATGGCGCGACCTGCGCCTGTTCCTGTCGCATCGCCAGCGCCACGAACTGGTCTTCCTCGTCCTTGCCATCGGCGTGACGGGCGTGGTCATCACCGGATTTTATTTCGATTCGAAGATCGAACGGCCCTATAAGCGCCCGGAAATCACCTATTTCGAAAGCTGGCCCGAAAATCGCAGCGACGAAGCGATCAAGGCGCAGCAGGTGATCGATCAGGCCAAGAAGGAAGCGCGGCTGGCCGAACTCGAACGCCGTCAGGCCGAACGCCGCGCCGAGTTCAAGCGGCTGAACGACAAGCTGGAGCGCTGGGGCCTTTGACCGACGATGCCCGCTGGATGGGCGCGGCGCTGGCGCTGGCCGAGCGAACGCGGGGTCGCACGGCGCCCAATCCCAATGTCGGGTGCGTGCTGGTCCGCGACGGTCGCGTCGTCGGGCGCGGCTGGACCCAGCCCGGCGGCCGCCCCCATGCGGAGGCGATGGCGCTGGAACAGGCGGGCGGTGCCGCACGCGGCGCCACCGCCTATGTCACGCTCGAACCCTGCGCGCACGAATCGCCGCGCGGCCCGTCCTGTGCCGATCTGCTGATCGGACACGGCGTGGGGCGAGTCGTGGCCGCGATGCGCGATCCCGATCCGCGCACCGACGGCGCGGGACTGGCCCGGCTGGGTGATGCCGGCATCGCGTGTGAATGCGGTGTCGGCGAAGGCGAGGCCATGCGAGCCATGGCCGGTTTCCTGATGCGCCGGGCAAAGGGCCGCCCGTTCGTGACGCTCAAGCTCGCCTTGTCGCTCGACGGGGGGGTGGCGATGGCCGATGGCCGCAGCCAGTGGATCACCGGGCCGGAAGCGCGCGCGCACGCGCATCTGGAACGCAGCCGCCACGAACTGATCCTCGTCGGCGCGGGCACGCTGGCCGCCGATGCCCCGCGGCTCGACGTGCGCCTGGCCGGGCTGGAGGCGCGCGCGCCGACCCGCGTGGTGCTGGGTCGCCGGACCGACGCACCGCCGGGCTGGACCGCGATCCGGGCGCCGGGCGACATTCCCGACCTGCCGGGCGATCACCTGCTGGTCGAAGGCGGCGCGGCGACCGCAGCCGCTTTCCTTGCCGACGATCTGGTCGACCGGCTGCTTTTGTATCGCGCCCCGATCCTGATCGGGGCGGCGCGCACGCTGGGCGATATCGGTCTTGCCGACCTGTCCGCCGCGCATGGCCGCTGGTCCCTGACCCAAAGTCGGCAGCTTGGCGTCGATACCGTTGAAGTGTATCGGCGCGCCTGATGTTTACCGGAATCGTCACCGATGTCGGCCGTATCGAGGCCGTCCAGCAACAAGGCGACCTGCGCGTCGTCGTGTCCACCACCTATGACACCGGCACGATCGACCTTGGCGCATCGATCGCCTGTTCGGGCGTCTGCCTGACCGTGGTCGACAAGGCGCCCGGTCGCCTGTCGTTCGACGTATCGGCCGAAAGCGTGTCGCGCACCGCCACGGGCATGTGGGAAACAGGCCGCCGCCTGAACCTGGAACGCGCGCTCAGGCTGGGCGACGAGCTGGGCGGGCATATCGTCACCGGCCATGTCGACGGCACCGGCACCGTCGAGACGATGGTCGACGAAGGCGGCAGCATCCGCATCACCATCGCCGCGCCGCGCGCCATCGCGCCCTATGTCGCCGCCAAGGGATCGATCACCGTCGACGGCGTGTCGCTGACAGTCAATTCGGTCGAGGATATGGCCGAAGCCGTGCGTTTCGGCCTGAACATCATTCCGCATACGGCCAGGGCCACGACCTTTGCCGATCTGAAACCGGGTCAGGCCGTCAATCTGGAGATCGACGTGCTGGCCCGCTACCTCCAGCGAATGGAACAGGCCCGTGCAACAGCCTGACGTCTCCCGCATCCGTCACGCCTTTCTTTCGACCCCCGAAGAAATCATCGACGAAGCGCGCAATGGCCGCATGTTCATTCTGGTCGATGACGAGGACCGGGAGAATGAGGGCGATCTGGTCATTCCGGCCCAGATGGCGACGCCGTCGGCGATCAATTTCATGGCGACGCATGGCCGCGGGCTGATCTGTCTGGCGATGACGAGGGCGCGGGTCGATCAGCTCGACCTGCCGCTGATGAGCGCGGCGAACGGCACCCGGCACCAGACCGCGTTCACCGTGTCGATCGAGGCACGGCAGGGCGTCACCACCGGCATCTCCGCCGCCGACCGGGCGCGCACCATTTCCGTTGCGATCGACGCCTCGAAGGGCGCGGACCAGATCACCACGCCCGGCCATGTCTTTCCGCTGGTCGCGCGCGAAGGCGGCGTGCTGGTGCGCGCGGGCCATACGGAGGCTGCGGTCGATGTGTCGCGGCTGGCGGGCCTCAATCCGTCGGGCGTGATCTGCGAGATCATGAAGGAGGACGGGACGATGGCCCGCCTCGACGATCTGGTCGCCTTTGCCCAGCTTCACGCGCTCAAGATCGGCACGATCCGCGACCTGATCGCCTATCGCCGCCGCTATGACCATCTGGTCGAAAAGCGCGCCGAATCCCGTTTCGACAGCGCCTGGGGCGGCGACTGGCGCGCCATCACCTATTGGAACAAGGCGCAGGGCACCGAACAGATCGCGCTGGTCAAGGGTCGCATCGACCCCAGCAAGCCGGCGCTGGTGCGGATGCACGCGCTGTCCCCCCTGCCCGACCTGTTCGGCGAAGCGGGTCCGCGCGGCGCGCTGCTGCGCCGGTCGATGGAGATCATCGGCGAGGAAGGATCGGGCGTCATCGTCGTCATCAACAAGCCGCGCGCCGATGCCTTCACCACCGCATTGATGGCGCGCGAAGGCAAGCTGGAGCCAGCGGACATGGAAGAGCTGCGCGATTACGGCGTCGGCGCGATGATCCTGACCGAACTGGGCGTGGAGGAAATGGTCCTCCTGACCAACACGCATCACACGCTGGTCGGTCTGGAGGGCTATGGCCTGTCGATCGTCGGCGAACGCCCCATCCCGCTTGCGGAAGAGAATTGATGGCAAAGCTCCTCATCGTCGAAGCGCGTTTCTACGATCATCTCAACGACATGCTGGTCGCGGGCGCGCGCGCCGCGATCAAGGCCGCCGGCCACACGTCGGACACCGTGACCGTCCCCGGCGCGCTTGAAATTCCAGCAGCCATCGCGCTGGCCGACCCGTCAGGCCTGTATGACGGCTATGTCGCGATCGGCGTCGTCATTCGCGGCGAAACCTATCATTTCGAGATCGTCGCGGGCGAAAGCGCGCGTGGCATCATGGCGATGACCATGGACGGCATGGCGATCGGCAACGGCATCCTGACGGTCGAGAACGAGGAACAGGCGCTGGTGCGCGCCGACCCCGAGCAAAAGGACAAGGGCGGCGAAGCGGCCAAGGCGGCGCTGGCGCTGATGGCGCTGCGCGAGCGATTTGCCTGAAACGGCATTCCGTAAGCGCGCCATGACAAACTTTGCGACAAATCCAGCCGTTGCGCGTCGCGGCATTTCGAGCGACATAGCCAAAGGCCGGTAGGAACGGTTGATTGCGATCAACCGTTTCGCGGTCGATCACGCCGTTCCCCCGCGGCACCCCTATCCCGCCGTCAACCCCGGAAGGCCCGTCTTGCGAAGCTTCCCCGCTCCCCTTGTCTCGCTGTGCCTGATCCTCGCCGCCTGTTCGGGCGGCGGCGAAACGGAAAAAGCGAAGGGCAAGGGGCGTCAGGGACCGCCCGAAGTCGGGTTCGTCACGCTTCGCAACGAAGCGGTGCCGCTGGTCAACGAACTGGCCGGGCGGACGGCGGCCTTTGAGTCGAGCCAGGTTCGCCCTCAGGTCTCCGGCGTGTTGCAGGCAAGGCTGTTCACCGAGGGCAGCATCGTGCGGCGGGGCCAGACGCTCTATCGCATCGATCCGCGCCTTTATCGCGCCGCCGTGGCCGAAGCAGAAGCCAACGTCGCCAATGCCGAAGCGAACCGCACCGCCACCGCGACCCGCGCCCAGCGTCTGCGGCCGCTCGCCGATATCGAAGCGGTGGCGAAACAGGATTATACCGACGCGGTCGCCGCCGCGAACCAGGCCACGGCGCAGGTGCGCCAGGCACAGGCGCAGTTGGAGACTGCGCGCATCAACCTGAAGTTCACCGACGTGCCCGCCCCGATCACCGGCCGTATCGGTCGCAGCCTGTTCACCACCGGGGCGCTGGTCACGGCCAATCAGGCCGAACCGCTGGCGATGATCCAGCGGCTGGACCCGATGTTCGTCGACATTCAGCAAAGCGCATCCGAACTTCTCCAGCTTCGCCGCGCGCTGGCGACCGATGGCGTGATCCCCTCATCGGCAGAGGTTCGTCTGCGGCTGGAGGATGGCAGCGATTACGGACAGGTCGGCACGCTGCAATTCGCCGAGGCGATGGTCGATCCCGAAACCGGCGCCGTCACGCTGCGCGCGCGTTTCCCCAATCCGCAGGGCATCCTGCTGCCCGGCATGTATGTCCGCGCACGTTTCAGCCAGGCGACCGCCAGCGAAGCGATCCTCGTGCCCCAGGCCGGGGTCGCGCGCGACGCACGCGGCAATGCGACCGTGTTCGTCGTGGGTGCCGATAACAAGGCGGTTCAGCGCAAGGTCCGCGCCACCCGGACCATCGGCGACAAATGGCTGGTAACGGCGGGTCTGCGTGCGGGCGAACGGGTGATTACCGAAGGGCTGGCGAATGTCCGCGAAGGCGCGGTCGTGCGCCCCGTCGCCGCCGGGTCGCCGCCCCGCGCGCAACAACCGCAGCAGGGCGACGACGCCGCGCAGGCCAAGAACTGAGTCCGCGGCCTTGATCTCGCGCATCTTCATCGACCGGCCGATCTTCGCCTGGGTCATCGCGATCGTCATCATGCTGGCGGGTATCGGCGCCATCTTCACGCTGCCGATCGAACAATATCCCGACATCGCCCCGCCACAGGTGAACATCCGCGCCACCTATCCCGGCGCATCGGCGGAAATCCTCGAAAGTTCGGTGACGCAGATCATCGAACAACAGCTCACCGGCATCGACGGGCTGATCTATTTCTCGTCCTCGTCCAGCTCGTCGGGCCAGGTGACGGTCACCGTCAATTTTGAGAAGGGCACCGATCCCGACATCGCGCAGGTCCAGGTCCAGAACCAGGTCCAGCAGGCGATCCCCCGCCTGCCCGCGCAGGTGCAGCAGCAGGGTCTGCGCGTGTCAAAGTCCGGGTCGGACTTTCTGATGGTCATTTCGGTTTATGATGAAAGCGACCGGACGACCGCGATCGACGTGGCCGATTACCTCGTCTCGAACCTCCAGGACCGGCTGGGCCGCATTCAGGGCGTCGGCGACGTCAACGTGTTCGGCACCCAATATGCGATGCGTATCTGGCTGAACCCCTATGCGCTGTCGTCCTATCAGTTGATGCCCAGCGACGTGACCGCCGCGATCGAGGCGCAGAATACCCAGGTCGCCGCCGGCCAGATCGGTCAGCAGCCCGCCCCGCCGGGGCAGATGCTGAACGCCACCGTCACCGCCAAATCGCGCCTGACGACCCCGGACGAGTTCCGCCAGATCATCGTCAAGACCCAGACCGACGGCTCGAAAGTGCTGTTGCAGGATGTCGCGCGCGTCGAACTGGGGGCGGAAAACTACACCACGATCAGCCGCCTGAACGGCCATCCCGCCGCCGGCATCGCGATTCAGGCGGCGCCCGGCGCCGATGCGCTGGAGACCGCCGAACTGGTCAAGGCCGAGGTCGAGCGACAGGCGCCGGCCTTCCCGGCGGGCTATAAATACGCCTATCCGAATGACTCGACGGCGTTCATCAAGCTGTCGGTCGAGGAAGTGGTCAAGACGCTGATCGAGGCGATCATCCTCGTCGTCATCGTCATGTTCGTGTTCCTGCAAAGCTGGCGCGCGACATTGATCCCCGCCATCGCAGTGCCCGTGGTGCTGCTCGGCAGCTTTGCGGTGATGGCGATCTTTGGCTTCACCATCAACACGCTGACCCTGTTCGGGCTGGTGCTTTCGATCGGCCTGCTGGTCGATGACGCGATCGTCGTGGTCGAGAATGTCGAGCGCGTGATGCACGACAATCCTGACATGTCGCCGCGCGACGCGACAATCCAGTCGATGGGCGAGATCCAGATCGCATTGATCGCCATTGCACTGGTGCTGTCGGCGGTGTTCGCGCCAATGGCATTTTTTGGCGGATCGGTCGGCGAAATCTATCGCCAGTTCTCGATCACGGTCATTTCGTCGATGATCCTGTCGGTGGTCGTCGCGCTGGTGCTGTCCCCCGCACTGACATCGACATTGCTCAAGCGCCCCGACCCCGACAAGAAGCGCGGCCGGATCGCCGGCTGGGTCGATCGCTTCGGCGAGAAGTTCAATAGCGGGTTCGACAAGACATCGCGCAAATATCGCGACGGCGTGCGCTGGGTGTTCGGACACCGCGTGCTGGCGCTGGCGGTCTATGGCCTGCTGGTCGGCGCGTTCGTGCTGGTTTTCTACGCGCTGCCGACCAGCTTCCTGCCAAACGAGGATCAGGGTCGCGCGTCGATCCAGTATACGCTGCCCGCCGGCGCCACGCAGGAACGCACACTGGCCGCCGCGCAGGAGATCGAGAGATATTTTCTCGGCCCGGCCAAGGCGAATGTGGCCACCGTCTACACCGTCAGCGGCTCCGGTCCCGGCGGCGCGGGGCAGAATGCAGGTCGCGGCTTCATCGCGCTCGCCCCGTGGGAAGAGCGCGAGGGTGCTGAAAACAGCGCCGATTCGGTCACACGCGCAGCAACCAAGGCGCTGTCCAGCCTGCGCGACGTTCAGTTCTTTGCCCTGAACCCCCCACCCGTGCGCGGACTGGGCCAGGCAGGCGGCTTCACGCTCCAGTTGCTGAACACCGGCGGGCTGGATCGCGAGACATTCCGCGCGCGCCGCGACGAATTGCTGCAAGCGGCAAGCGCCGATGCTTCGCTGGCCAATGTGCGCCAGAACGAACTGCCAGACGTGCCGACGCTGGAGATCGAGATCGATCAGGCAAAGCTGGGCGCGCTGGGGCTGTCGGCAAACCAGGTCGACCAGACGCTGTCGGCGGCCTGGGGCGGCGTTTACGTCAATGATTTCGTCGATCGCGGCCGTGTGAAACGCGTCTATGTTCAGGGCGATGCCGGCTATCGCGCCCGGCCGGAGGATCTGTCCAACTGGTTCGTGCGCGGCGCCAATGGCCAGATGGCCCCCTTTACCAGCTTTGCCAGCGCCGAATGGGCGGTCGCGCCGGTCGTGCTGGCGCGGTTCCAGGGCCAGCCTGCCTATCAGATCCAGGGCGAACCGGCCGAGGGCGAAAGCTCCGGCTCGGCGATGGACCGCATGGAGGAACTGGTCGGCCAGATGGAGGGCGTGTCGGTCGCTTGGTCCGACCTGTCGTATCAGGAACGGCTCTCGGGCGGACAGGCGCCGCTCCTCTACAGCCTGTCGATCCTGGTCGTGTTCCTGTGTCTTGCCGCGCTTTACGAAAGCTGGACGGTGCCGTTTTCGGTGCTGCTGATCGTGCCGCTGGGCCTGCTGGGTGCCGCGCTGGCGGTGTGGCTGCGCGGCCTGGAGAACGACGTCTATTTCCAGGTCGGCCTGCTGACCACCATGGGCCTGTCGGCCAAGAACGCCATTCTGATCGTCGAGTTCGCCGAACAGGCGGAGCGCGAGGGGATGAATCCCGTCGACGCATCGCTGGAGGCTGCGCGCCTGCGTCTGCGGCCGATCCTGATGACCAGCTTCGCGTTCATCTTTGGCGTGGTGCCGCTCGCCATATCCACCGGCGCGGGCGCGGCCAGCCGCGTCGCAATCGGCACGGCGGTGATCGGCGGCATGATCGCCGCGACGGTGCTGGCGATCTTCTTCGTGCCGCTGTTCTACGTGCTGGTCCGCAAGCTGTTCGGCGGCAAGGTTCACGGCGCCGCCGAAGCCGAAGCGCATCGCCGCGACGGGCAGGCGCTTGGCACCGAAGGAGAGCCGACCCTGTGATCCGTCGCCTTGCCTGCCTGACCCTGCCCGCCCTTGCGCTCGCCGCGTGCAGCCTTGAGCCGCGCTATGAGCGGCCATCCCCCGCGGTTCCTTCGGCCTTTCCGGCCATTCCCGGCGGCGATCAGCCGCCATTGCCGCCCAGCGGCGCGCGGATGACGGGCTATCAACAGGTGTTTCGCGATCCCCGTCTGCAATCGGTGATCGGACGCGCGCTGGCGAATAACCAGGACCTTCAGGTCGCGCTCGCCAATGTGCGGCAGGCGCGCGGGCAATTGCGCGTCGCGCGTTCGGAGTTCCTGCCGGCGTTCGACGCATCCGTTGGCGGATCGATCGCGCGCAATCGCGGCGCTGCCCAGGGGCTGGGCGCCAATGGCGGCAGCGTGACCGAGCAATATAGCGCGCAGCTGGGCCTGAGCGCGTTCGAGATCGACCTGTTCGGGCGTATCCAGTCGCAATCCAACGCCGCGATGTCCGAATATCTCGGCACCGTCGCGGGCGTCCGCGCGGCGCGGCTGACCCTGTTGGCGGAAACGGCCGGCGCCTATTACACGCTGGCGACCGACCGCAGCCTGCTGGCGATTGCGCGCGACACGGTAGCAAGCGCGGAGCGGACGGTATCGCTGACCGGCGCACGCGTGCGCGGGGGCATTGCCGCGCGCACCGACCTGCGTCAGGCGGAAACGGTGCTACGTCAGGCCGAGGCCGATCTGGCCGACCTGACCGCGCTGGTGCAACAGGACCGCAACGCACTGGAGTTGCTGGTCGGCGCGCCCGTCACCGACGCCGAGTTGCCGGCGACGATCGAAGCCGCCGAGCCGCTGATCGCCGATGTGCCCGCCAATCTCGATTCGCGCGTGCTGCTGGCCCGGCCTGATGTCGTTCAGGCCGAATATACGCTGCGCGCCGCCAATGCCCGGATCGGCGCCGCACGCGCCGCTTTTTTCCCGACCATCAGCCTGACCGGGCTGGTGGGCTTTGCCAGCAATGCACTGACCTCACTGTTCAACGGCGATCAACTGATCTGGAATGGCGGCGTCGACGCCGGCGTGCCGATCTTTCAGGGCGGCGCGCTCAGCGGCAATCTGGAAAGCGTCGAGGCGCAGCGCGATGCCGCCGTCGCGCAATATCGCCGCACCATTCAGGTGGCTTTCCGCGAAGTGTCCGACGCACTGGCACGCCGCGCGGTCATCGCCGATCAGATTACCGCTCAGCAAGGGCTGCTCGACGCCGCGGCGGATACGTTCCGCCTGTCGGAGGCGCGGTATCGCGAGGGGATCGACCCGTTCCTGACCACGCTCGATTCGCAGCGCACGCTTTATTCGGCGCGCCGGGCGCTGGCGTCGGCGCGGCTGGTTCGCGCCAATAATCTGGTGGCGCTGTATCGCTCGCTGGGCGGCGGCGATCTGGTGCCCGAAGCGCTTGACGGCCCGCCCGCCGCGCCGCGCGCGGGTGCGGCGCTGCGCCCCGGCAATCGCCCATAAAAAAAGGGGCGGGTCGTCCCCGCCCCCTGTCGGCTCAGGCCCGCGTGCCGGTCAGCGGAAAACCGCCGAACGCGCCCGCCGTCACTTGTCCGTCCATGCTGTCGCCGGACACCGTCGCCTGACAATCCAGCGTCATCGGCATGGGGACGGTGATGTCCATCTTCCACGTCATGCTGTCACCCGCCAGCGTGCCATTGACCTGGCTGGTGCCCATGCCACCGGCAAAGGTGCCCGAAAAGCTGTCGCCCGCGCTTTGCACGTCCAGCGTCGCCTGCTGGTCACCCAGCGGCGACTTGACCGTCACGTTCCACTTGCCATCGACATTCGCCATCGCATCCACTCCTTAATTGGCCGTGGCGTCCGCGCCGCCGGCCGGGGCTGGCACCACCTCAACGGGCAGGCCAAGGCTGTCAAGCTGGCCGCGGACCTTCGCGGCATCGCCCACCACCACCCAAACGAAGCTGTCGGGGTCCAGTGCCGCGCGTGCCGCAGCGTCAAGTTGCGGCGCCGTCAGCGCACGATATTTTTGCGCGATGGTATCGTAATAATCATCGGGCCGGCCGAACAGGTCATTGGTCTCCATCGCCGACAGCACGCGCGCGCCGGTCTCGAAATTGCCCGCCAGCTCGCGCGTCTCCCCGTCGATCGTCCGCTTGAACTCTTCGGGCGTCACGCCCTTGGCGCCCAGAAACCCGTCAATCTGCTCGCGCAGTGAGGCCAGCGCCGGGCCGGTCTGGTCGGCCTGAACCGGCGCACTGATGGTATAGGGCACCGCGCGTTCCAGCCGCTGGAAACCGCCGCCAGCGCCGTAAGACCAGCCTTTCGCTTCACGAAGGTCCATGTTGATGCGGCTGAGGAAGCCCGAACCCAGCACTTCATTGGCGGCAAAGACCGGCAGCAATTCGGCACGCGGGTCGAGCGCCGTCAGTTGCGCGCCGGCAATCAGCGACTGTGGCGAATCGGGCCGGTCGATCAGGACGATGCGCGGATCGCTGGCGGTCTTGCGCGCGGTGACGGCGGGTTTGGTGCCGGGCGTGCCGGTCACGCGCCAGTCGCCCAGCGCCTGTTCCATCGCGGTCCGCACCTCGGCAAGCGGCCGGTCGCTGACGACGAAGATCCGCGCCTTGTCGGGCCGCAGCCACGCTTGCTGAAAGGCGATCAGATCGGCGCGCGTGGCCGCCTTTACCGCCGCCGGATCGCCGGTGCCGCCCGAAAGCCTGGCATAGGGAGACGCCGCGCCGTAAACCAGACGCGGCATCGAACGCTGGGCCAGACCGGCCGGGTTGGTCATCTCCGCCCCGATCCGAGCCAGCGTCTGTGTGCGGACACGCTCGACTTCGGCAGGGGCGAAGGCCGGGTTGCGGATCACGTCGCCGAGCAACGCGACCGCCGCATTCAGATTGGCGCTGGGCGCGGAAATACCCACCCGGCTGCGGTCGGGATCATTGGTGGTGAACAACTGCGCGCCCAGCCGCTCCTGCGCTTCGGACAGGGCGATGGCGTCGCGGTTCGCGGTGCCCTCATCAATCACCGCCAGGGTCAGGTTGCCAAGGCCCAGCTTGTCGGCGGGATCGGCGATAATGCCGGCGTCAAAACTGACGACCGCGCGCGTGACCGGCACCGCGCTCTGGCGGGCATAGACCAGCTCGATCCCGTTCGACAGCCTGGCGCGTTCGACTTCGGGAAAGGCGATGTCGCGCACATCGCCAACGGCGGGAAGCGTGCCGCGCGTGCCCTGTGCCGGACCATCGGCCGATGCGGGTTGCGGCGCGGCGTCATTGCCGGGCGTGGTCGCGGGCGCGCCGCCGACCTCGGCATAGGCTTCCCGCTGACCGTTCTCGACCGTCAGCGTATAGGCCGGTCGCGACAGCCATTTGACGCCGGCGGCCCGGACCGCGTCGGGCGTGGCGGATGCCAGCGCCGACAATTCGCGCTTGTAGAAAGCGGGGTCGTCCGCGAACAACAGGCCCGACGCCAGCGTGCCGGCCTTGCCATATCCGCCGCCGACCGCCTCCAGCCCCGCCAGCCGGGTCGAGATCGCGGTTGTCGCCACGCGGCGAACCTCGTCCGCGGTCGGGCCGGTTTTCAGGAAGTCGGCAATCACCGCATCGAGTTTGCGTTCGGCTGCTGCGGCATCGACGCCGGGGCGGACATCGACCACCAGCCCGAAAATGCCGACCTGTGTCAGCGACTGGTTATACGCCTGAACCCCGACCGCTACCCGCCCCTTGCGGACCAGTTCATTCTCCAGCCGCGAGCTGGCAAGGCCGCCCAGCACCCCCGCCGCCACGTCAAGTAGTTGCGCGTCCCCCTCGCGAAGGCCGGGCACTGCCCACATGCGATAGATGCGCGTGGTGGCCACGCGGTCATGGATCGTCTCCGCCACCGGCGCAGGCAGCGTGGGCACGGCGGCGGGCGGCGCCTTGACCTCCGGCCCGCGCGGGATGGCGCCGAAATATTTCTCCATCAGCGGGCGCGCGGTTGCCACGTCGATATCGCCCGCCAGCGCGATCACGGCATTGTTCGGGCCATAATAGCTGCGGAACCAGGTCTTCACGTCGGCAAGGCTGGCGGCCTGAAGATCAGCCATCGAGCCGATGGTCGAGTGGTGATAGGGGTGGCCCGGCGGGAACAGCCCCTCGCTCATCTTGTAGCGGACAAGGCCGTAAGGCTGGTTGTCGCCCTGACGCTTTTCGTTCTGGACGACGCCGCGCTGTTCATCCAGCACGCCTTGCGTCACCGCGCCGAGCAGATGGCCCATGCGGTCACTTTCCATGAACAGCGCGCGGTCCAGCGCCGCCTTTGGCACGGTTTCGAAATAATTGGTGCGATCAAAGCTGGTCGTGCCGTTCATGTCGGTCGCCCCGGCCGAGCGCATCGGCCCAAAGAAATCGCCGGGAACATTTTCGCTGCCGTTGAACATCAGATGTTCGAACAGATGGGCAAAACCGGTCTTGCCCTTCGGCTCATGCTTGGACCCGACATCATACCAGACCGACACCGCCACCACGGGCGCCTTGCGGTCGGTATGCACCAGCACGCGCAGGCCATTATCCAGCGTGAATGCCTCGAACGGAATGTCGACCGATTTGATAAGATCGGCCACCGGGGCAGGCGCGGGTTCGGCCTGTCGGGCAAAAGCAGGCGCGGCAAACGCGCAGGCGGCGGCACTTATCAGCAGAAAGGCACGCATTTCAGGCAGATGCTCCAGAAAGTTTCCAGCGCGACGATAGCGAGCGGTGAAACGGGTGCAAGCCGCATCGCTTTCTGGCAAAGGCGCGCGCATCCAACCTGTTCGTCGAGGTTCGCCATGCCCCTTGCCCGCATCCTCGCTTTAGCCGGAGCCTTTGCCATGACCGCCCCCGCTTATGCCGCCCAGGACAATCCGGGCTGGACCCTTGTGATTCACGGCGGCGCAGGCGTGATCGAACGCGAACGGATGACGCCCGAACGCGAAGCTGCCGCGCGCGCCGGGCTGAACGCCGCGCTGGATGCGGGGCAGACGGTGCTGGCATCGGGCGGCAGCGCGCTGGACGCCGTGGAGGCCGCCGTCCGCGTGCTGGAGGACGACCCCCATTTCAACGCCGGGCGCGGTGCGGTCTTCACCTACGAAGGCCGGAACGAACTCGACGCCGCGATCATGGAGGGTGAGGGCCGCAAGGCCGGGGCCGTCGCGGGCGTCACCGCGACACGAAGCCCCGTCGCACTCGCCCGCGCCGTGATGGAGAATAGCCCTCACGTCATGCTGGCGGGTGCGGGCGCCGATACCTTCTCGCGCGAACAGGGGCTGGAACAGGTCGGGCCGGACTGGTTCGCCACCCCCGAACGCCGCCGCCAGCTCGACGAGATGAAATCGCGCAAGGCCGACTGGTTCGATGTCGACATGAAATATGGCACCGTCGGCGCGGTGGCGCGCGATGCGGCGGG
>NZ_DATJLI010000005.1:0-6124 GCF_035490575.1 Sphingomonas sp. | reverse complement strand
TGCGCCGTCAACGCCAGCACGCGGCGCGGCGGCGTCTTGGCGGCGGGCAGCGGCAGGGTGGCAAGGATGTCGAGCATTACCGCCAGATCCTCGCCCGATCGTGCCATCGGGCCGATCACGCCCAGCGCGGTTTCCGCGCCGTCGGTCCGGGGATAGCGATGGCCGTGGCTGTCGATCACCCCCCATGTCGGCTTCAAGCCCCAGACGCCGCAGAAATGGGCGGGGATGCGGATCGAGCCACCGATGTCGCTGCCCATTTCGATGGGAACATAGCCCGCCGCCAGCGCCGCCGCCGATCCGCCCGAACTGCCGCCGGGCGTGCGGTCCCGGTCGGCGGGGTTGCGCGTCACGCCGTGGATCGAATTGACCGACTGCCAGTCGCCCAGCCCCTTTGGCACATTGGTCTTGCCCAGCACCACCGCGCCCGCCGCCTTGAGCCGGGCGACGGCGACCGCATCGGTTTCGACCCGGTTGTTGCGGTGCTGGGAAAAGCCCCAATGGGTCGGCAGTCCGGCAACGTCGAATGCTTCCTTCACCGTCATCGGCACGCCCAGCAGCGGCATCGCGTCGGCCGATGGCCCACGCGCATCGATGGCGTCGGCAGCAGCGAGCGCGCGGTCGAAATCACGGACGACGACGGCGTTGATGCCGTCGTCGTCCGCCTCGATCCGGGCGATTGCCGCCTCGACCTCGGCGCGGGCTGTCGTCTCGCCGCTGCGGATGGCGGCGGCGGTGGCGAGGGCCGATTTCAACGCAAGCGCCTCAATTGAACTTCTCGCCCTTTTCGGCCTTTTCGCGCAGCAGCTTCGATACCTCGAACCCGTGCTTTTCCAGACCCGCGACGATTTTGGACAGCCCTTCGCCATCGGCCCAGAACATCGGCCCGCCACGATAGGGCGGCCAGCCATAGCCATAGACCCAGACGACATCGATATCGCTGGCGCGCTGGGCCATCCCTTCCTCCAGGATCATCGCGCCTTCATTGACCATGGTGTAGAGCGTGCGCTCGATAATCTCCTCGTCGGTGACGTCATGCTGGGGCGTGCCGGTTTTCTGTCGGAAATCCTCGATGATCTCGGCCACGCGCGGGCTGTTCGACGGCTGGCGCTTGTCGTCATAGTCGTAAAAGCCAGCGCCCTTTTTCTGGCCCCAGCGCTCCTCGGCGGCCAGCGCGTCGCGGATATTCTCGATGCGGGTCGGGTCACGGTGCCAGCCGATATCGACCCCGGCCAGATCGGCCATCTGGAACGGACCCATCGGCATTCCGAAGGCGACATGCACGCGGTCGATCTGTTCGGGGGTCGCGCCCTCCAGCAGCAGATTGGTCGCCTCCACCTGACGCGGCATCAGCATGCGGTTGCCGATAAAGCCGTGACAGACGCCGGCCACCACCGCGACCTTGCGGATCTTCTTGGCCACCGCCATCGCCGTGACCAGCACGTCGGGCGCGGTTTTCGCGCCGCGCACCACTTCGAGCAGCTTCATGACATTGGCGGGTGAGAAGAAGTGCAGCCCCACCACATCCTGCGGACGGCCAGTCGATGCGGCGATTTCATCGATGTTCAGATAGGAGGTGTTGGACGCCAGGATCGCGCCGGGCCTGGCGATGCGGTCCAGCTTGCCGAAAATTTCCTTCTTCACGTCCATATTCTCATAGACGGCTTCGATAATCAGGTCGCAGTCGGCCAGATCGTCCATGCTGAGGCTGGGCATCAGCAGGCCCATTGCCTGTTCGACCTGTTCGGCGGTCATCCGGCCCTTGGCGGCGGTCGCCTCGTAATTTTTTCGCATGACCCCGGTGCCGCGATCCAGTGCGTCCTGCTGCATCTCGACAATGGTCACGGGAATGCCCGCCGACAGGAAATTCATGCTGATCCCGCCGCCCATCGTGCCCGCGCCGATCACGCCGACCTTTCGGACGGGGCGTGCTTCGGTGCCGTCGGGCACGCCGTCGATCTTCGCGGCCTTGCGCTCGGCAAAGAAAATGTGGCGCAGCGCCGCCGATTGCGCGCCCATCATCAGCTTCATGAACGACATGCGTTCGCGCTGCACGCCTTCCTGATAGGGTTTGCCAGCGGTCGCCTCGATCACGTCGATGATCTCGGCGGGGGCGTCCATGCCCCGGAGGCGCTTTGCATTGGCCTTGCGGAAAGCGTCGAAGGTGGCGGCATCGATGGCCACGTCGCGCGTGCTGGTGCGCGGCAGCGGGCGGGCAGCGGCGATTTCGCGGGCATAGGCGATCGCTTCGTCGCGCAGCGCGCCTTCGCCGGCCAGCCGGTCGACCAGGCCGACTTCCCTGGCCTTGGCCGCCGGGATGGGGTCGCCCCTGGTCGCCATTTCCAGCGCAACTTCGACGCCCGCGACGCGCGGCAGCCGCTGCGTCCCGCCCGCGCCGGGGAGCAGGCCCAGTTTCACTTCGGGCAGGCCGAACTTCGCCGAGGGCACCGCCATGCGATAATGGCACGCCAGCGCGACTTCGCACCCGCCGCCCAGCGCGGTGCCGTGGACGGCGGCAACGACGGGCTTTTCCGATGCCTCGATCCGGTCGACCAGCACCGGCAGTGACGGTTCGACAAAGGGTTTGCCGAACTCGGTAATGTCCGCGCCGGCGAAAAAGGTCTGGCCTTCGCAGATGATGACGATCGCCTTGACGGCTTCGTCGCCGGCCGCTTCGGTCAGCGCGGCGTCGAGACCCTGACGCACGGCGGCGCCAAGCGCATTGACGGGCGGGTTGTTGGACGTGACGACCAGGACGTCGCCTTCGCGGACGGTCGAAATGGGGGCGTTCATTCGCTTGCTACTCCTCGCAAAGTCGGGCGCGGGCGCGTTGGCACGCGGGAAAACCGGGCGGTCGCCGTGGCGGGGAGGATGGCGGCGCTGGATGTGCAGTTTTGCATACCTGTCCTTCGAATCCTCTTCATCGCCCGGCTGGAACCGGCGCTGCACAGCTATTGCCTTGAGCGCCGCTCGAATCAACACTAACCTTCACGCAAACGTCAATCGGGCAAACCCGATATTCGACACGGGATAGGAGAGACTGTCTTGGCCACCGCCCCCGCCGCACGTTCATGGCCCGCCATGACGCTTGCCCAGATCGAAGCAACGCTGACCGCGCCCGGCCAGCGATTCGAGATCGAGACCGTCGATATCCACGGCGTGCCGACCCGCATATGGAAGAACGCACCACCCAATCTGGCGTTGCTTGTCGCTTTTTCACGCAGGCATGGCGGGCGTGAGTTCATCGTGCATGAGGGGGAGCGCGTCACATATGACGCGCATTTCCGTGCGGTCGCGCATCTGGCGCACAAGCTGATCGAATTGGGTGTGGGAAAGGGCGACCGCGTCGCCTTTGCCATGCGGAACCTGCCCGAATGGCCCGCGATCTTCTTTGCCGTGGCGAGCATCGGCGCCATCGCGGTGCCGCTGAACGCGTGGTGGAGCGCGGCGGAGCTGGCTTACGGCGTCAATGATTCGGGCGCGAAGCTGCTGATCCTCGACGGGGACCGTCACGACCGCTTCCGCGCGAGCTTCGATGAACTTCGCGGCGTCGAGCGCATCGTCGTCACGCGCCCGCGCGGTCCGCTGGACGCGCGCGCGGTGGCGTTCGACACGCTGCTGCCCGGCCCGAACGACTGGGCTGGCCTGCCCGAAATCGGCCTGCCGCCCGCATCGGCGCAGATCGCGCCCGACGATGATCTGGTCATCTTTTACACCAGCGGCACGACGGGCGCGCCAAAGGGGGCGCTGGGCACGCACCGCAACATGGCGACCAACATCTATTCCTCGGCCTATACCGCCGCGCGCGCGATGCTGCGCCGGGGGGAAGTGCCGCCCGCCACGCCCGAGCCGAAAGTGGGATTGCTGGTCATCCCGCTGTTTCACGTCACTGCCTGTTCGGCGTCGCTGATGGGAACGGTCGCGACCGGCGGCACCATTGTCTTGATGAAGAAATGGGATGCGGGCGAGGCGCTGCGGCTGATCGAGCGCGAACGCGTGCAACTGACCGGCGGGGTGCCGACCATCGCATGGCAATTGCTGGAGCATCCCGACCGCGACCGCCATGACCTGTCCAGTCTTGAGGCGGTGCAATATGGCGGCGCGCCCGCCGCGCCCGAACTGGTCCGCCGGATCGAGGCCGAGTTCGGCGCCGCGCCCGGCAGCGGATGGGGCATGACCGAGACGATGGCGACCGTCACCCAGCATAGCGGTGAGGATTATCTGGCGCGGCCCGACAGTTGCGGTCCCGCCGTGGCGGTGGCCGAGTTGAAGATCATGTCGCTGGACGGCGCGACCGAATTGCCACTGGGCGAGGTGGGCGAGTTGTGGGCGCGTGGGCCGATGATCGTGAAGGGGTATTGGAACAAGCCCGAAGCGACGGCGGCGACGTTTGTGGACGGATGGGTCCGCACCGGCGACCTGGCGCGGCTGGATGAGGAAGGCTTCTGCTACATTGTTGACCGCGCCAAGGACATCATCATCCGCGGCGGTGAGAATATCTATTCGATCGAGGTCGAAAACATCCTTTATGCCCATCCGGCCGTCACCGACGCCGCACTGGTCGGCGTGCCGCACCGCATCCTGGGCGAAGAGCCGGCGGCGGTCGTCCACCTTTGCCCCGGTTGCACGGCCAGCGAGCAGGAACTGAAGGACTGGGTGGCGCAGCATCTGGCACCGTTCAAGGTGCCGGTGTCGATCCGCTTCGTCGACACGGTTTTGCCGCGCAATGCCAATGGCAAGATATTGAAGAACGAACTGCGCGCGATGTTCGCGGCGTAACGGCTATTCGCCGCACGCGATCGGGCCGGGTCCGGTGCGCGTGCACGCCGCCGGGCCGGTTACGGTCACACCGCCCATGCCAAGCGCGGTCGCGCGGGCCGTCTGGGTCGCGTGCGCGCGGCTGTCGCCCGCGCTTTCGGACTGGAGCGTTAGGTCGCGGACGCTGAGTTGCTCGGCATCGATCGTCGCGACGCCGTTGTTGAGCAGTCGCGCAGTGCGGGCATTGCCGCCCAGCTTGAGTGCGCCCGATCCGACGGCGATGGCTTCCAGCCGGTCGGCGTCGATCGTCGCTACTTCGATCCGGCCCGACCCGGTCAGATTGATCGAGACCTCCGCGCCCTTCATCGCGTCGACGCGCACGCTTGCCGCGCCCGTGACCGACAGCGCGTTCAGATGCGGAGTCGTGATGCGGATGAGCGATGCCTCCCGCCGTGCGCCGGGCCAGCCGCCCCAGCCATTGGGGCTACCGCGCACGACGAGCATCCGGTCCTCGACCGCCATATTCACCGCATCGAGCGCACGCGATTCGCCGATCGCGGTGGCCGACGGACTGGCGCCGGTCGCGATTTCCACCGCGAACGGCCCTTCGACGCGAACGCGGTCGAACGCGGTGACCATGGTGCGCCGCTCATCGGCGGCGGCTGGCACGGCGGTTGCGGAAACGAGCGTCAGGGCCAGGAGCAATCGGATCATGCAACCTGATTACATTGCGCGCCGAGCCGGGCAAGCGGATCAGTTGCCGCATTTGACCGAGCCGACGCCCGCCTTGCTGACGCGGCACCGCGCGCGCGGGCCGAGGTCGACGGAACCGACGCCCGCCATCGACACGCGCGCATCGCCATCGACATTGGCGGTGATGTCGCCCGCACCCGCCATGTCGATCTCGGCACCGCGTGCGGTCAGGTCGCGTGCGCGGATCGAGCCGGTGCCCGCGATGCTCGCCCGCAGCCGATCAGCCACGCCCGCCGCCCCGATGTCGCCCGCGCCCGAGATCGACAGGCGAACCGCGCCGCCTTCGATCCGGCCGATCGTCATGTTGCCCGCGCCGCTCACCTCGCCCTGAAAATCGGCTGCGCCCCGGTCGATCGTCATGTCGCCCGCGCCGGCGATGGCGGCGCCGTCGATGCGCGGCATCGTAACGTCCACCGTCGCGCTGCCGCGATTACCCCAGCGCCAGGCGTTGTTCTCGACGCCGATATGCAGCGCATTGCCCCGCCGGGCGATGTCGAGCGAGTCGATAATGTCCTTGTCGCCCCGCGCGCGGACGGCGAAGGTCGGACCGGTGGTCACGCGCACATCGGCGGGCGCTGCATTGGTGACGCGGGTGAAGTCGGCGACGGGGTAGCTG
>NZ_DATJLI010000004.1:0-6940 GCF_035490575.1 Sphingomonas sp. | reverse complement strand
GGTAGAGGCTGTACGATGCATCGCCGAGCGTCTGGAGCCAGGGCAGGCAGGGCACCAGTCCGCGCCGTTCGGCAATAATCGCGATCCCGACAACGGACAGCGCGGGCAACCCGTACCAGATCATCTTCGGTTCGCCCGCATGATACCACTCGGCAAGAAGAAGCGCGGTAAGCGCAACCAGCCAGAGCGCCCCGAATACGGCCCGTTGGCCAGTTCGAGGCTTCGAGAGGGCGGGCGGATCGGACCGTCTTCCGACCAGCGCCGCCAGCGCCATGCCGAACCAGAATTCGAACAGCAGCGTCGTTCCGTAGAATGACAGTGGCGTGTTTCTGTCGGCGACGAAGCTGCCAATGACGAAGGCAACGCCGATCAGCAGCGCCAGACCGATCAGCCGCCACCGAACGGCGAAAGGCAGCAGAAGCGCGAACAGAAGATAGAAGAACATCTCCATGTTCAGCGTCCAGCCCGGGACCACCAGCGGGGTCAGCGCCTGCGTCTGATGGATCGCGGCCCCCGGATTGGGCCAGGGTATGAAGAACAGCGATGCCAGAAAATGAGGCAGTTCGATCGTGGTCGATCGCATCAGTCCTGGCGCCGCGAGCGCAAATCCCGCCGCAACCAGCGAAACCAGCCAGTAAAGCGGCACGATCCGGATGATCCTCCGCTGCATGAACTGTAACGGTCCGATCCGGCGGCCCGCGGTGGTCAGCCACATGACATAGCCGCTCAGGACGAAAAAGATATCGACCCCTGCCGCGCCAAAGTTGGGCAATGCAAAGGCACGACCCGGTGCCTGAAGCTGGGCATGGAAATACACGACAAGCAATGCCGCGATCGCCCGAAGATACTGTAGCGACAGGATCGTCCGGCTCGGCGAAGGCTTCTGCTTCATCGATGCGGCGCCGGGGAACAGGTCAGGCATTCTGATACCTTCCGGTCTCCCACAGCGGGCCGCGCGCGCTGTCGACAGGCTGGGCCGGTTATTGATATCCCGCCACGCGGCATTCCAGAAGACATGGAGCCAGCGTCTATAGAAAAGCTTCGTCGTTGGGAACGCCGATCAGGTTCCCCTTTGCTATTGCCTAAGCGAAGTCGTGTTCCCGTGTGGGCGGAACGCTTTGATATTCCGTAACCTGAGCATAGACGTATCGTTAACCATTCCCCGCCATAACGGTTACGGGAGAATCGCGATGCTAGTCGAAATTGCCAGGCTGATTGCCGATGTCGAGACGATGGGCGGCGACCCGCTCAGCGAAATTCTGGCTCCCAGTGAAATCCGGGCGATCGCCGAGACGATCGTTGCATCGAACCTGTTGGCCGGCGCCGCGGACAAGGCAGCGGCCTATCCCCCGCATTTTGCATGGATGGCCTCGCTTCCATCGCACCTGCACGATTGCTTCAGCGCCTGACACTGGCCTGCCGGGACACGGTGCGCTGTCGATCGATATCGGCCATGATCGGTGTCAGCGAGCTGGCAAGATATGGGATCAGCGTCCGGACAAACGTATTCGTCATGTGATGCCGGTCAGAATACATGACGATATTGCCCGCGACCACGGGGCACCGGTCATCGGGACACAGATGGTCCGTCAGGTCGAGGAAGTGGACCCGAGGATTGGGGCGGACGCCCATGAACGGGTTCATCGCGGCAAATGCGTCCGATTTGGCCATCGTGCACAGCCTGCTGTCTGGGCCGTTGACCTGAACACATTCAGGAATGTCGTTGCGGAACCACGGATTGTCCCGGATCGCAACGACATGAATACCAAGCGGCGTCAGCTTGGCCCATCGCTCTGTAAATTGGGGCACGACATGTTCGCGTGAACCGTCCTTGCCATGGGTCGCGGTCGTGAAGACGATGTCGGGCTTGAGTTCGGTAAGCCTGGCCATCAGGTTTTCATTCCACCGCGCACAGGAACGGTCGATTTTCGACGTACCGGCTCTGGGCGTGGCAAAAACGCAGCCGCTTTTGGTGAAGGTTACCATGCGCCACCCTTGCCCGGTGACGATTGGTTCGAGAGCGGAATAATAATGCGCGCTGTGCGATCCACCAACCAGCGCCAGCACCCGCCGGGCGCCGGGATTACCGAACGTGCAGCTGATCAGCCCCGCCTTATCGATGTCCTGGTGGCATTTCTTGGCATAGAGCGGCGAGACATCGCGCTTCATCCACAACGGGCCGGGCCTGATCTGCACGCGTCCGTCCGCAGCGAAGTAACGGCCATCGAACACGGCGGCACCGGGATAGCGGCCAGGATCGGGCTTCATCAGCTTGTCCGCCGATACCGCCTGCGCGGTCTGGATCTTCCATGCGCCATCGCCGAGCGTGATGACGGCGACCGCGGCTGCGCCAACCGCGATCGTACGCCACGGCCGGTCCTCCCGAACCTTAGAGCAGGGCTTTTCGACCAGGCGGGTGGTCAGCCAGGCAAGCATGACGGACGCCACCAGGATCGCCGATCCGGCCGCGAACGAAGCCTGCGTCTGATAGGTTACGGTCAGGAACGCGATGAGCAGCGGCCAGTGCCACAGGTACAGCGCATAGGAAATGCCGCCCAGCCAGTTCAGCGGCTTAATCGACAGCAGGCGACGCACGCTGAACCGGTGTTCGCCTTGCCCGCATAACAGGATCAGCGCCGCGCCAAGCGTCGGCCACAACGCGGCATAGCCCGGAAATATCGTCGAAACCTGCAACAGGATGCCGCAGCTGATCACCAGGAACAGCCCCAGCCATCCACCGATCAGCTGGACGATCACGGGCAACCGCACGCGCGCCAGCAACACGGCGGTAAGGCCGCCGAGCGCAAACTCCCATATGCGGGCAAAGGTGTTGAAATAGGCGACCGGCTGATTGGTCGCGGTCGCATAAACCGAATAGGAAAAAGACAAGGCGAATACCGCGACCAGGACAGTAATCGCTGTGCGTTCCCGGTTGCCTGTGCTGTTGCGAACGACAAATCCGGTAACCGTCATCGTCAGGCACAGCAGGACCAGCGCCTGCACCTGTGCCGACATTGCCCAGTAATGCTGCAGCGGGCTGGCCACTTCGTCCCGGGCCAGATAGTCGACCGCCGACCATGCCAGATACCAGTTCTCGACATAGATGGTCGAGGCCAGGACATGGACGACATGGGTCGACCACCGGGTCTGCGGCATCCAGAACGGTGCGGTTACCAGGACGACCGCGATCACGAACAGCGACGCCGGCAGCAGTCGCTTTACGAGCCGCCCGACGAACGCAACGAAATCCACCCGGCCCGTGGCGCCAAGTTCGCGAACCATCGATCCGACCAGCAGAAATCCGGAAACGACGAAGAACACGTCAACGCCGCCCGAAACCCGTCCGACCCAGATATGGAATGTCGCAACCAGCAGCGCGCCGATTGCCCGCAAACCCTGGATGTCGTCGCGCCGATTTTGGCGCTGGCGTGGAATTGCCTTGTCTGTTGCCACCACCAACATCGCCCCTGCCCTAATATGATTGCATCAGCTTATCTCATGACCGTCCACAATACGTCATGATTTCAGATGTGCTGGGCCTGAGAATTTGGGACACTTTAACTAACCATTTGATAGGTGCCCGGCATCGGCCACAGACGGCCTGCCCCGAAGGACAGGATACAGGCCAGCGAGACGGGATGACGGCGTGTTGAAATATCGCACTGATATCGATGGCCTTCGCGCCGTTGCGGTGGGTGGCGTAGTCCTGTTCCACGCATTCCCGACGCTGTTGACCGGGGGGTTCATCGGCGTCGACGTATTCTTCGTCCTGTCGGGATTCCTGATTACCGCGATCATCCGGTCGGATGCGGAGGCCGGCACCTTCTCGATCGCCGGTTTCTACGAACGCCGGTTCCGACGCATCCTGCCGGCCCTGCTGGCGATGGTGGTGGTAACGTCACTGGCGGCAGTCACTATCCTTCCGCCATCCGAACTGCGCAACTACGGCAAGAGCCTGGCCGGGGTTGGGCTGTTCGCGTCCAACATCGTCTTCTGGAACGACAGCGGCTATTTCGACACCGCATCGGCGGACAAGCCGCTGCTGCATACGTGGTCGCTGGCGGTGGAGGAGCAATTCTACATCGTCTGGCCGATCGTGGCCGCGTTGTTGGTCCGCATGGGGCGGCGGCGGTTGCTGGCGGGGTTCGTATGGGCGACGGTCGGCCTGTCGCTGCTCGCTGCGATCGCGGCGGTGCGGTACGCGCCGTCACAGGCATTCTACCTGCTGCCCTACCGTGCGTGGGAACTGGGCATGGGGGCGCTGCTGGCGACCGGCGCGGTGCCGTCGCTGCGGACCCGCGGAATGCGTGAAGCCACAGCCTGGGCCGGGCTGGCGCTGATTGTCGTGCCGATGCTGGTCTATACCGAGGCGACCCCCTTTCCCGGCCTGGCCGCGTTGCCGCCGTGCCTGGGCGCGCTCTTGATCCTGCATGCCGGGCAGGGGGCCGAAACGCAGGCGGGACGAATGCTGTCGTGGCGGCCGATGCTGTTCGTCGGCCTGGTGTCGTACAGCTTCTACCTGTGGCACTGGCCGTTGCTGGTGCTGCCGCGCATCGCGCTCAACCGCTCGCTGACACCGGTCGAGGCGGTACTGGCGGTGGCCGTGGCGCTGGGGCTGGCTGCGTTGTCGCTGCGCTATGTCGAGCGGCCGTTCCGCGGGCGGGGCACGATCGCATTGTCTCGCCGCAAGGTGCTGAGCGCCAGCGTGGCCGGATGCGCGGCCCTCACCCTGGCCGGGGCCGGCCTGTTCGCGACCCACGGGTTGCAGGCATTCGCCGCACCGGACGTGATCGCCGCCGAACGCGCGGTCGACAGCATCAATCCGCTGCGCAAGGCATGCCATAACGACGAAGGCACCGACGTGCTGGGCCCGGTCGGTCGCTGTACCGGTGGCGCACCGCGCCCGGACGGCGGGTATCAGGTGCTGCTGTGGGGGGATTCGCATGCCGATCACCTTGCCGCCGGGTTCGATCGCCTGGGCCGCGAACAGGGCTTTGCCTTTCGTCAGGCCAGCGTTTCGGGATGCGCACCGTTTGCCATCCTTGATACCGATAACAAGCGGAAAGCCTGCGCTAATTTTCATCGCAAAGCCTTGGTCGAGGCCGGACAGCAACCTGACCTACGTGCGATTATCATCAGTGCGCGCTGGTCACTTTCCGGCAGTGCGGCAAGGCTGAAATCAGAAGAGGCCGCAATGGCTCGGTTTCATAATACGCTTTCGCAAATGGCCGACCGTATCCGAACGCAGGTGGGGTCACAGCCCGCGATCATCCTGATTGGCTCGACTCCTGAATTCGGTTTCTGGCCCGCAATCTGCCTGGCGCGCGCCGCCAAGTCGGGACTGGGCCGGACGCAGTGCACGCGCGCCGTTGCCGCCGACCGCGAATGGGGGCCAAAGGCTGATCGCGTCCTGACCGGAATCGCCGGCGTGACCGTAATCTTGCCGCGCCGTTCGTTCTGCACGGGTGACCTGTGCCGGACGGTCGCGGGGAACACGATCCTGTACCGCGACGACGACCACCTAACCAACGAAGGGGCATGGTTTGTGGCACGGCAGGCGGCAGCCGCGATCGCATCCGGCGGGCTGTCCGATAAGCAGCCCGCCCGATCCATAAGCAGCCCACCGGAAACCAGTTAGTCGGTTTACCCTGCGATCCCCTTTCCCTATCCGGTGACGCCTATCCCGGTATGCAGGAGCTTTGTGTCATGCCCGCAGTCCCGCTCGTTTCCGTGGTCAGCGCCTTTTACAATCGTGCTGATCGGGTGGCGGAATCTGTCGGCAGCGTGCTGGCGCAGGACTATCCTGCGCTTGAGGTCATCGTTGTCGACGATGGTTCGCGTGACGACACGCTGGGCGAACTTCGCAAGCTCGACGACCCTCGGCTTACGATCATCACCCGCGAGAATCATGGTTTCGTCGCGTCGATGAACGAGGCGATCGCCGCCAGTCGCGGTGATTTCATCGCCGTTCACGGATCGGGCGACCTGTCGCTGCCGGGCCGCATCGCGCAACAGGCAAAGGTGCTGGTCGACAGCCCGGATATCGGCGTCGTCGGCTGCTGGGTCGACAATGACGAGACCGATGGTCCGGGATCGCGACTGTTCAAGGCGCCGCGCGGGCTGGATTTCCATGCGACGCTGCTGTCGCGCGGACTGTTCACCCATGGCGAGGTAATGTTCCGCCGGGCGCCGTTCGATGCGGTTGGCGGCTATCGCGATTTCTTTCGCTTCGCGCAGGATCGCGACCTGTGGCTGCGCATGTCGCGTCTGTGCGGCTACGATATCGTGCCCGAGATACTGTACCGGCGCTACAAGCCCGAAGGCGGGGTCAGCGCGGATCCCGCGAAATTGCTGCTCCAGGCCTATCTGTCCGATTTCGCCGTGCAATGTGCCCGGATCGTGGACGGCGGCGGGCGCGATCCGATCGATCAGTACGGTGCGCCGGCAGCGTTTCTGCGCCGCCCTTCGCCGATGTTCGCCCGCAAGCTGGCATGGTTCGGCGCGCGGATGATGGTGGAGGGCAAGGTCGAGCAGGGCTGGCCGATCGTCGAACGCGCGCATGCCGAATATCCCGGCCGACAGGTCCGCATGATCCGTGCGCTTGCGGCACTGCATGATCGCCCCGCCATGTGGGCGCGGATCGGTCGCCCGATCCTGGCCCGGCGGTTGCGCCAGTTCCGCGAGGGGTAGCACCCGCGCACACCTGCCCGGCGGCATCGCATTGCCGCCGGGTCTTGCCGGTTCAGCGGACCAGAACGCTGCCCAATACGGGCACGTCATTGGCAGTCAGACGATCCATCAGCACGCGGACCGACTCCATCGGAGTTTGGCGCCGTTCAGCCAGCAGCAGCACGCCATCGGCACCGCGGGCGATCGCTGCGACGATGTCGGCGGGCTGATTGCCGGCATCGACGATCGCGAAGCGATACCCGCCACGCAG
>NZ_DATJLI010000003.1:0-3275 GCF_035490575.1 Sphingomonas sp. | reverse complement strand
GCGCCGTTCCCGGCGGCTCGCGCCTGTAACGGTCATGCTGGGGTCGCTGGTGACGCTGGCGCCCATGGTCGCCACGGTGCCGTGGCTGCCCCCCTTTGGCCTGATGCTGTTGCTGGCATGGCGGCTGCTGCGCGCCGATGTGCTGCGGGTGTGGGCAGCCGCGCCGCTGGGGCTGTTCGACGATCTGGTCAGCGGCCAGCCCATCGGCAGTTCGATGTTGCTTTGGGGGGTGTCGCTGATCGCCATCGACGTGTTAGACACACGGTTGGTGTCGCGTGACTTCTGGCAGGACTGGCTGTTGGCGGGTGGCGCGATCGGCTTTTGCCTGATCGCCGGTCGGTTGATCGCGACGCCGATCGGCGCGCATGTGGAAACCGTCCTGTTGCTTCAGATCCTGCTTTCGATCGCGCTATATCCCCTGGTTGCACGGCTGTGCGCCGCGCTCGACGCCAAGGGCCGGCCATGAGCGGTCCCCAGCGTTCGGTGACCGAAGCGGCGCAGAACTTCACCTTCTCGCGCCGCGCGACGATGGTGGGGCTGTTGCAGATCGGTGTCGGCACGATGCTCGCCGGGCGCATGGCCTGGCTGTCGGTGGCCGAGAATGAGCGTTATCGCCTGCTGGCTGAAAGCAACCGCGTCAACCTGACGCTGATCCCGCCGCGGCGCGGCTGGATCATCGACCGCAACGGCCGCGCGATCGCCAACAACCGCACCGATTTCCGCATCGACCTGATCCCCGAACGGATTGAGGACGAAGCGCGTATTATCGCCGACCTGACCCGGTTGCTGCGGTTGAATCCCAATGAAGTCGAACGCGTCCTGGCCGAATTGAAGGGTGCACGGGGCCTGCAACCCGTTCCGGTCGCCGAGAATCTAGACTGGGAACGCTATGCATCAGTGGTCGTGCGCCAGCCGGAATTACCGGGGGTCGCGCCGACCCAGGGCTATGCGCGAAACTACCCCGCCGGTGCGGCCGTCGCGCATCTGATCGGCTATGTCGGTGCCGCCACGGCCGAGCAGTATAAGGAGACGAAGAACCCGCTCTACCTCGCACCCGGTTTCAAACTGGGCAAGGACGGGCTTGAAAAGGCGCTGGAAAATAGCCTGCGCGGCAAGCCCGGCGCCAAGCGGGTCGAGGTGACGGCGCGCGGGCGTCCGGTTCGCGACCTCGAAACCCGACGCGACGTGCCCGGCAACACCGTCAAGCTGACAATCGACGCGGGGCTTCAGGAATATGCCTCACGCCGGTTGGGCAATGAATCGGGGTCGGCGGTGGTGATCGACGTCAATGACGGATCCATCCTCGCAATGGCGTCGATGCCCGCATTCGACCCCAACAGCTTTTCCGATGGTATCAGCCAGCTGGAATGGGACATGCTGAGCGGGGACGACCATCTGCCCTTGATGAACAAGGTGTTGCAGGGGCTTTATCCGCCAGGTTCGACGTTCAAGCCCGCGACCGCGCTGGCCGCGCTGCGTGCCGGGATCGATCCCGACAGGACGGTGCATTGTCCCGGCGGCTATCAGCTCGGCAACCGGTTTTTCCGCTGCCTGGGGCGTCACGGATCGGTCAACCTGCACCGCGCCATCGCGCGCAGCTGCAATACCTATTTCTACACCATGGGCCGCGAAGTCGGCATGGACGCGGTTGCCGACGCCGCGCGGCAATTGGGGCTGGGCGCGGAATATCCCCTGCCCTTTCCCTCGCAACGTTACGGCACCGTGCCCGACCCGGCATGGAAGCTGCGGAAATACGACCAGAAATGGACCCCCGCCGACACGCTGAATGCGTCGATCGGACAAGGCTATATCCTCGCCAGCCCGTTACAACTGGCGGTTCAGGCAACGCGCATCGCCTCCGGACGGGCGCTGATGCCGCGTATTCTGGCGAGTTCGCCCGTCATCGGCCCTGCGCTGGACGTGACGCCGGAACGGATGGCACTGATCCGCTCGGGCATGGACGAAGTGGTTAACGGTGCGGGCACCGCTGTTCGCAGCCGGCTGCGGCTCGACGGCATTCGCATGGGCGGAAAGACCGGCACCGCGCAGGTCCGCCGCATTGCCGGAGGCGCGCGGGGTGGCTTGAACGTCCCGTGGAAATATCGGGACCACGGCCTGTTCATCGGCTTCGCGCCGGTCGAGGCGCCGCGTTATGCCGTGGCCGTCGTCATCGAACATGGTATGTCGGGTTCAGGGGCCGCGGCACCGGTCGCACGTGACCTGCTCACCTATCTGTTCGATCGCAAGCAGGCGCTTGAAACGCTCGACGCATTCGAAAAGCAATTGGGCGGCGATTTGAAGACACGCATGGCCGCCAGGGAAGAGGCCTATCGGATCGTGCGCCAGGCACCGATTCCGATCGCCACGCCCTCGCCAAATCCCGAACCTTCGCCACCCGGCAGCGTGACGTCACCGGTCAGGACAGGTACGCCATGAGACTGTCGGAACTCGTCCCCGCACCGATCGCGCAATTGCCATGGCACATCCTGTTGCTAATCATCGCGATCGGCGGGTTCGGCACGCTGGTGCTGTTCTCGGCGGCGGGGGGCAGCTTTACGCCATGGGCATGGTCGCAGGGGCTGAGGCTGGTCGTGTTCCTCGGCATGGCCGTCGTGCTGTCATGGATTCCGGCGCGTTTCTGGGAGGTGATCGCACTGCCGGGCTATGCCGTCACACTGGTTGCGCTGGTTGCAGTCGAACTGTTGGGCCATGTCGGCGGCGGTAGCCAGCGCTGGCTGGACTTCGGGATCATCCGCATCCAGCCGTCCGAATTCATGAAGCTGTTCATGGTGCTCGCCGCGGCACGGGTTTATGCCTTGCTGCCACCAAGCGAAGTGCGCCGCTTGAACGGCATCTGGCCGCCCGCACTGCTGATCGCGATGCCGGCGGGTCTGGTGATGCTCCAGCCCGACCTTGGCACCGCGCTGATGATTACAGCGGGCGGACTGACGGTGATGTTTATCGCCGGTGTCCCGCTGCGGCTGTTCATCGGCGGCGCGCTGGGCCTTGCCGTGCTGATCCCGGTCGCGGTCAACTATCTGCTGCATGAATATCAGCGCAACCGCGTGCTGATCTTTCTCGACCCCGAAAGCGATCCGCTGGGCACCGGCTATCATATCAGCCAGTCCAAGATTGCGATCGGGTCGGGTGGCCTGTTCGGCAAGGGCTTTTTGCAGGGCACGCAGAGCCATCTCGATTACCTGCCCGAAGGTCACACCGATTTCGTGTTCGCCACCATGGCGGAGGAATGGGGCCTGCTGGGCGGGGTGCTGCTG
>NZ_DATJLI010000002.1:0-6921 GCF_035490575.1 Sphingomonas sp. | reverse complement strand
AGCCTGTTTTTCGCTTTTATCACTGGCGCGAGGGCACGGTTTCCAGCTCGAACAGCCGGTCGACTTCCGCCACCAGTTCGCGCAGGTGAAAGGGTTTGGACAGCACGCGCGCCTGCGGCATCGCGCGGCCCGCCCGCAACGTCACGGCGGCAAAGCCGGTGATGAACATCACGCGCATGTCGGGCACCAGATCGCTGGCACGCTGCGCCAGTTCGATGCCGTCCATCTCCGGCATGACAATATCGGTCAGCAACAGGTCGAAGCGTTCGCTCTCGATCAGCGCCAGCGCCGTCGTGCCGCGATCGACCGCGCTGACCAGATAGCCCGCCCGTTCGAGCGCGCGCGTCAGATATTCGCGCATCACGTCATCATCTTCGGCGAGCAGGATTCGGAACATTATCGCCTCTTTGGTCACGCCGTTCCCTTATGGGCAAAGCCCTTAACATTTTCCAGCAAGGCCGGTTGCGAGATGCGCCGGGACGATTGCCGGAAACAATCGCGTCGCCTAGCATCGGGCAGTGAACGATGCGTCTGTGCACCCCAGTTTCGACCGGTTCGGACCGGCGATTCCCGGCAGTCCGGTCATCCTGTCGGTGCCACATGCCGGGCGCGACTATCCCGCGCGGTTGCTGGAGGCGCTGCGCGTGCCGCCCGGCGCGCTGTTACCGCTTGAGGATCGCCATGTCGATGCGGTGGCCCATGCCGCGCGCAAAGACGAGATCATGCTGGTCGCGTCTCGGCCCCGCGCGTGGATCGACCTGAACCGCGGCGAGCACGAACGCGACCCGGCTGTCGAGAGCGGCGGATCGCTGATGTCGCTGCCGATGGCGTCGACCAAGGTGAAAAGCGGGCTGGGACTGGTGCCGCGCCGCGTGGGGGCGGCGGGGGACCTGTGGGCGCGGCGCTTCACCAGTGCGGAGATCGATCGCCGCATCGCCGCCGATCACCGCCCCTATCACGCAGCGTTGGCCGATGCGTTGCGCGCCGCGCATGTGCGGTTCGGCGTCGCCGTCCTGCTCGACATCCATTCGATGCCCACGCTGGGCAGCGAGCGTCCGCAACTGGTGCTGGGCGACCGCATGGCGCAGAGCGCCGGTCCCGAAATCGTTGCCGCGATTGAACGCGCCGCCGCCCGGTCGGGGCTGCGCGTCGGGCGCAACGTTCCTTATGCGGGCGGCCATGTGCTCGACCGTCACGGCAATCCCGCGCGCGACGTTCACGCCGTGCAGCTGGAGTTCGATCGCCTGCTTTATCTCGATCCGCTGACGATGGTGCCGTCGCCCGATCTGTCACGCACGGCAATGCAGTTGCGCGCGATCATCGACGCTGCGGCCGATGCCGCCCTGCCCGTCCCGCTCGCCGCCGAATAGGCAAGAAAAAACCACCTGGCACGAATGCACCAGGTGGCCAAGGTTCAGGGAGGAGACACGCCCAAGGGCGTGTCGCATAGCCCGGCGAAAGGGGGGACACCGGACCACGCAAGAAACAATATAATCTGCCGGGCGGCGCACGCAAGAGGGGCCTGTCGGGATTTTTTAACGTCCCATCAACGACATCGCCCCGACGCCTCGCAAGGAAGCGCCGGGGCGATGGAGCGACGGCGAATGAGCCGGTCAGTTGGTGGTCAGCGGCACCGGCTGCTGCGGCATCTTGCCCTGCCGCATCTGCTTGGCGAACAGGTCGCGCATCAGGCTGAGCGACAGCAGATGCGCGTAGATCAGCGGCAACATGCCCGATTGCTGCATCTTGCGAAGCTGGTCGCCACGCATTTCGTTCAGCTTGCTCTCGTCAACCATCTGGAAGCCGCGATAGACGAAGGGCTGCGCGCCATCGGGCTGGATCGAGATTTCACCGTCCATCAGCAGCCCCTGCTCCTTCAACTCGCGCATGAAGGCGCTGGTGCGCTGGCCGGCCTGTTCGAACTGCTCGGCAAAATTGAGGATGCCCTTGGTCAGTTCGGTCGGTTCGCCGTTTTCGAACAGCTTTTCGCCCTCATCGAACGCGCCGATCGTCTCCGACGTGGGATCGAAGCACAGCGACAGTTCCTCGCTTTCGGGCCGCAGCCGCGCCAGCATATAGGGATAGCGCCGGACGTAGG
This sequence comes from Sphingomonas sp., assembly GCF_035490575.1. Taxonomy (GTDB): domain Bacteria; phylum Pseudomonadota; class Alphaproteobacteria; order Sphingomonadales; family Sphingomonadaceae; genus Sphingomonas. Next base: position 4,823 of record NZ_DATJLI010000002.1, on the reverse strand, counting down.
CCGGGATATAGGTCTCGTCGTCGAGCAGCTTGCCATCGGCGTCGAGGAAGGTGTTGACGCCTTCGTTCAGGCCCATCAGCGCCAGCGGCACGGGATCGTCGCCGACCGAGAACACGATCGGCATCCGTCGCTGGACCAGCGGAAACTCCTCGACCGTCAGCGGAACGGCGTGGTGATTGGCCAGGAACGGCGCGGTGGCGGCAGGCCGCACGCGGAAGTCGCCGTGCTGCGTGCTCGAAAGCGGTTCGAGCTGGTTATAGAAAAGCGGAAGCCCTGCCTGCTGCGGTGCGCTGGCCATTTTACTCTCCTGGGAAATCCAAATGAAATCGAAGTGCCGTTGCCGGATCGTCGCGCGCGTCTAAGTCGACGCGCGGTCGGGTGCAAGCGTCACCAGCTTGCCCGGATTGAAAAGCCCATGCGGATCGAACGCCGTCTTGATCGCGCGCAGCGCCGCCAGCCGCGCCGGCGACGCGGTTCGCGTCAGTTCATCGACCTTCATCTGGCCGATACCATGTTCGGCCGAAATCGACCCGCCCATGGCGACAACCAGATCATGCACCATGCGCGTCGCGCGGGCCGCATGATCGCCATACCAGCGCTCGGCCGACATGCCAGCGGGCGCGCGGACGTGGAAATGGATATTGCCGTCGCCCAGATGGCCAAAACCGCTGGCGTGCGTGCCCGGAAAGGCGGCTTCGATCGCGGCGGCCGCCTCGATCATGAAGCGCGGCATGGCATCGACCGGGACCGAGATGTCATGCTGGGAAGCAGGGCCGCCCGCACGTTCGGCGGCGGATAGCGAATCGCGCAGCCGCCAGAATGCATCGGCCTGCGCCTCGCTGGCGGCGATCGCCGCATCGGCGACCAGCCCGTCGGACATCGCATCGCCCAGCAGCGTTTCGAGCATCGCATCCAGGCGTGCGGTCGCATCGCTGCCCGCCATTTCGATCAGCACATGCCAGGCGTGCGCGCCCGCCAACGGCGCGCGCGCGCCCGGCACATGCGCCACCGCCAGCGCCAGCGTGCTGCCCGGCAGGATCTCGAAACTCTCGACCGTATCGGTCGCCGCCTGCATCCGCCGCAGCAGCGCCAGCGCGTCGGACGGGCTGCCCACCCCGGCCCAGGCGACCGCCCGCGTCGCGATCGCAGGCACCAGTGACAGCGCCGCCGCCGTGACAATGCCCAATGTCCCCTCCGCCCCGATCAGCAACTGGGTCAGGTCGTAACCGCGATTGTCCTTTTTGAGCGGCGACAGCCCGTCATGCACCGATCCATCGGGCAGCACCGCCTCCACCCCCGTCACCAGCCGCCGCATCGTGCCGAAGCGCAGCACCTGCGTCCCGCCCGCATTGGTCGACACCAGCCCGCCGATCGTCGCCGACCCCCTGGCGCCCAGTGTCAGGGGAAAGCGCATCCCGGCGTCGCTGGCCGCCGCGTGAACGTCGGCAAGGATCGCGCCCGCTTCGGCCACGGCCTGTCGCGCATCGGCATCGATGTTGCGGATCGCGCGCAGCCGGCGGGTCGACAGGATCAGCGCCGACCCATCGCCCGGCGGCGTCGCGCCGCCGACCATTGACGTGTTCCCGCCTTGAGGCACCAGTGCGACGCCCAGGTCGCGCGCGGCGCGGACAATTTCGGCTGTGGCTTGGGTCGTGTCGGGCGACAGGATCGCGGGCGCGGCGCCGTGAAAACGCCCCCGCCAGTCGGTCAGCCACGGTTCGATATCGGCCGGATCCGTCGTGACCGCGCGAGGCCCGGCGATACGGCGCGCGGTTTCGGTCAATTGCGTCTGGGCTGGCGTCATCTCGACCGACGCGATAGCATGGCGAGTGAACCCGCGCCAATTCATCGCCGGTTCAAATGGTGGCGGGCATTGCCCGTGCGTCGATGGTGAACTTGTTGATTGATCCGCTGCTGTTCCTGCAACTTGCGCTCGCGCCCGATGTGGCCTGGCTGGCGCAGGCCGATCGCACGGCACAGGCGGGTGCGCGCGCGCAGGTTCGGATCGAACGCCGCATCGTCATCCGCGTGCCGCGAATGACCGCGGCGCCCGGCATCATTACCACCGCCTCCGCCGCTCCCCTGCCCCCGATCAGCTGGGTCGAGCGTCGCGGCGGCGATCAATGCGTGCCCGTGACATCGCTGGCCGCCGCATCAGTCACCCGGCCGGACGCCGTTGACCTGGTGCTGTCGGGCGGTCGCCGGATGCGTGCGCGACTGGGCGAGGATTGCCCGGCGCTGAACTTCCAGTCCGGCTTTTACCTGCGCCCCCCCGCCGATGGCCAGATTTGCGCGCGCCGCGATCTGATCCGCTCGCGTTCCGGCGGCGAATGCCGGATCGAAACCTTTCGCGCGCTGGTGCCGTCGCGCTGATTTCACTTCCGTCGCGCCGCTGGCAATCGCGGCGGCACTTGACTTTTTGGTGTGAATCCGCGAGCGCGGCCGCATAGGCGGCTGCGCTTTTTGCCGCCGTATTTCCGGACAATTGCATGAGCTTTGCCGATCTCGGCCTGTCTGACGAACTGCTACGCGCCGTGACCGAGGCGGGGTATTCCGAACCCACGCCCATTCAGGCCAGCGCCATTCCGTCTGTATTGATGATGCGCGACCTGATCGGCATTGCCCAGACGGGCACCGGCAAGACCGCCAGCTTCGTCCTTCCCATGATCGATATCCTGGCACAGGGCCGCACGCGCGCCCTGATGCCGCGCAGCCTGATCCTTGAGCCAACGCGCGAACTTGCGGCGCAGGTCGCCGAGAATTTCGAGAAATACGGCCAGTATCACAAGCTGTCGATGGCGCTGCTGATCGGCGGCGTGCAGATGGGCGATCAGGTCAAGGCGCTGGAAAAGGGCGTCGACGTGCTGATCGCGACGCCGGGGCGATTGATGGACCTGTTCGAGCGGGGCAAGATTCTGCTGACCGGTTGCGAACTGCTGGTCATCGACGAAGCCGACCGGATGCTCGACATGGGGTTCATTCCCGATATCGAGACGATCTGCTCTAAACTGCCCAAGACGCGTCAGACGCTGCTGTTTTCGGCGACGATGCCGCCGCCGATCAAGAAGCTGGCCGACAAGTTTCTGAGCAATCCCAAGACGATCGAGGTATCGCGCCCCGCGAGCACCAATCTGGACATCACCCAGCGGCTGGTGTCCACGCGCGCCGACCGTAAGCGCGAAGTGCTGCGTTCACTGTTGCAGAGCGAGGAGATCCATACCGCGATCATCTTCTGCAACCGCAAGACGACCGTTCGCGAACTCAACAAGTCGCTTCGCAGCCATGGCTATGCCTCGGGCGAGATTCACGGCGACATGGACCAGTCGTCGCGCATCGCAGAGCTGGACCGCTTCAAGCGCGGTGACATCAACATCCTGGTCGCCAGCGATGTCGCGGCGCGCGGTCTGGACGTGAAGGGTGTCAGCCACGTCTTCAACTTCGACGCGCCCTGGCATCCCGACGATTATGTCCACCGCATCGGCCGCACGGGTCGTGCGGGGGCCAAGGGCGCGGCTTTTACGTTCGTCACGAGCGAGGATGCCGAGAACATCGCCAATATCGAAAAGCTGACCGGCCAAACGATCGAGCGTGTGACAGTCGGCGACAAGCCAGCGGCGCCTCAGCCCGAAGCCGGCAAGCCCGCGGAAAAGCCCCGGCGCGACCGCAAGCGCAACGACCGCCGCGCATCCGCCGTCGCGGAGCCGGTGGCGGTGATTGAGGTGGAAGCCGAAGTCGAGGTCGAAGCAAAACCCCTCAGCCGGCCCGCGCCCAGGCCGACGGCAAAGCCCACGCCCGCGCCCGCCCCGCGTGAGCGCGACAATCGCCGCGACCATCGGCGCGGTCGTGATACCGATGGCAATGACGATGGCGGCTGGAACGGCCCGATCCCCGCATTTCTCGACGTGAAGCTGGGTCGCTGATCGGCGACGTCGTGACACGCGTCAGGCCGGTGCCCGTGACCAGCCCGTGCATCCTGGTATGCACGTTGGATCTTGCGACCGGCTGGTGCCTGGGCTGTGGCCGCACCGGGGGCGAGATCGCCGGCTGGACTGGGTTGAGCCAGAGCGGGCGCGCTACGGTGCTGGGCCAGCTTCCGGCGAGGATGCGTCAGCTTCTCAACGAAAAATCAACGTGATCGGTTGCGCCCTAACCGATCGCTAACGCTTGTCGCAGTAGCAACGATCGCGTGAAAAGCGCCGTCTCCAGCCAGTTCGCCCGACCAAAGATCGACGCTCGCGCCCTGCTGGGCCTGCGCGATCCCGATGATTCGACGGATTGGGGACCGATTCGCGCCGCGCAACTGAATACCGGCTCGCAACTGGCGCTCATGCTCATCGCGGCCAATATGCTGGGTGCGGCGCTGCTGCTGGTGCTGTTGCGGGGCGCGATCCCGACTTGGCAACTGGTGCTGTGGGCGGCATTTGTGGGGGCCATGTCGACCGGCGTGGTGGTGCGGCGGCTGGCCGGGCGCAACCGCACGCGAATGACCGCAACGGTGCAGGACGTGCGCGGGACCGCGCTCGACGGGTTGTCGCTGGGCGCCGTCTGGGCAATCGCACCCTTGTGGTTCGGGCCGGCGGTGCATGGCAACGCCTCGCTCGGCCTGTGGATCACGCTCGCCATCCTGATGACCGCATCGGCAATCGCGATGGCGGCGCTGCCATTAGCGACGCTGCTGTTTCTGGGCGTGCTGGGTGGCGCGCTGGCGCTGTCGCTTGCGATCTGGGCCGACATCACGCTGGCGGCCGCGGCGTTGCTGTTCGCGGCTTTGCTGTGCTTCACCTGTTTCGGGCGCGGGCGCTCGCTTGTCGTCATCCGCGCAC
>NZ_DATJLI010000001.1:0-21345 GCF_035490575.1 Sphingomonas sp. | reverse complement strand
TCGCCGAGATTGCCGATCGGGGTGGCGACGATATAGAGGCCGGGCAGGAGTTCGGCGTGCATGAGGGGAACAGCCATGGCAGACGCGATCGGGAAACCGCAACCGGGAATACGCCTTTGGCGCCTGGCGACGATGGTGGTGGCAATGGCGGTCAGCGCCTGTTCGACCATCGTGCCGCGCGGCGCCCCGCCGGGAGAAGCGCCGCCGCCCGCGACTCGCCCCGCCCCGGCCCCCACGCCGGTGCGTCCCGGCCTGCCACAGGATGAGGCGCGGCACCGCGTCGCGTTGCTGGTGCCGCTGACGGGCACGAACGCGCGGGTGGGGCAGAGCCTAGCCAACGCGACGCAACTCGCGCTGCTGGATACGCGCAGCGAAGCAGTGCGAATCACCAATTACGATACCGCGCGCGGCGCCGCCGCCGCCGCGCAGGCCGCGATTCGCGACGGCAACCGGCTGATCCTGGGTCCGCTGCTCAGCGACGATGCGCGCGCGGTCGCGCCGATCGCGCAGCGTGCGGGCGTGCCGGTGCTGAGCTTTTCGAACGACACCGGCATTGCGGGCGATGGCGTATTCGTCATGGGTTACACCCCCGCCCAGTCGATCGAGCGCGTGGTCGAACATGCGCGGCGAAGCGGCGTAAACGACTTTGCGGGCCTGGTGCCATCGGGCCTGTATGGTGAGCGTGCCTCGACCAGCTTCCTGCGCGCGGTCGAATCAGCGGGCGGGCGCGTGGTCGCGCTTCAGACCTTCGATCGCTCGCAGCGCTCGATCGCCGCCGCGGTCGAGCGGCTGCCAGCACCCTATCAGGCGGTGCTGATTGCGGATGGCGCACAGACGGCAGCGGGCGCAGTCCCGGTGCTTCGGCGCAGCGCCAACGGGCGTTCGGCGCGCGTGCTGGGCACCGAATTGTGGAACACCGATTCGAACGTCGGCGCTAATGCCGCGTTGAACGGCGCCTGGTATGCCAGCGTGGCCAATAACCTGTATCAGCAATATGCGGGCAAATACCGCACCCGCTTCGGCACCGCGCCCTATCGGCTGTCGTCGATGGGTTATGACGCGGTGCTGCTGACCGTTCGCATCGCGCGCGACTGGCGCGTGGGCAGTGCCTTCCCCGCATCACGCCTGACCGATCGGGACGGCTTTGCCGGGCTGGACGGCGCGTTCCGCTTCGGCCGGGACGGCATTGCCCAGCGCGCGCTGGAGGTGAAGGAGGTGCGCGGCGGGACGACGGTGACGGTTAGCCCGGCACCGCGCAGTTTTGAGCGCTGATCCGGCCGGGGCAGGGCCTTAGCGCGCGCTGCCCCGCGCCTTTTGACGCAGGCTTTCAAGCTGTTCGGGCGTGTCGATATCGACCAGTTCGGCCGGGCTGGTGACGACGTGATGGCCGGCGCGGACCAGGTTTCGCGCGCCCGCATCGCCTGTCAGCGCCGACAGCGCATCGAAATGCGCGGCGCCGAACAAGGCGGGCGGCATCGGGCAGACGCCGTCACTCGACGCGACAACCGCCGCCTCGCCAACGGCGGTATCGAGCAGGCGATAGATGTGCGCCGCCGTCACGCGCGGCATATCGGCCAGCGCGATCAATACTGCGTTGGCACCCGTCGTGCGAAGCGCTGCGATGCCGAGCGCCAGCGATCCGCCCTGCCCCTGTTCGGGATGGTCGTTGACGACGACACGATAGCCGCGTGCGGCGTAATCCAGCCGTGTGCCCGATACGACGGCGATCCGCGTGTGAAACGGCACCGCCTCCAATGCGGTGACGACATGAAAGCCGATCGGCTCGGCCAGATAGGGCTGCTCCAGCTTGTCGCGGTCCCCGAATCGCTCGGATCGTCCGGCCGCCAGCAGGATCAGCGCGACATCCTCCGCGGCAATCACGTCGCGTCGTTCCGCCACGCCTGAACCATCGCGGCAGCGATCGACAGCGCGATTTCAGCGGGGCCGATGGCGCCGATCGACAGTCCCGCAGGCGCGTCGATCCGCGCGAGTTGCGCTGCCTCGACGCCCATCGCCGCCAGCCGATCGAGCCGCGCGGCGTGGCTGCGACGGCTGCCCAGTGCGGCGACATAGCCGGTCGGCGCGGCCAGTGCGGCGACCAGCGCGGGATCGTCGATCTTGGGATCGTGGCTGAGCGTCACGACCGAACTGGTGCGGCCGGGCGACAGCGCCTCGATCGCCTCGTCGGGCCAGCGATCATCGAGCGTCACGCCGGGGAACCGCTCGGCCGTCAGGAAACGCTCGCGCGGATCGATGACCAGCGTGTCGATCCCCAGCGGCCGGGCGAGGCCGGACAGTGCCTGCGCGATCTGGACCGCGCCGACGATCAACAACCGGCGCGGCGGATCGTAACGATTGACGAAAGCGGCACCCTCGACCGGGCGAAGCGACGACTGCCCGCTGTCCAGATCGGTCGATACCGACAGGCTGCGCCCTGCCGCGCGCGCTTCCGCGATCCGGGCGAACAGTTCGGGATCGAAACCGTGCGCGGCCACCGGCTGGACCAGCACCGCAATCTCGCCGCCACAGGGCAGACCGACTTCCCAGGCGGCGGCATCCTCGACCCCGTAACGCTTCAGCACCGCGGGCGCGCCGCCGATGACTTGAGCGGCAGTGGCGATGATATCGTTTTCGACGCAGCCACCCGACACCGATCCTTCGAACCGGCCGTCGCCGTGAACCAGCATGTGGCTGCCGCGCGGGCGCGGGGCGGAACCCCAGGTGGATACGACCGTCGCCAACGCCATCGGCGCCCCGGCCCAGTCACGCGCGGCGGCGATTACCCGGTCATTGTCGTTCACGCTGTCACCTGTCCGTCATCCGGCGTCCGCATAGGCGAACCCAAGGGGCAGTGTTAATGCCCATAGCTGCAAGGAAGTTCGGGATATGGGAGTGGTCCTGTTGGCGGCAATGGCTCTGGCGGCGATCGGCTCACCGCAGGCACAGGTCCGGCCGATCGTCATCGCCCATCGCGGCGCCAGCGGGGAACGGCCCGAACACACGCTCGCGGCCTATGACCGCGCCATCGATGCAGGGGCCGATTTCATCGAACCCGATCTGGTGCTGACCAGGGACGACGTATTCGTCGCGCGGCACGAGAACGACATCACCGACACCACCGACATATCGACGCGCCCGGCCTTTGCCGACCGGCGCACGACCAAGGTGATCGACGGCCAGTCGCACACCGGCTGGTTTGCCGAGGATTTCACGCTTGCCGAGCTTAAAACGCTGCGCGCCAAAGAACGGCTGCCTGAACTGCGCCCCGAAAGCGCCGCGTTCGACGGCCGGTTCGAGGTGCCGACGCTGGCCGAGGTGATCGCGCTGGCCAAGCAGCGCTCGACCGAAACCGGGCGGACGATCGGCATCTATCCCGAAACCAAGCACCCCAGCTATTTCGCCTCGATCGGCAAGCCGATGGAAAAGCGGCTGGTCGAACAGCTCCACGCCGCCGGCTGGGACTCGGCCGACGCGCCGGTGTTCATCCAGTCGTTCGAGGTCAATAATCTCAAGGCGCTGCGCGGCATCACGCGGCTGCGACTGGTGCAGTTGATGGTCGGGGCCGGCGCGCCCGCCGACAATGCGGTGCCCGGCTATGCGACGATGCTGACGCCGCAGGGGCTGCGCGCGATTGCAAGCTATGCCGACGGCATCGGCCCGGAAAAGCGCCTGACGGTGGCCGATGACGGGCAGCCGACCGGCCTTGTCGCGGCTGCCCATGCAGCCGGGCTGCTGGTGCATCCATGGACGATCCGCGCCGAAAACGTCTTCCTGCCGCTTCGGGACCGCGACGGCACCGATCCGCGCGCGCGCGGACGGTTGCGTGACGAGATGCAGCGCCAGATCGCCGCCGGGGTCGATGGCTTCTTTACCGATTTCCCCTATGATGGCGTCGCCGCGCGCGATGCGGCGCTGGATGCGGGAAAGAAGTGAAATGCGTATCATCATGGCCGTGGCGGTGTGCACGATCCCGCTGCTGAGCGGCGGCTGTATCGCCAAGACCGCGTGGGACGTCGCGACGCTGCCGGTCAAGGCAGGTGGACAGGCGATCGACTGGACCACCACCAGCCAGGAAGAGGCCGACCGCAATTACGGCCGCAAGATGCGAAAAAGGGAGGCGGAAGAGGGCCGTCGCCTGCGCGAGGAGCAGCGCCGTCGCGAGCGCGAGGAACGCCAGTGGCGCGATGATGACGACTGATCGCGGGTCGCTTGCATCCCCTGCCCCGCGCGGATAACCGCCGGGTCCGATGCAAGCCCCATCCGATCATCGCCCATCCGCCCAATTGCCCGGCGGCACCGTGTTTCCGCACCGGCACCTGACCGGTATTTCGGGCCTTCAGCCGCACGAAATCACGTTCCTGCTGGATGAAGCCGAACAGTGGATCGAGGCGAACCGCGCCCGCGCCACAAGCGACCGGCGGCTGGAGGGCGTGACCCAGATCAACGCCTTCTTCGAAAACTCGACGCGCACGCTTTTGTCCTTCGAAATCGCGGGCAAAAGGCTGGGGGCCGATGTCGTCAACATGACGGTCGCGGCGTCGAGCGTGAAGAAGGGCGAGACGCTGATCGACACCGCCGTCACGCTGAACGCCATGCGCGCCGACGTGATCGTCATTCGGCATATGGCGTCGGGCGCGGTCGGGCTGATCGCCGACAAGGTGGACTGCCCCGTTTTGAACGCCGGGGACGGTGCGCACGAACACCCGACCCAGGCGCTGCTCGACGCGCTGACCATCCGCCGCCGGCGGGGGATGGTGCAGGGCCAGCGCGTCGTCATTTGCGGTGACATCCTGCACAGCCGCGTCGCCCGCTCGAACATCCTGGCGCTGACCGCCCTCGCGGCCGAAGTGCGCGTTGTCGCGCCAACGACGCTTATGCCGCCCGCGATCGAGGCCATGCACGTCACGCCCTTTACCGATTTCGACGCCGCGCTTGAGGGCGCCGATGTGGTGATGATGCTGCGGCTTCAGAACGAGCGGATGTCGGGTGCCTATATCCCTTCGACTCGCGAATATCATCGTCGCTACGGCCTGACGCCCGAACGGCTGTCGCGGGCCAGGCCCGATGCGCTGGTCATGCATCCCGGCCCGATGAACCGGGGGATCGAGATCACGTCCAGCGTCGCCGACATGGCAGGCCGTTCGGCCATCACCGAACAGGTCGAGATGGGGGTCGCGGTTCGGATGGCGTGCCTCGACGTGCTGACGCGGCGGTCGCGCCGGGTGGACGGTTGGGCATGACCACCACCGCTTATGTCAACGCACGGCTCGTCTGCCCGGAAACCGGCGAGCGCGACGGCGCGCTGATCGTCACCGGCGACCGCATTGCCGCTGCCGGTCCGGTCGAAATCCCCGCCGACGCGCGGACGGTTGATTGCGGGGGCAAGCTGCTGGCCCCCGCGCTGTTCGACCTGGGCGTGTTCGCGATCGACAAGGCCGCGTGCATCGCCGGGGGCATCGTGCGGATCGGTCTGATGCCCGACCAGTCGCCGATCCTCGACGATCCGGGCATCGTCCAGCGCGCATCCGACATCGGCAAGCCCGAATTATGGGTGCACCCCATTGCCGCCGCGACTCGCGAGCTTAAAGGGCTGGACCTCGCCGAAATGGCAATCAACGCAGAGGCCGGTGCACGGGCGGTGGCGACGGGCCGCCACTGGATCGGCGATGCCAATGTCATGCGTCGCGTGCTGGGCTATGCCCGCGACCTGGGCCTGACAGTCATCTCCCATGCCGAGGATATTGCGCTGACCGGCGGCGCGGTCGCGACCGAGGGAGAGACGGCGACGCGCCTGGGGCTGCCCGCGGCGCCCGCCATTGCCGAAGCACTCGCCATCGCGCGCGACACCATGCTGGCCGAACATGTCGGCGCGGCGATCCATTTCCGGCAGGTAACGACAGCGGCTGGTTTCGACCTGATCCGGGCGGCCAAGGCGCGCGGCGTTCGCGTGACGTGCGGCATCACGCCCGCGCACCTGCTGCTGTCCGACATTGCGATGAGCGATTTCCGCACCTTCACCCGCCTGTCGCCGCCACTCCGCAGCGAAGCCGACCGCGTGGCCGCGCTCGCCGCGCTGGCGGATGGGACAATCGACATATTGTGTTCAGGCCACGACCCGCGCGGGCCGGAGGAAAAGCGGCTGCCCTTTACCGATTCGGCGCCGGGCATGTCGGGGGCCGAGACGCTGCTGGCGCTGTCACTCGGCCTGGCACGCGATGCCGGGCTGTCGTTCCAGCGACTGTTCGCGATGCTGTCGGTGACACCCGCCCGGCTGATGGGTCTCTACACCGGCACGCTGACGCCCGGCGCACCCGCCGATCTGGTGCTGGTCGACCCCCGCGCGCCGTGGCAGATCGTCGGCGATGCGATGGTCGCGCGCGCGGGCAACACGCCGTTCGATGGCCTGCCCGTTCAGGGCCGCGTGCTGCGGACGATCAAAGGTGGCGTCAGGCTCGCGGCCTGACGCCTCCCCCTCCCCTAAGCCTTGATCTTCAGCGCGAAGCCAGTTGCGCGCCGCGTGCCCATGACGCGACCGCCTCGCCCGCGCCCGCCCGCACGAAGCAGCGACCGCCGCGTGCGCGAACCGTCCGGCACAGCGCATTGGCGTCGCCACGGGCATAGCCGCCGACCGACAGACGATAATATTGCCCGCCATCGACCGTGGCGCTCATCCCGCGCGGCGTCTGACCGGCCAGGGCGGACACGCGTGCGCTCAACCGGCTCCATGCGTCACGGGCCACGCCGGCATTCTCAAAGGCGCCGAGCTGGACATAATATTGCCCGCCGGCCAGCGCGCGGGGCGCCGGGCGCGGCTCGGATGGGTTCGGTGTCGAGCGTGCCGGGTCGGCACGCGCCGTCCGAACCGGCGCGGCGCGATTCACGCGCTGCGGGATCGACTGGACGATTTCCTGCCGCGCGGCGAAGACGATGCGCGGCTCCGCCGCCTGCGCGACGTCAGGGACAGCGGGCGCCTCGACCGGCGGTGGCGTCTGGGCAGCGGCAACGGCGACATAGGCTGCCATCGGCGCTGGGACCGCCGCGACCGCCACGGCGGGCGTCGACGGGCGCAACGCCAGTTGCACGGGCATCCCGCCATCCTCGACCGGCGTGACGCCGAGCAGCGCGGCGACCTGATCGGTCGCGCGCACGGGGCGCGCGAAATGCGCCCATTCGATGATCCGTTTCCTGGCATCGGCAGGCGACAGGTCGACCGACGCGACCATGTGCGCCTCGGACCATTTTCCGCCCAGCGCCAGCGCCAGCGCCAGATTCTGGCGGACCTTGGCATTGGCGGTCGGCTCTCGCGCGGCAGCGCCGAGCACTTCGATGGCCGCCATCGGGTCGCCCGCCAGCGCGATGGCAAGCCCGCGATCGGCAGGCTGGATCGACGAGGCATTGTCGTCGAGCAGGCGGCGCGCGCCCTGCCAGTCGCCCAGCGCAATACGCGCCAGCGACAGATTGAGCGCGGTGCGGCCGTCAGCCGGGTCGAGCGACAGCACGCCCTCGAACACCTGCGCCGCCGAATTGAAGCGCCCCGCTGCCAGATAGGCGCGGCCAAGCAGCGCGCGGTGCGCCGCATCGTCCGGCGCCAGCAACACCGCCTGTTCCGCGCGCCCGATCGCTTCGTCGGTGCGGTCGCGATCCAGTGCCTTTTCGGCCAGCCGGGCCTGTTTTGCAGCGGCCTTTGCCTGTGCGGCGATATCGCGATCGCTCGCGACGGCGGCCGACAGGTTCATCACCACGCCGCCGATCAGTGCGCCGCTGATGGCGGTGGTCGCCGCCATGCCCAGCCCAATTCGCTTGCCCCAGTGCATCGTCCGTTCCCCGTTCAACGATTGCTGTCGCCGTCACGCAGATGCGCCGCAAGCGCTCCCACATCGGCAAGTGTCTCAAGATATTGGTCCAGCGCCCCGGTCACGACCGACTGTGCCGAACGACCCGTGATCGCGCTGGCAAGCCGCAGCCGCATGTGGCGATCCGCATCCAGCCGCAGGGTGAATGCCGCCTTGCCCTTTCGGGCGGCGACGGTGCGTCTGATGCGTTCAAGCTCGCCTGCCGGCAAGTCGGCGATCTGACGGGCAAGGGCGTTGCGTTGTTCGATAACCGCGGGCGGCGACGCGTCGGTGGCGGGCTGGACATCGGCCGACAGCGGCTGAACCCGGGTCGCATTGCCGGCGTCGCCCAGGTCGTTCCAGCCCAAATCGTCCAGCGCCGCACCGGGTTCGGCATAGGCCTGTGGTCGCATCGCGGGTCGCGCCTGCCCTTTGCGCGCCAGCAGGCCGGACGACAGCGAAGCGATCGGCTTGGAGTTGCCGGACATATCGGCCCCCTCAGCTCACAACCCGGCGGCCAAAGCCGCCGGTCGGACGTGTGCCGCCAAAACCCATGCCGTTGATCGCGGGTGCCGCGAAAACGGTGCGGCGGAAATTCTTTTCAAGGCGATCGGCGACATAGGTCCACAGCGCCTCGATCTCACCCGCCGACCGGCCGCGCGGGTCGATTTCCATGACGGTGCGCCCATCGATCATCGATGCAGCGAAATCGGTGCGGTGGTGGACCGTCACCGGTGCGACGGTGCCGTGCTGGGAAAGCGCGACCATCGCCTCGGTCGTGATGCGCGCCTTTGGCGTCGCGGCGTTCAGGACGAAGATCAGCGGCTTGCCGGCACGTTCGCACAGGTCGACCGTGGCGCCCACGGCGCGCAGGTCGTGCGGGCTGGGGCGCGTGGGAATGACGATCAGCTCGGCGACCTGAATGACGCTCTGGATCGCCATCGTGATCGCGGGCGGCGTATCGATGACGGCCAGCTTGAAGCCTTGCTGGCGCAATATCTCAAGATCGGCGGCAAGGCGCGCGACCGTCGTCTGGGCAAAGGCAGGCTCGTCGGCCTCCCGTTCGTTCCACCAGTCGGCCAGACTGCCCTGCGGATCGATGTCGATCAGCACCACGGGTCCGGCGCCCGAACGCTCGGCCTGCACCGCCAGGTGCCCCGACAACGTCGTCTTTCCCGAACCGCCTTTCTGCGATGCCATCGCCAGAACGCGCATATCATCCCCTGATTGCCCACCAATCGAACATGGCAAATGCCACCACATGCGATAAAAAGAGGTTAACGCCGCTTGCCGACATGTTGTCGGATGCGGTTAATGGTCGGGAAACCTTTGCAGGCCACGCTCGATGGTCATTGTTCACAAACGCTCCAGCGTGGGGATCGCTTGATGCAGATGCCGCTTCTCATGACCGCCCTTGCCACCGCGCCGATCGTGGCGGCGGCACCGATGCCCCAGGCGAATGCCGTCAAGTCGGGCGTCGATGCCTGGTCGCGGGGTGAATATAAAAAGGCGGTCGACCTGTGGCGCGCGCCCGCGGTTGCGGGTGATGCCGACGCGCAATTCAATCTGGGACAGGCATATAAGCTGGGTCGCGGCGTGCCCGCCGATGTCGCGCAGGCCGAACAATGGTATCGCAAGGCCGCGACCCAGGGCCACCGTCAAGCGGAGGATAATCTGGGCCTGGCGCTGTTCCAGAACAACAAGCGCGCCGAAGCCGTCCAGTGGCTGGAAAAGTCGGTCGCGCGCGGGGAGCCGCGGGCGCAGTTCGTGCTGGGCACGATGTTGTTCAACGGCGATGTCGTGACGCGTGACTGGGTGCGCGCCTATGCCTTGATGGTGCGCGCCAATTCCACCGGCCTGCCACAGGCGGCTGGTTCAATGGCACAGATGGACCGTTTCATCAGCCTTCAGGAGCGGCAGAAGGGGCTGGAACTGGCGCGGCAATATGAGCGCGAGGCCGGTCGCCCGGCATTGGCGGAAGCGCGCGCACCCGAAGCATCACGGCCCGTGGCCCGCGCCGAGGTGCCGGCGTCGCGCCCCGCCACGCCGGCCGCGGCGCCGTCGCCAAAGCCCGTTGCGAGCCGTGCCGCGCCCAAGCCGGCAGCCCCCGCCCCGCGCCGTGACGGCGGCTGGCGCGTTCAGCTTGGCGCCTTCCGCGACGACGGCAATGCGCGCGGCCTGTGGAGCAAGCTGTCGGGCAATGCGGGCCTGTCGGGCACGCAACCCTATTACGTCAAATCGGGATCGGTCACGCGCCTGCTGGCCGGGCCGTTCGCATCGAGTGCGGAGGCATCGCGCGCCTGCGCCGCCGTCAAACGCAGTGGCGCGGCCTGCCTGCCCGTATCACGCTGACCGCATCAGGGCAGGATCCCGGCCCATTCGTCTTCGTGGCTGCCGGCATGATTGGCCATGCCCGCTTTGGTCAGATAGCCGCGATCTTCGGGCACATGGCTGTAGATCATGCGCGACGGCACTTCGTGCCAGCCTAGGTTGAACGCCCAGCGCACGGGGAAGAACTCCATGGTGGCATAGGGCAGATGGTCGTGCACCCACCATGCCAGCCGCTTCCAGTCGCCCGGCTGGTCGAACCGGTTGGCAAAGCTCGGCACCACGATACACGCCGTCGCGCCCATATGACCGCGGGCATCACGCACGTCCCAGATATGGGCGGCGTGATTGCGTTCGTTCGACGCGCAATTATGGCCCTTGGCATGGCCGAGCCGGTTCACCTCCGCCGATCGATAGGCTGAGCGGATTGTGATCCGCCCGAACGCGTCCTGCAATGGCTCCAGCAATTCGGTGCAGAGCCGCGTCCCTGCCTCGATTGCCAGATCTGGATTATCGGGAATGTTCGACAGGCCGTTCAGCGCCGCGATTTCGGAATACAGAAAGTCGCGCATGAAAAAGCTGGGCGACAACTGGACCCGGCCCAGTTCGTTCAGCGCGGCAACGGTCAGCGGCTTTCGCAATGATCTTCCCCCCAATCGCGAATGGGTGCAATCACTGCCGGGGTGACGTCAAGCCATCGCTGTGCGACGAATGGCCCGAAACGGGGCGTCAACCGTGGACGAACGAAGATCGCACGGACGAATTAGGGAGAGGACGCATGAAACTCGACCGCCGCGCATTGCTGGCGATTGGCGCGGGCACGCTCGCCGCGCCCGTGCCGGGCCAGACGCCGCCACCCGCGACCGGCGGCGTGCAGCCGGCGCTGTCCGATCCGGTCGAAACGATCGACCTGTGGCCGTCGGGCGTGCTGACGCCGCCGTCGGGCCTGGTCGAACAAGTGGTCCAGCGTGGCGAGGAGCGCGCGACAAGCGACCGCTTCGTGCGCGGCGTGGCGCGCCCGCGCCTGGTCGTGTTTCGCCCGGCGCGCCCCAATGGCCGTGCGGTGCTGGTGACGCCGGGCGGCGGCTATAGCGTGATCGTCATCGACAAGGAGGGGTATGAACTGGGCCGCTGGCTGTCGGCGCGCGGCTATACCGTGTTCGTGCTTTTCTATCGGTTGCCGGGTGAAGGCTGGGCCAACCGCGCCGATGTCGCGCTGGCCGATGCACAGCGCGCGATGCGCGTGATCCGGTCGCGCGCCGACCGATACGGGTTCGATGCCGAGCGCGTCGTGGCGGTCGGTTTTTCAGCGGGCGGGCATTTATGCGCCGACCTTGCCACGCGTTTCGACGCGCCGGTTTACGCGACCATCGATGCCGCCGACCGCCTGCCCGCGCGCCCATGGCTCGCAGCGCCAATCTATCCGGTCATCTCGATGACGGCGCCGGTCGCGCATGGCGGATCGCGCAACCAGTTACTGGGGACCGAAGCGGCACACCCGGTCGAACAGGCACATTCGCCCGACCGCAACATGCCCGCCGATGCGCCGCCGCTGTTCCTCGTCCATGCCGAGGATGATAATGTCGTGCCGGTCGAAAACAGCCTGTTGCTGCGCGCCGCAGCGCGAGCGCGCGGCATTCCCGTCGACAGCCATTTGTTTGCCAGCGGCGGCCACGGCTTCGGACTGGCGGGGGCACGCGGCAAGCCGGTCGGGATCTGGCCCGAATTGCTGCAACGCTGGATCGAGACACAACGCTGGATCGAGACACGCTGATCGGCCGCAGCCAACGAAACGCTTTGGATTATCGATGTGACGCATTAATTGCGCGTCCATGTCCCTTCGCTTGTCCGTCGCGCGCCGCGACCCGATGATCTACGCCGCGCTGGCGATTCTGCTGATCCTGCCGTTTCTGGCGGACACCCTGTTTCCCTTGGGAACAGCGGTGTGGGTCGTCTATCTGATCCCTACCGTGCTTGCCTATCTGGCAAGCCGTCCGATCGTCCCCTCGCTTGTCGCGGCCATGGCGACGCTGCTGACCATCGCGGGGTTCACGCTGGCCCCCGATGGTATCGCCGACCAACTGGCGATCGCGAACCGGGCGATCGGCATGTCGGTGATTTGGGTGCTCGCCATCACCGGCCACCTGTTCATCCGCAACCGCATCGAAGTGCAGCGGCAGGAATGGTTGCAGGTAGGACAGGTCGGTCTTGCCAATGCGGTGGCGGGCGAACAACCGCTGGATGTTATGGGCCGCAACGCACTGAAATATCTGGCGGAATATCTTGGCGCTCAGGCAGGCGCGCTGTTCATTCGCGATGGTGAAGGCTTTGCGCGCCATGCCGCTTATGGCGTCCCCGCCGATGCGCCGCTGCCCGAACGTATCGGGGAGCATGACGGATTGCTGGGACAAGCCGCGGCCGATCAGCGCCGCTTCGTCATCGGTGACGTGCCGGAGGGATATCTGTATTTCGGATCGGCGCTGGGCCGTGCGCGGCCGTCGCGACTGCTGATCGCGCCGACCATGGCCGACGGCACGGTCAATGCAGTCATGGAACTTGGCTTTGCCGATGGGGCGATGCCGGCTGACGCCGAAATGCTGCTTGAGCGGATCGGCGGTCAACTGGGCGTTGCCATCCGGTCGGGCAAATATCGCGCGCGCCTTCGCGAACTGCTTGAGGAAACGCGCCAGCAGGCCGAGGAACTGCAGGCGCAGAGCGACGAATTGCGCGCCAGCAACGAAGAACTGGAAGCTCAGACCCGCCAATTGGAGGAAGCCGCCGCGCGTCTGGAATCGCAGCAGAGCGAGTTGGAACAGACCAATGTCGAGTTGGAGGCGCAGACCCGGCAGCTTGAGGCACAGCGCGACGACCTGACCGCCGCACGCGGATCGCTGGAAGCGCGCTCGGCGGAACTGGCGCAGGCGAGCCGTTACAAGTCCGAGTTCCTGGCCAATATGAGCCACGAATTACGCACCCCGCTCAATTCGCTGCTCATCATGGCGCGATTGCTGGCCGAAAACCGCCAGGGCAATCTGTCGTCTGAACAGGTCCGCCATGCCGAGACGATCGAAACATCGGGCAATGACCTGCTGACGCTCATCAACGACATCCTCGACATTTCCAAGATCGAGGCGGGCAAGCTGGAGCTGCAATTGCGGTCGCTGCGCGTGCCGCCGCTGCTCGACAAGATGCGCGCGGTGTTCGGCCCCGCCGCCACGGCAAAGGGACTGGCGTTCGACGCCGTGTCGAACGCCGACGGGCCGCTGGAGGTCGAAACCGACCCACAGCGGCTGGAACAGGTTCTCAAGAACTTTCTGTCGAACGCGATCAAGTTCACCGACAAGGGATCGATCACGCTGTCGGTTGCGCGGCGTGCGGACGGCCGCATCGGCTTTACCGTCGCGGACACCGGCGTCGGCATTCCCGCCGACAAGCAACAGGTGATATTCGAGGCATTCCGGCAGGCCGACGGCACCGTCAGCCGCAAATATGGCGGCACCGGCCTTGGCCTGTCGATCTCGCGCGAACTGACGCGGTTGCTGGGCGGCGAGATCGTGATCGAGAGCGCGGCCGGACAGGGCAGCAGCTTCACGCTGGTCCTGCCCGAACGGTTCAACGCCAGCGCGGCTTCCGTCCCGCCCCGCCCCGCCCTGCCCGATCCGCGCCCGCAACCCTCGAACGCAAAGCCCGCGCGCCTGCCGCGCCCGATGAACGTCGAGGACGACCGCGAAAAGCTGAGCGGCGACGCACGCGTCATCCTGGTGGTGGAGGACGATCCGGTCTTCGCCCGCATCC
This sequence comes from Sphingomonas sp., assembly GCF_035490575.1. Lineage (GTDB taxonomy): Bacteria > Pseudomonadota > Alphaproteobacteria > Sphingomonadales > Sphingomonadaceae > Sphingomonas. Next base: position 7,390 of record NZ_DATJLI010000001.1, on the reverse strand, counting down.
TGTGCGAAATCGCGCATGAACTGGGCTTTCAGTGCCTGATCGCCGGCACCGCCGACGAAGGCGCGCTGATGGTGCGCCAATATCTGCCGCATGCCGTCATCCTCGACATGAACCTGCCCGACCATACCGGGCTGTCGGTGCTCGACCGCATCAAGCGCGATGTGGCGACGCGTCACATTCCGGTTCACGTCGTGTCGGTCGACGATGACAGCCAGGCCGCGCTGTCGAGCGGCGCCATCGGTTATCTCTTCAAGCCCGTCCGGCGCGAACAGCTGATCGACATGCTGGAGGGTCTGGAGGCGCGCATGGCCCAGCGGATGCGCCGCGTGCTGGTGGTCGAGGATGACGCGCAGCAGGCCGAAAGCATCAAGCTGCTGCTCGCCAGCCGCGATGTCGAGACGGTGGAGACGCATTCGGCCGCGGCGTGTTTCGACATGCTGGGCCGCGAGACGTTCGACTGCATGGTCCTTGACCTGAACCTGCCCGATGCGTCGGGCATGGACCTGCTCGAACGGCTGAGCGCCGACGACAATGTCGGCTTCCCGCCGGTCATCGTCTATACCGGCCGCGACCTGGACCCCGATGAGGAACTGCGGCTCCGCAAATATTCCAAATCCATCATCGTAAAGGGCGCCAAATCGCCCGAACGGCTGCTCGATGAAGTAACCCTGTTCCTGCATCAGGTCGTGTCCGAACTGCCCGAACCGCAACAGCAATTGATCGCCAAGTCGCTGGGCCGCGACGCCGCGCTGGAAGGGCGGCGTATCCTGGTGGTCGAGGACGACATTCGTAACGTCTATGCCCTGACCAGCATCTTTGAGCCGCACGGCGTGACCGTGCAGATCGCGCGAAACGGGCGCGAGGGGCTGGAGGCGCTGGAGCGCGCGCAGTCGGACGATAACGGGCCGATCGACCTGGTGCTGATGGACGTGATGATGCCCGAAATGGACGGCCTGACCGCGACGCGCGAAATCCGCAGGAACGCATGGGGCCGCACCCTGCCGGTCATCGCGCTGACGGCCAAGGCGATGGCGCGTGACCAGCAGGATTGCCTGGACGCCGGCGCCAACGACTATCTCGCCAAGCCGCTCGATGTCGACAAGCTGCTCAGCCTGGTGCGCGTGTGGATGCCGCGATGATCCAGCCGGAAACTTTCGAGCCGCACGAGGAAATCGAACTGGACCTGTTTCTGGAGGCGATCTGGCGGCATTACCAATATGATTTCCGGGGCTATTCACTCGGCTCGCTGCATCGCCGCCTGGCGCGCGCGCGCCAGCGCTTCGATTGCGACAGCCTGTCGCAGCTTCAGCACTGCGTTCTGCGCGATCCCGCAACATTCGCCGGCCTGATAGGCTATCTGACCATCCAGGTCAGCGAGATGTTTCGCGATCCCGCCTATTTCCGCGCACTGCGCGAAACGGTTGTCCCGCACCTACGCACCTATCCCTCGCTAAAGGTCTGGATCGCGGGCTGCGCGAATGGCGAGGAGTTCTATTCGCTCGCCATCCTGTTTCGCGAGGAGGGGCTTGAGGATCGCACGATTTTCTACTGCACCGATATCAGCCCGGCGGCATTGGCGCAGGCGGAGGCCGGTGTTTATGAAATGGAGCGTATTCCGCAATTCACCGCCAACCACCGCGCATCGGGCGGACGCAGCTCGCTTTCGGACTATTATACCGCCGCTTATGGCCGCGCGGTGTTCGACAAGTCGCTGCGCGCGCGCGCAGTTTTCGCCGCGCACAGCCTGGCGACCGACGCGGTGTTCAGCGAGGTGCAACTGGTGTCGAGCCGCAACGTCCTGATCTATTTCGACCGCCAGCTTCAGGACCGCGCGCTCGGCCTGTTCGGCCGGTCGCTGGTGCGCGGCGGTTTCCTGGGCCTCGGTGCGCGCGAGACGCTGCGTTTTTCGGCCCATGCCGATGGGTTCAGCGACTTTGACGAGCGCGAGAAAATCTATCGCCGCAACCACGTCGCGCTGGATGAGGTGAGCGATGCGGCCTGAACCCGTCACCATTCTGGCCGTCGATGATGTCGAAGAAAATCTGACCGCGCTGGAGGCGCTGCTGGGCAGCGACGAGGTGGTCATCAAAAAGGCGCGCTCCGGCATGGAGGCGCTGGAGCTGTTGCTGGTTGAGGATGTCGCGCTGGCGCTGCTTGACGTGCAGATGCCGGGCATGGACGGCTTCGAGCTTGCCGAACTGATGCGCGGGACCGAGCGCACGCGGCGAGTGCCGATCATCTTCCTGACCGCAGTCGCCACCGACGAACGCCGCACGTTTCGCGGATATGAAACCGGCGCGATCGACTATCTGCTCAAACCCGTCGACACCCAGATCGTCCGCAGCAAGGTGGCGGTGTTTGTCGAACTGTTCCGACAGCGTCGCGAACTGGCGCGACAGCGCGACGAACACGCCGCCGCCCTTGCCCGGTTACAGGCGCACCGCGACAATTCGCCACTCGCCATTGTCGAGGTCGACCCGGCGCTTTGTATCCTCGCCTGGTCGCAGGGGGCCGAGCGGCTGCTGGGCTGGCGTGCCGCCGAAGTGGAGGGATTCGCGATCGGCGAACTCCACTGGCTCGAACCCGACGATGTGGCGACCGTCGCCGGGCTTGCCGACGACATGATGGCGGGGCGGCGACTGCGTGAAATGCGACCTCTCAGCCTTCGGACGGCGGAGGGCGGCCGGATCGATTGCGAATGCTATTGCTCCGCGCTTCTCGACATATCGGGCGTGCTGGTGTCGATCAATGTCCAGATCCTCGACGTGACCGCTCGCAAGCGGGCGGAGGCGACGCAGCAACTGTTGATCGGCGAACTGAACCACCGGGTGAAGAACACGCTTGCCTCGGTTCAGGCGATCGCGACGCAGACGTTGCGGCATTCGACCGGCCCGTCCGATTTCGCGCCGACCTTCATCGGCCGCATCCATGCGCTTGCGCGCGCGCATTCGCTGCTCAGCAGCACGACGTGGCAGGGTGCCAGCCTGCGTGAGTTGATCGAGGGGCAGATCCAGACTGGCACGATCGAACCATCGCGGCTGCACGCACGCGGGCCGGAACTGGACCTAAAGCCCGAACCGGCGCTGCATCTGGCGCTGGTGCTGCACGAACTGACGACCAACGCCCATAAATACGGCGCCTTGTCGGTTCCGCAGGGGCGCGTGTCGCTGGACTGGTCGGTCGGCGACGGTATTTTGACGCTGAACTGGTGCGAACGCGGCGGCCCGCCGGCGGCACCCCCTGCCCGACGGGGTTTTGGCAGCGCGTTGATCGAGCGCAGCCTGCGGGCCGAGGGTGGCACGGCGGCCGCAGAATATGGGCGGGCGGGGCTGACGTGGCGCCTGACCCTGCCCTATGACGCGCGCCCGCGGGCCGCTTCGCAATTCGAAACGCAGGAAGCAGCGTCCCGCCCCGCTCCGACCGCCGACAGCCCGCGATCCCGACCGACACGCGTGCTGGTGATCGAGGATGAGCCGCTGATCGGCATGGAGATCAGTGCTCTGCTTGCCGACAATGATATCGCCGCGATCGGCCCGGTCGCGACGCGGGACGCCGCGCTGACAGCGATCCGCAGCGAATCATTCGATGCCGCACTGCTCGACGGCAATCTCCAGGGCGAAACCGTCGAAGCCGTAGCCCTGGCACTTCGGGAACGCGCGATCCCGTTCGTGTTCGTAACCGGATATGGCCATGAGCATCTGCCCATGGGCTTTGACGGCCATCCGGTCGTCAGCAAGCCGTTTGCGGCGGACGAACTGCTCGACCGCCTGTCGGCTGCCGTTGCCGACATGCCAGCCTGACACCGCCCTGATGGGTCGAGGCGATGCGGTGGCGCGCAACGCGTGCTGGCCAAGGCATCCGCGTTCAAGGCGCTTGCCGAACGCCCCGATCATGCGCTGTCAGGAACGATCCGGCTGAGCGTCAGATGCCGCCGCCATTCATGCCATGCGCTCACGCCATGGCCGAAACATCGGTTTCCTGAAGTTGGTCGGGGAGACAGGATTCGAACCTGCGACATCCTGCTCCCAAAGCAGGCGCGCTACCGGACTGCGCCACTCCCCGACCGGAACGGCTGCCCTTAGCCGCAAAATCGCGGTTGGCAAAGCCATTGATGATGCTGGTGGGCCCGGCAGGACTCGAACCCGCAACCTAGCCGTTATGAGCGGCCAGCTCTAACCGTTGAGCTACAGGCCCGCACCAGCGGTCGCTCGCCTAGCGGAAATCAGGCCGCCGGGGCAAGCGGATCGCGCATTGCCGTTGCGAGGAGTTCCGCCGCCGGGACGGGGGCGACGCCGCGCCGTGCGAGAAGATCGAGCACTGCATCCCACCATGCATGGAAACGCCGCAGATCGCCGGCATCGCGGACATATGGCGTCATGCCCGGTTGAACGGTCGGGGAATGGAACGAAAAATTGAGCAGCCGAACGCCGTCGGCCAGTGCGCGGTCGACCGCCTGCAATGCCTGTTCGACCGGAACCCCCTCCGGCGTCAGCGAAACACGGTCGAGCAAGCCCAGGCGCGACGCAATACCCCGCCCTCTCGGTATCCTGTCCACGCGGTCATACAGGCTGGCGCCGGCGCGACGAAGCGCGCCCGTCCATACCGTGGTCAGCGGCAATTCGAGCAGCACGCCGCCTGGCCCGGCACGAAACGCATGATTGTCGACATGTCGAAAATCGGGTCCATGCTGACCCAGATAGCAAAAGCGCGCCCGCATCGACGTATCGATCACATAGCCGAGTGCGGCCAGCGTTTCATGGGTCGCCGGTCCCATGCCATAACGCCCGGCGCGGAAGATGCGCGGTTGCTGGCCGAAACCGCGCAGGATCGCTTCTCCCAGCGCCTCCAGCTTTGCCCGCTCAAGCGAGGAAGACAGATTGCCGGCAAAGCTGTTGGCGACCGACACCGTTTCCAGATGCGGCGGATTGACCCAGGGGTGAAGATGCGCGCCGACAGCGCTTACTCCGTCGGCCAAGAGCGCGGCGATCGTCTCGCTTGCTTCGGGGGTCGACGCGATCGGATGATCGACCAGATAGGTCAGCGGCACCCCGCGATCGGCGAACCGGCGATGCATATCCGGTAACGCACGCACCGCGCTGACCCCGCGCGCGTCGCGATTGAACGGGCCGCTCCAGTCGAACTCCTCCTCGGTGTCGATCATGATGGCAAAGCGGGTGCCGAATGTATCGGGCCAGTCGAACCGGGGACCGATCGGCGGCGCGGCGGCGGCGGGCATGTCATTCGGGTTCATGCCCGCCCTCTTACCGCAGCACGGTCAAGAATTGGTTGCCGCGCGCTCCCCGTCGCTGCGAAGCGCAGGCAGCCTGATTTCGATCGAGTCACCGCCGATCACCATGGCGCCGCCCAGTTCGCGCGCGAGATTGCCCGCCAACCGCAGCGCGAATCCGGTGCCGAGCGGCAGCGCGGAAAAGGCCGCCTCCTCCTCGCTCACGTCACAGGCGCCATCAGCGCCGTCAGGCAAACCGGCGGGTCGGGAAATCGAAACGCGGACCATATCGGCATCGTCGGACAAATGCAGGGTCAGGATTTCGGCGCGGGTCATCGCCGACAACAGCGTGGCCATCAGGCGTCCGAACAGGCGCTCGATCGCGTGACGATCACCTTCGACCGACGCATCGCGATCGGGGAGCGCCACGACCGCACCGCGCACTTCGGCCAGTGGCGACAGGTCATGAACGACCGACCCCAGCACGGCGCGCAGCGACACCGGCTCGCTCCGCAGGCTCAACGCGTCGCTTTCGATCCGCGCGGCAAGGTCCAGGTCGTCGATCGCACCCAGCAGGTCGCGGGCATGACGTTGTATCGCATCGGCATAGCCGCGATACGGATCGGCGACCGGCCCCAGCATTTCCAGTGCGATCATTTCCGAAAAGCCGATGATGGCGTTGGTCGGCGTCCGCAGTTCATGGACGAGCTGCCGCAGCGCGTCGGGTGCCGGTGCCGCAGCGGGGGCGGCAGTCTCGCCAGGATGCGGACGGCGAACGGTGCCGCGATAGCCGGTGAAGCGGCCGCTGGCGGGATCGAACGCCGGGATCGCCGACATCAGCCACATGCCTGCCGCCGGACCGGTGCCGTCGATACGGATCTGTGCGTCGCGAAAACGCGCCCGCTGGCGAAATGCGCCGGCCGCGACGCCATCGACCCGCGCGATTCCGCTATTGGACAAGCGCAGCGACAAGCCGATCATGGCGCCGCGCACCGGCCCGTCGGCATATCGGACGACACCCTCCGCATCGGTCTCGAACCGCACGCGATCGGCATCGCCGGGCGCGGCATCGTTGGCATGGGGCCGGGTGCGTTCGCGGGCTTCCCGAAAGGCATCGATACGCGCCACGACTTCGGCGATGCGGAACGGCCCCTCGGGCGGCGGTTCGCTTGGCGGCGGCGGTGGTGGCGCCTCGCTATGCCGAACCGCCTGCGCCACCACCGGCAGCGTCAACGCGACGGCACCAAAGCTGGAAAAGGTCTGCGGGATCGCGCGGGCGGGCGGCGGGGTCGCGACCGGATCGTCGCCGGCGGATTCCGGCACTGCCGTGGCGTTCGCTTCGGCAGGCGGGGCAAGGCGATCGTCGGGCAGCACGAAATCGACTGGGCCGAACGCCTCCAGCGCGCGCTCGACCTGTGCGCCCAGGTCGCGTCGGTGCCGCAGAATCGCGCGCGCGGGCGGAGCGAGTTCGCCCAGCAGCGAGCACCATTGGTCGGCATCGAGCGTTGCCGTCCTCAGCACCGGCGCGGCGACCGCCAGCTCGTCGCGCGCGAACAGGCGCACCAGCGCGAAGGGCGGCCGCGCAAAGGCAAGCGCCCGTGCCGACGCCGTGCGATGGGTCAGCGGCACCTGCGGCGCGATGCGCGCCAGCGTCTCGATCGCGCGCGCGTCCGCCGGCACCCGATTGCGCCCGATCAGGTCGACCAGTTGCCGATAGGCAGACTGGCGCCCGAACGCCGTATCAAGGTCAGCGGCGAGAACGGTGTCAAGAGTGTCGTCAAAGCGCAACGGATCATCTTCCTCAGGCGCCGGTCGATGCACCATGGATCGTCCATAAATGGTTACGAGCGGTGCCGGAAGTTACCAAAAACCCATCGTCGCCCCATCGTCGCAATGTGGGACAATTGCGCTGCCGAGCAATTATCTTCTAAGAGAGCGCGCGGAATCACCCCGTTTCGTACCGACCGCGGAGCACCCATGAATTTCGATCGTATCGACCGTCAGATCCTTTCGCTGCTGCAGGAGGACGGACGCATGACCAATGTCGATCTGGCGGAGCGCGTGGGATTGACGGCCCCACCCTGCCTGCGCCGGGTTCGCGCGCTGGAGGAGGCGGGCGCCATTCGCGGCTATCACGCGACACTAGACCCCGTGACGCTGGGC